>DASTKI010000170.1:0-5206 GCA_035716045.1 Ktedonobacterales bacterium
GTGGCATGGCCGCGGGCGGCCGGCTCGGCCCCGATGTGACCCGCGCGCTTGTCCAGCTCGACTCCGAGGGCCGGCCCGCGCGCGAGGTCAACCTCCCGGCGGGCTGGGTCATCGCGCCGGGCTTCGTGGACCTGCACGCCCACCTGCGGGAGCCGGGCTTCGAGGCCAAAGAGACCATCCAGACCGGGACGGCGGCGGCGGCGCGCGGCGGCTTTACCACCATCTGCGCCATGCCCAACACCAACCCTGTCACCGACACACCTGCGGACGTCGAATACATCCGCCACAAAACGGAGGGCGCGCCCGCGCGGGTCAAGGTCATCGCCGCCATCAGCAAGGGCGAGCGGGGCGCGGAGCTCAGCGACATGGGCGAGCTTGCCGAGGCGGGCGCGGTCGCCTTCTCCGACGACGGCCGCCCCATTACGAGTGGCAAGGTGATGCGCCACGCGCTGGACTACGCCGCGCCGCTGGGCCTGCCGGTCGTCGAGCACTGCCAGGACGAGGACCTAGTAGGCGATGGGGTGATGAACGAAGGCCCCGCCGCCACGCGCCTCGGTCTCAAAGGCTGGCCCGCCGCCGGTGAGACGGTGATGCTGGCGCGCGACCTGGAGCTGGTCCGCCTGACCGGCGCGTGCTACCATGCCGCGCACCTCAGCGTCGCCGGGGCGGTCGCGCTGGTGCGAGAGGCCAGACGCGAAGGCTTGCCCGTCACCGCCGAGGTCACGCCCCATCACCTACTGCTGACCGACGACTGGGTAGCGGGCGAGCGGACCGGCCCGCTGGCCGACGCGCTGCGGGCGCTGAGCGGCGAGCCGCTGCCCGCAGGGCCGCGCTACGACACCGCCGCCAAGGTCAATCCGCCACTGCGGACCGCCGCCGACTGCGCGGCGCTGCTGGCCGGCCTGCTGGACGGCACGATTGACGCCATCGCCACCGACCACGCGCCGCACACGACAGTGGACAAAGACTGCGAGTTTAGCGAGGCGGCGTTCGGCATCAGCGGCTTCGAGACGGCGCTGGCGGCGCTGCTGGCGCTCGTCCACACGGATAGGCTGCCGCTCTCCGCGCTGATCGCGGCGCTGACCACGCGCCCCGCCGCCGCCTGGGGCCTGGACGCCGGGACGCTGGAGCCGGGTAAGCCCGCCGACCTGGTGATCTTCGACCCGGACGAAACCTGGACGGTGGACCCCGCCCGCTTCGCCTCGCTGGGCAAGAATACGCCGCTGGCTGGGCTGACGCTGCGCGGGCGTGTGCGCCAGACGTGGCTTGGCGGGCGGGTGATCTACGACGCGGCCACCGAGGAGGCGCGCGTATGACCACGGCGTGTAGCCACCGGGCGGATGAACCCGCGGCTAAGGGCCCCAGCAGGAACCCCGAACCCACTGGGGCGCTTCGCTCCGCTCGCCTGGCGGCCGCGAAGCCCGCCTGCGCAGGCTGGGGCGTGGAAATGGGGAATCGGCGCGTGAACGATCGAGAAGGAGCGACCATGGCGGACGACGGCGCCGAATTGACCGCCGCGCTGGTCCTCGAAGACGGCGCCATCTTCTACGGCAAGCCGTTTGGCGCGGTCGAGTCGCTAGCGGGCGGGCGGCGCGGCGAGGTGGTCTTCTGCACCGCGATGACCGGCTACCAGGAGATCTGCACCGACCCCTCCTACCGCGGGCAGATGGTCACCATGACCTATCCGCTGATCGGCAACTACGGCGTCGCCGATGAGGATGTCGAGTCGCGCCGCCCGTGGCTCTCCGCACTGATCGTGCGTGAGTGGTGCGACGAATACAGCAATTGGCGCGGCGGGCAGAGCATTGACGACTACCTGCGCCGCTATGGCATCCCCGGCCTCTACGATGTGGACACCCGCGCGCTCACACGCCATCTGCGCGAGGCGGGCAGCCTGCGCGGCGTCATCCGCGTCTTCACGCCCGGCCAGTCGCCCGACATCGCCGCGCTGACCGCCGAGGCGCGCCAGGTACGCTCCGTCTCTGACATAGATGTCGTCAGCGAAGTCTCGATTGACGACCTCGCGCCGTGGGAGACGCGGCCCGCGACGCCCGGCGCGCCGCGCGTGCTGCTGGTGGATACCGGCTTCAAGCGCAACATCGCTCGCCAGCTTACTGCGCACGGCATGGAGGTGATCGTCGCGCCGCACAACGTGGATATGAGCGTCATCCGCCAGGTGAACCCTGACGGCGTGCTGCTCTCCAACGGCCCCGGCGACCCGGAGAGTGTCGAGGCGCTGATCGCCCTCACCCGCTCGCTGATCTACGAGCAGCGCATGCCAGTGATGGGCATCTGCCTCGGCCACCAGATCATCGGCCTGGCGGCGGGCGCGAAGACCGGACGGCTACTCTTCGGCCACCATGGCGCCAACCACCCTGTGCGCGACATCCGCACCGGGCGCGTCACCGTCACCTCGCAGAACCACAACTTCCAGGTGCTGGCCGAGACGCTGCCCCCTGAGAGCGGCTTTACCGTCAGCCACATCAACCTCTCCGACGACAGCGTCGAGGGGCTGGCCCACGAGTCGCTGCCCGTCTTCTCGGTGCAATACCACCCCGAAGCGGCCCCCGGCCCGGAGGACAACCACTACCTGTTCGACCAGTTCCGCGCGCTGATGAGGGTCGAGGGGGAGGCGCGGCCATAAATGGCCGGCGCACGGAAATGGGAACATCAATGCCCAGGCGCGTGTAGCCTGGGCAGGTGAACCCGCAGCTAAGGGCCTAACGGCCACGAAGCCCGCCTGCGCTGGCTGGGGCGCGACCGGGAGGGGAGAGCCTGCGGAGGCAGGCTTTGCGGCGGCGCGAGCCGCCCTTAGGCGCGGGTTTACCCGCCAGCGGGAGATACTCCATGAGCCAGGCGCGTGAGCCACTCACCGCCGCCCATACCATCGAGCGCCTGGACGCGGCGGACTCAGATGGCCTGGCGGCCTTCCTCGCCATCCATGAGGAGGCGGCCACGTGGCTCTGGGAACGCGGGATCAGGCAATGGCGCCCCGGCGAGTTCAGCGCGACGGCGTTGCAGGGCGTGCTGGCCGGCGGCGGCGAGGTCTATCTGGCGCGGCGCGACGGCGCTCCGGCGGGAGGCTTCACCCTCCAGTGGGAGGATGTGGAGGTCTGGGGCGAGCGGCCACCCGATGCGGGCTACCTGCATGCGCTCTGCGTGCGACGCGCCGACGCGGGGACGGGTCTCAGCGCGGCGCTGCTGGACTACGCGAGCCAGCGTGTCGCGACGGTGGGTCGCGCCTGGCTGCGGCTCGACTGCTGGGCGGGCAACAACGCCCTGCGCGCCTACTACGAGCGCCAGGGCTTCAGCCTGTATGCCGTAGTCGAAGAAGCGGACTACTACATCGCTCTCTACGAGCGGGCGGCGGGAACGGCGCGGCCCTAAAGGGCCAGCGCACGGTACGAGGGGATACATCCCCAGGCATTCATGCCCCGTCGCGTGCCCCGGCCTTTCAAGGCCGGGACGAGCGGGAGCGGGGAACCAGACGCTTACCATCCATAAGGAGCAATCGCACATGACGCGCGACGACATACAGAGTGTGCTGGTCATCGGCTCCGGGCCGATCATCATCGGCCAGGCGGCGGAGTTCGACTACGCTGGCGCCCAGGCCTGCCGCGCGCTGCGTGAGGAGGGGAAGCGCGTCATCCTGGTCAACTCCAACCCTGCCACGATCATGACCGACGAGGGCGTGGCCGATGCCACCTACATCGAGCCGCTGACCGTCGCCTCGGTGCGGCGCATCATCGCCCGCGAGCGCCCCGACGGCCTGCTGGCAACGCTCGGCGGCCAGACCGGCCTCAATCTGGCCGTCGCGCTGGCGGAGGATGGCGCGCTCGACGAGTATGGCGTGCGCCTGCTCGGCACCCCGCTTCAGACCATCAAGCAAGCCGAAGACCGCGAGCTATTCAAGCAACTGCTGCTCAGCCTGGGGCTGGACGTGCCGCCCAGCAAGACTGTCACCAGCGCCGCGGATGCGCTGGCCTTCAGCGAGGCAGAGATCGGCCTGCCCGCCGTCATCCGCCCGGCCTTCACGCTCGGCGGCTCCGGTGGCGGCATCGCCCGCACGCGCAGCGAGCTTGCCGCCATCGCCCAGCGCGGCATCGCCGCCAGCCCGATCGGCCAGGTCCTCGTCGAGCAGTACCTCGGCGGCTGGAAAGAGATCGAGTACGAGGTCATCCGCGACAGCGCGGGCGCCTGCGTCACCGTCTGCAACATGGAGAACTTCGACCCGCTTGGAGTCCACACCGGCGACAGCATCGTCGTCGCCCCCAGCCAGACGCTCTCCGACCGCGAGTACCAGATGCTGCGCACCGCCTCGCTGCGGATCATCTCCGCGCTGGGCGTCGAGGGCGGCTGCAACATCCAGTTCGCACTAGACCCGCGCAGCTTCCGCTACTACGTCATCGAGGTCAATCCGCGCGTCAGCCGCTCCTCGGCGCTGGCCTCCAAGGCCACCGGCTACCCCATCGCGCGCGTCGCCACCAAGATCGCCATCGGCAAGCGGCTGGACGAGATCACCAACGAAGTCACCGGCAAAACCGTCGCCGCCTTCGAGCCCGCGCTGGACTACGTCGTCGTCAAAATTCCGCGCTGGCCATTCGACAAGTTCCCGCTGGCCGACCGCGGCCTGGGCACGCAGATGAAGGCCACTGGCGAGGTGATGGCGATTGACCGCACCTTCGAGGCGGCGCTGCAAAAGGCGATGCGCGCGCTGGAGGTGCGAGCCGACACCCTCAACTCGACCCCCAGCGACATAGACGACCTGGGCGAGTTCCCGCCCAACGATGTGCGCCTCTGGCGCCTGCTCGACTCCCTGCGGGTAGACACCGCCGACGGCGCGATTGACGCCCTGCATGAGCAGACCGGCATTGACCGCTGGTTCCTGGCCAAGCTGCGGCGCATCATCAAGCTGGAGCAGCGGCTATCCCGCCAGGAATTGACGCCCGCGCTATTGCGTGAGGCCAAGCGCATGGGCTTCTCCGACGCGCAAATCGCCGCCGCGCAAGCCCAGCGCGCGGGCGCGACGGAGACCACCGCCCGCGCGGTCTACGAGCGCCGCCGCGCGCTGGGCATCCTGCCGACCTTCAAGATGGTGGACACCTGCGCCGCCGAGTTCGCCGCGCGCACGCCCTACTTCTACGCCACCTATGAGCAGGAGAACGAGGCCCCCGCGCTGCCCGGCTCGAAGGCGGTCGTGCTTGGC
>DASTKI010000171.1:0-37912 GCA_035716045.1 Ktedonobacterales bacterium
CGCGAAGATGATGGACGCCCATCCTACCCAGCCTGGGAGCAGGTTGGAGGCGAGTATCGCGCCGCCATACAAGGCCAGCGCGACGAAGGCGATGATGGTAAAGATGATGAACAGGGCGCCACTCCACGCGCTGAGCGGCGCGTAGGATTCGGGGACGGAATGAGTCGCCGCGGCGGTCCGCGCCGCCCAGATGTCCACGCTGGCGCGAAAGCTCAGGCTGATGACCCACAGCGCGATGCTCACGGTGAAAGCGAGCAGGCCGGCTTGAGCGAAGCCGGGGTCGCCCGCCGAGCGCAAGAGATCCGTCAGCAGGGGCAGACCGAGGAGGGTCACGACCATCCCAGCGATCCACAGAATCGCGCCCCAGCGCCAGGCGTCCTGGTGCTCGAAGATGAGCCGTAGCCACTCCCGCGGTGGCTGGCCCCAGATGACCGGCCCACCCTTGTCTTTCGCCATGGTGGCCACGCTCGCTCCGACCCCAATGAGGATGGCGCCCAGGATGAGCAGCGCGCCAGCCATATGCGGTATCGAGAATAATCCGCCGCCAGTCATATTGTCCTCCGGCCTGTTTCATATCAGGGTCCGCCCCATCTCTGGCATAGAGAAGGGGGGGCCGGGTCACTCGTATCCCGCGCCTACGAGAGCAGCAGAAGAATGCCGAGCAGGATGGGCATGAGGTAATGCAGGAACGGCGGCGCGTCGCGACTAGCCGCCAGCAGGAGCAGACCGGCCAGACCGTAGATGATCGACGCCCATCCTACCCAGCCGGGCAGCAGACTTGTGGCGAGCGCCGCTCCGCCATACAGGGCCAGCGCGGTGAAGGTGAGGATGGTATAGACCACGAACAGCGCGCCAGTCCACGCCGTGATGGGTGTATACACCTCTGGAATCTTTCCCGTCGCCGCCATCTCCTTGGCGGCCCACGGGTCCACCGTCAAGCGCGCGGCCAGATTGATGACCCACATGACGGCCCCGAATGCGAAGGCCAGCAGGCCCACTTGCGAGAAGCCGGGATCGCCAGCGCCACGGAAGAGCGAGCCGAGCAGCGTCAGACCCAGCAGCGTTGTGATCACTCCAGTGATGAACAGGAGGGTGGCCCGCCGCCAGAGCGCCTGATGCTCGAAGACGAGCCGTAGCCACTCGCGCGGCGGCTGGCCAAAGATCATTGGCCCGCCCCTATCTCTCACGAACGCATACGACCCTGCGCCGCTCAAGAAGAGGAGGGAGCCCAGAATGAGCAGAACGCCAGCCACACGCGGTGTGGAGAGTAGTTCGCTAGCATACATGACAGTCCTCCAATGTCTCTCACATCGGGCTCCCCACACTGGCATAGAGCAGAGGCGCATGTCGCCGTCGCGCTCCACGCCAATTGCTCACCATCACCGACCAGGCGCGGACGCCTGGCATCCCAGAGCCGCAGGTGGTGGAGACGATCCTGGTCGCTGACGCGCCGATTCACCGCCTGCTGGAGCCCGAGGAAGTGGCGGCATACATCGTGTTCCTCTGCTCCGACGCCGCCTCCGGCGTCACGGGAGCGCCGTCTCGCTGGATTGCGGCTGGACGGCGTACTGATTTCCCCGTGTGATTGGCCAGGCGGCGCGGCCAGTAGCCCAGCGCCCCGCGCGGTGGCTCCGAGACCGCGCCCGACGCCAGCGGGGGGGCATCGCGCGCGGGCTGGCGCGGTCGCGCTGCTCGCTCTGGCGGGCGTGAGCGCGACGAGCGCCACGATGATCAATGGCACCTGGCAGAGGGCGTAGAGCGCGTGGATGAGGTAGTGATCCAGGGTCTGCTCGGGCACGAAGGGCAGGACCGGCAGCGGCAGCACGCTGAGGAGCCCGCCGACACCGTTGATGAGCGCGTAGACCAGCAGCGCGACAGTAGGCGCGCGCTTGCGCGCCGCGCGCAGCCACCAGGCGAGCAGCGCAACGGCGATGGCCAGCAGCGGCAGGCTGCCGTCGGGGGTCAGACCAAATAGGGCGGGCATGCGATGCGCCTCGTGGGCCCACAGGCCGAGCCAGGCGAGCGCGAGCGCGAGGATGATCGCGAGTTGCTGGCGTCCCACTGGCTTGCGCGTGGGTTTCCTATCGTTGGGTGTCATGGAGGCTCCTCTCGATGGCGGCAACCGCGTACGACCGCGTAGTCCACGCCGGTGACGTCGAAACCGTGCTGAGCGAGATAGAGGGCGTTGGCGCCGGTCCCGCAGCCCAGATCGAGCGCCCGGCAGGGCCGGATGCGCCCGCTCTCGACCAGGCGCGCCAGCTTGTCGCGCGGTCCCTGCTCCTAGGGCATGCGGAAGTAGCGATAGCCGATCTCATAGAACGCTTTCATCGCGCCTCACACCGTTCTGACCAGTCATGCCGCGAGCCTATGCGATGCCACATCGGAGCGCCTATGCGAGCAGCAACAGGACGCCAAGCAGGATTGGCATGAGGTAATGCAGGAATGGCGGCGCATCGCGAATGGCTGCTAGCAGACCCAGCCCACCCAGCCCGTACACGATCGCCAGCCATCCCGCCCAACTGGGCAGCAGGCCGGTGGCGAGCACAGCCCCACCGTAGATGGCTAGCGCCGCGAAGGTGAGGATGGTGAAGATCACGAACAGCGCGCCGATCCACATCGTGAGCGGCGCATACACGTCTGGGATGACACCTGTCTCCGCTGTCGCTTTGGCGGCCCATGGGTCAACGGTGAGGCGTGCGGCCAGATTGATGACAAACATGACGGCGCCGACAACATAGGCGACCAGACCAACCTGCACGAAGTTCGGAGCGCCCGCCTTGGACAGGAGCGAGCCGAGCAGCGCCAGGCCCAGCAGCGTCGTGATCACGCCCGCGATGAATAGGATGCTGGCCACGCGCCAGAGCGCCTGATGCTCGAACACCAGCCGCAGCCACTCGCGCGGAGGCTGACCGAAGATGACTGGTCCACCCTTATCGCGTACGGACCCATACGACCCCGCAGCGCTCAGAACGAGGAGAGAGCCCAGAATGAGCAGAACGCCAGCTACCCGGGAGGTGGACCAAAATGCGAGGCCGGTCATAGTCGCCCCCAATCTTCCCCGATGTCCTCGTACGGCGCTCCCCTCTCCGGCGCCGGAGAGGGGAGGCTCCAAGACCTCTTACTGCACGATGACTGTCAGGCGCATGCCAGGATGGACCGTGCAGTAGATGTGATAGGTTCCGGGCGCGCTGAAGGGGCCCAGGACCACGGTATTGTTGTTGACCTGGACGTTGTTGATGGTGGGCGCGCCTGTCTCGGCGCCTGGCTGTGGCTGGTTGCTGGCGCTCCAGGTGCCGTTGGCGAGGATATGCGGCGTGGGCGAGTCGCTAACGACGGTAAGCGTATCGCCCTTGTGCAGCGCAATGATATTAGGAGCGAAGGCATCTGAAGTCAGGTGGACTATCTCTGTTCCCGCCTTCGTGGAGGCCACACCGGACGCGCCTTCGGGCTGGGCGATCAGGCCGATCAGCAGCGCGCCAAGCGTCAGCCCCACCATGCCAGCGGCCGCGAGCGTTGTCCAGGGGGGCGTCTGATCCGCGGCGCCACGGAGCGTCTGAACCAGCATCACCAGGCAGACGCCCGCGCTGAGAACCAGCATCCCATATTGAATGACCAGTGTGGCGAATGCGACGCGGTCGGTAGGGTGCGACAGCGCGTACTGCGGGAATCCGGTTGCGAGTGGCCCGATAACTAGCAGCACGCTCAGGACGAGCGGGATCGTCATTGACCATCGCCAGGGGAGGGCCATCACCCCAGCGCTGATCAGCCCGCCGACCAGGAACCCCATCTCCGGCGGGATGATACCGCCGGTCAATATCTGACCCATAGCGGACGCCGCAACGACGACCAGCATCGCAGCGATAACTACCGCTCGGAACGGCGAGCGGGCGGCAGCGGTTGCGCGCTTCTCGGTAACGCGCGCGGAAGTCTCAGTCGCCATCGGAGATGCTCCATTTTCCAGCCGCGTCTTCGCGCATCTGGCGCGTACGACGCGTGGGACAAAGGTCTGGAGATGAGGAAGTGTTTCTAACACGGCCTCAAAAGCGGCCATGCGCTTGGATGAGGTGGATCAATCGCCGCGCTCTGTCGCGCATGGCTTGGAAGGCTTAGCTGGCGCTTGCGGCGGCTTGCCCTTCCAGCAGCGCCTTCAGGGTAGTGAAGGTCTCATCAAACCCGCGCTTGAGGTTGCTAGCCAGCAGCGGCTCAGCGATTGCGAACAGGCCACCAGCCTGGACATGCAAGGCTGCTGTCAGTCGCACGCCGCCCGCGACCGGATCGAACGTGAATGTTCCCTCTTTGATGGGGCTGGAGCCACTGATCGCGCGGCGCGTGTACGTCCTGTTCGGCTCGTACACATTGACCTCGCTGGTAGACTCCGACTCGATGCCCATGAACTTCCAGACTTCGATGATGCGCGTGCCCACGCCAACGGGGCCATCTGGCAGCTGCTGAGTCCGTTGCAGGCCGCTACGAACCTGCCATTGAGGGTTATTTCTCGCGTCAGTGACGAACGCGAACACCTCCTCAACCGGACGCTGAATGACGACATTGGTCGTTACGGTGGTGGCCATCCGGATTACGCCTTTCCCAAAGGCAAGCGCCCACTACTGATCGCTGGCCAGAGGAGCGACACTGCCGCACGTGACGTCTCCGCGCGGGAGCCGGCGCCACCTGGCTTGAGCCAACTGTAGCCGCCACGTGGGGTGTGGCGCATCGTGAGGCGTAACAGTCTTTGCGGCGCCAGGGTTCGTATGAAGGATGGGTGAGGAGAGTGTTAGGTCTAACAGTGCGGAGATGTAGAACGGATAGACGCGCTGGGGGCAGCCGTGAGGCTTGAGCGAGACCTAATCCAGCTGATGCTCCAGCGCATAGCGGATGGCGCCGCTGCGCGAGGTGACGCCAATCTTGGCGTAGATCGCCGTCAGGTGAGCATTGACCGTGCGCGGGGTAATAACCAGCGCCTGCGCGACCTGGGCGTTGGTCAACCCTTTCGCCACGAGGCGCAGCACCTCGACCTCGCGTCGCGTCAGCCCCGCCTGCGGCGCCTCAGGCGTCTCGCGGGGCGCGGGCGGCGCGGGCGGCGCGGGCGGCGCGGACGACGTGGACGACGTGGACGCGCCGGTGGGCTGGCTGGGCGCGGTGAGGCGCTCACACAGCGCGACTATTTCGGCGGTCGTCATGCGTTGGCCCTCGGCGATTCCTCGCTCCATTCCTTCACGACCGATCTTTTCGATGATTGTTGAGCGGAGCACCTTTTCTGCGTCCGACTCCCACCACGGTGACGACATAGCATACATGTACTGTTCCCAGGCCTTCATCACACCGATGACGCGCGCCGCATCAAGCGCCTGTTCCCGCGTTTCAGCCATGGACGCGGACAGGAAGTGCAACCCTACGAAGGAGCTGATTAGCTCGCCATAGGCCCCCAGTCGCACATGGAGCCGCAAAGATTCAGCGATGAATGGCTTCGACCGCTCATATTCGCCGCTTTGTTGGTAGGTAGCGCCCATGAATGCCAGGGTGGACGCCTGGCTGTCCAGGTCTCCCAGCTTGCGCCAGATCGCCAGGATGCGCTCGAGATCCGGAATCACGCCTTCCAGGCGTCCGCTCTGCACCGCAACGGCGTCTCGAGCCATCAACGCGCCGGCCAGCAGCCGTTCATCGCCCACACGCTCGGCGCGCGCGAGGCCTTCCTCTGCGTAGGGGAGCGCCTCGTCAAGGCGCGCCCGGTCGAAATACAGCCAGGCGATGTCAACACAGGCCTGCGCCATGCCCGCCTCGTCGCCAGCGATGGTCCAGAGACGTTGGGCCTCGGTATGGTATGCGATCGATTCTTCGAAGCGTCCCGAAGAATGCGCCAGCACGCCGAGCGCATTGAAGAATGAGGGACGCAGCGAGTCCGGCAGCGGGCGCGTCGCGTCGAGCGCCAGAATTTGCTGGAGCCAGCGCAGCCCCTCGCGCTGATAGATGCGCGTATGCCAGAACTTCCATACGCCAAGCGCCAGTCGGGCCGCCTCATCTGTTCGCCCCGCCTGTATCGCCCAGGCGAGCGCCCCACGGAAGTTGTCGTGCTCCTGCTCGATCTGGGCGAACCACGCTTCCTCGCCTGGGCCGCCGATGTGCGCGACCCCATTCTCAGCAAGCTGGAGATAGTACGCGAAGCGCTGGCGGTTGACGTAGTTCGTCTCACCCGCCTCGGCCTGGCGCTCCAGGCAATACCTGCGGATCGTCTCCAGCAGCCGGTAGAGCGCGGTATCCTGATCGAACTGCGCCAGCGACTTGTCTACCAGCCGCGTCAGGTCGTCGAGCATGCCCTCAGCCGTGATCGGCGCTTGCCCGTGTGCGTCCGCGTCCGTATCCACATCGACGCAGACCGCCTCGGCGGCCTTGAGCGAGAAATTGCCGATGAAGACGCCCAGGCGACGCATGACCACACGCTCGCGTTCGGGGAGCAGGCCGTAGCTCCAGTCTACAGCGGCGTAGAGGGTCCGCTGGCGCGGCTCACCCGCCCGGTCGCCACTCGTGAGCAGGCGGAAGCGGTCATCCAGCCGAGCGCCCAGGTGCGCGACACCCATCCCGCGCACGCGCATGGCGGCCAGCTCCAGCGCCAGCGGGATGCCATCGAGCGTGCGGCAGATCTCGACCACCGCGGGCGCGGTGACGCTCGTCAGACGGAATGACGGCTCGGCAGCGCGCGCCCGCTCAACAAACAGGCGTATCGCATCGTGCTCAAGCAATCGCTCGATATCGAGTGGATCAGTCGGCTCAGGCAAGCCAAGCGGCGGCACGCGCAACACCCACTCCCCACCAATCCCCAGCGGCTCCCGGCTCGTCGCTAGCACGACCAGCGACGGGCAATTCATGAGCAGGTATGCGGTGACACGCGCGCACTCATCGAGCAGATGCTCGCAATTATCGAGCACGACCAGGAGACGCCTAAGTGCAAGTAACGCCCCCAGATGCTCGAGCGGATCCTGCTCACCCGCCTTAGGCGTTCGCAGCACCTTGGCGATGGTCTCGACGACCAGCTCGGGGCCGGCCAGGGGGGCTAATTCGACGAGCCACACGCCATCCGGGAAGTGGTCAACCTCGTTGGCGGCGGCGCGCAGCGCGAGCCGCGTCTTGCCAGTCCCGCCCGGCCCGGTGAGCGTGATGAGGCGTCGCTCGCCAAGCAGACGCGCGATCTCCGCCAGCTCATCCTGGCGGCCGATAAAGCTGGAGACGTGCGCAGGCAAATTACTGCGAGGAGCGGATGTATCCGCGATCATTCGGCCTCCCGGCGCGTAATCGGCGTCGAGCGCGCACTACCGTGTGAACCTTGGACTCGCCAGTCTGGCCCAGTATAACACTGGGCATGTGGGCGCTGGGAGCGCGCAAGCGTACTAAACCTACGCCAGCGCACACTCCCCGCAAAATTGCGTATTCACGGCCGCGGAGGCGCTGACCCCATCTCTCCACTTAACGCCGAGGTGGACTCGAGTGGCGGCGAACCGCGCGCTCGCCGGATGCGGAGGGGCGGCCGTTAGACGGTGGAACGGCGCGCCGGGAACGCGACGTATCCTTGTCGCTCGCTCCATCCATGCGCTCCTGCTCGATTCGTGGGCGAGGGCGCCGGGACCGCGACGCGGCCTTGTCCAGGTCCACATCCAGGCGCTCGCGCTCCGTCCGCGGCCGCGAGACCGACTCCGCTAGCCGCGCCAGTGGGCGAATCGCGGTGAATGCGAGCGGCGACATCGCGCGCGGACGGACGCGCTTGCGCCGCCCGGTGGCGATACGCGGCGATGACTGCTCGGAGAGCAGTTGGCGCGCGACGGGCAGCAGGACGGTGAAGGTGCTTCCCCTGCCAGCCTCGCTCTCGACCTTAACCTCACCCTGGTGCGCCTCAGCGATCCACTGGGCGATGGCCAGGCCAAGGCCGCTGCCGTGCTCGTCGCGCTCGCGCGCGCGGTCGGCGCGATAGAAACGCTCGAAGATGTGCGGCAGGTCTTCCCGGCTGATGCCGATGCCCGTATCGCTCACCGTCAGGGAGGCGAGCGGGCCGGTCTGTGTCACCGCGATGCGTATCTGCCCGCCGTTCGGCGTGTACTTGAGCGCATTATCCAGCAGGATCATGCCAAGCTGGCGGAGCTGGCCAGGATCGGCCATCACCCGCACGGGCGCGAGCGTCGTGACCGAGAGTCTGATCTGCTTGTGCAGCACCCGAAGCTGCGCCTGGCCCGCACGCAGCAGGTCCATCGCCAGTTGATCTATCTCGACCAGCTCACGGCGGCCGGTGAGCTGCTCACGCAGATCGGCCTCGCCCCGCCCGTGGCTGGCCGCTGCCGCATCCACCCGCGCCAGTAGCAGCAGGTCGCTGACCAGCGATGTCATGCGCTCGGCCTCGAGGTAGGCGTCATCCAGCAGGGCGGAGCGGTCGTGCTCCGGCAGATCGTGCGCCTGGCGCAGCAGCTCCAGGTTGCCGCGAATGGTGGTGAGCGGCGCGCGCAGCTCATGTGAGGCGTCGGCGACGAAGCGCCGCTGGGCGCCGGCGGTTTCCTGAATCGCGGCAAGCATGTCATTAAACGTCGAGACGAGCTCGCCTACCTCGTCTTTCGCGCCGCGATAGGCGACCCGCGTGCCCAGGTCCGCTCCGCTGGCGTTGCGCGCGATCGCGCTGGCGGCGCGCGTGATCGTCGCGATTGGGCGCAAGCCATTCTCCGCGATCAGCCAGCCGCCGAGCGTGGCGCAGAAGATGGCGATCAGCTCGCCAACCAGCAGGATGCGCAGGAGGGTGCTCAGCGCGTTGTTGACGTCATCCTGCGACTTCGCCACCAGGACGACGCCGATGACCTGCTGGGCGCTCACGCTGGACGAGGGAGCGGCGGCGCTGGGAGTCGAGCTGGATGCGCCGCCACGGGCGAGCGCGCGGCTGTCTATTATGATGGGCTGGGCGTAGATAGAGAGCAGCGCGCCATCCGAGCGCTGGGTATAGGCTCCTGAGCGTCCTCGCAGCGCCTCCGCCACCACAGCATAGTTGATGGGGAGCACACGCCCATTGAGCGAAGGCGCGAGATACTTCAGTCGCCCACGCGTATCGAGCACCTCGAAGCCGAGATCAAGACGGCCCAGCGAGGCTGGTACGCTGACGGTAAGCTGGCGCTGGATGGCGGCGTTGGTGGCTGGGTCTGGCGTGGAGCTGGGCGCCGCGGTATTGGTTGGGGTCGCTGCGCCGCCCGGCGTCACAGTTATGCTTGGAGTCGCGCTGGGAACGGGTGTCGCTGTGGGCTGCAGCACGGACGAGCCACCCGACGAGGTGTATTCCTCGTGCTGCAGGGCCCCCGCGATAGCGATGGCCCGCGCGCGGATGTCGGCGTTCAGGTTGCTCTGGATCTGGTTCTGCGCTACGGTGAACGTCACCGCGCTCAGCACGGTCAGGATCAATGTCAGCAGGCTGGCGTACCAGAGCGTCAGACGCTGGCGGATCGAGAGGCGTTGCGTGAGCCAATCGCGCAAGCGCGCAAGCGTCCCCTGCCGGGCGCTACGCCGCACGGGCTGAGCCTGGTTGTTTGACGCTCGCTCGCTATCGAGCGCATCACGCTCGTTCATCGCGCGCCTGCCTTCTCCGCGCTTGCCGGTTACCCTTCGGTCTTCTCGCTCTTCTCGCGCAGCACATATCCCGCGCCGCGCACAGTATGGATCAGCCGCGGCTCGCCCCCGGCCTCCAGCTTGGCCCGCAGGTAGCCGACGTAGACCTCCAGCACATTCGACTCGCCGCCAAAGTCATAGCCCCACACTCGCTCCATAATGATATCGCGTGTCAGCACCTGGCGCGGGCGGCGCATGAATAGCGCCAGTAATTCATATTCGGTGGTCGAAAGCTCGATCTCGCGCTGGCCGCGGTGGGCCATGCGCGTGCCGGTATCCAGCTCGATGTCGGCGAAGCGCAGCACCTCCGACTGCTCCGGGTTGCGCCGCCGCAGCAGCGCGCGCACCCGCGCCATGAGCTCCACCAGCTGCACGGGCTTCACCAGGAAATCGTCGGCGCCGGTGTCCAGCCCTTTGACGCGGTCGGTCACGGCGTCGCGGGCGGTGATCATCAGGATGGGCGTCTGGTCGCCAGAGGCGCGCAGCCGCTGGCACAGCTCGAAGCCAGTCATGCCAGGCAACATGAGATCGAGGATGTAGAGATCAGGTGGGCGCTCCAGCGCTTTGGTCAGCGCTTCGGGTCCCGTGTGAGCTACATCAACACTATATCCTTCATACGCGAGTGCGCGCCGCCACGTTTGCGTGATACGTTTGTCGTCATCAACCGCCAGAATATGGGCTTTCATGCAGGGCTCGCCTTCTGAAGGATTCCACGCCGCGCCAAAGCGCCGCGGAACTATTGTATGCTATCTCGAGGGAGCGCCTCGGTCGGCCATGACCCTGCCTACTCCAACGGATGCAGGCGCTGGCGCGCTTCCACGGCTGGCGAGATCAGCTCGCGCCAGTAGGAGGCAAGTCAGCGCCATCTCTTATGTATATCTTACTTTTGTATCACATCGGTCTTAGGCGCGTGTGCGAAGCTACGGGCTGGAGATAAAGGAAGCGCACGGGAACAGGCGCAGAGGAAGAGGAGGTACCCTATGACGTGGAAACGAGACGCGATGAGCATACACAGGGACGGCGCCAGCGTGGACAAGCAGTCTGGCCGAACCGGAGATGATCGCATGGAGAGCGAGCGGATCATCATCGTCAGCAATCGCGGCCCGGTGAACTTCGAGCATGACCCAGAGACGGGCGCCCTGGTGGGCCGTCCTGGCGCGGGCGGCGTCGTCAGCGGGCTACTGGCCGCCACCCAGGGGCGGCAGGTGACATGGATCGCGCTGGCGATGAATGACGCCGATCGCGAATTCGCACGGGCCAACGCCACCCATGTCGCGCCGACCCTCGACGCGTTCCCCAATATCGCGCTGCGGCTGGTAGACATGCCAGAGGATGTCTTTCGCCGCTATTACGACGGCATCAGCAACCAGGTGCTGTGGTTTACGCAGCACTACCTCTTGCAGCCAGGCGTCTCGCCGGTGACGGCGCGGGCGATGACGGATTGGGACGAAGGCTACTGCGCCGTCAATGAGGCTGTGGCCCGCGCGACACTGCGCGAGATGGAGCTGACCGGCGAGCTGACACCCGTCCTGTTCCAGGACTACCACCTCTACCTGGCGCCGGGTATCGTGCGCGAGCAGGCGCCGTGGGCGCGGCTGGCGCACTTCGTTCATATTCCCTGGCCGGAGCCGCGCTATTGGGAGATGCTGCCCGAGACCCTCACACAGGCGATCTTCTCTGGGCTTGCGGCCAGTGACATCGCCGGCTTCCAGACGGAGCGCGACGCGCGCAACTTTGTGGACGGCGCGCGGCGCTTCCTGTACGAGGCCGAGCCGGCGCAGCGGCATGCCAACGAGTCCGGCGCGTTGCTGATCGAGGGCCGTAGGGTGAGCGCGCGCGTCTATCCGATCGCCGCCACGCCCGCTGAAGTCTTCGCCCAGGCGAACGGGCATGAGGACCCAGAGACCGAGGCGCTGCTGGCGAAGGCGCGGCCCACGCCAGACCACAAGATCATCCTGCGGGTGGACCGCGTGGAGCCAACCAAGAATATCATCACCGGCTTCCGCGCCTTCGAGCGCATGCTCAACCAGCACAAGCGCCTGCGTGAGCGGGTGACGTTCGTGGCGCTGCTGGTGCCCTCACGTGAGGAGCTGCCAGAGTATCGCGCGGTGATGCGCGAGACGAAGGAGACCATCGCGCGCATCAACAAGCGCTTCGGGACGCCGGACTGGCAGCCGATCATCGCGATCTTCGGCAATGACCGCTCGCGAGCGCTGGCGGTGATGCGCGAATATGACGCGCTGCTGGTCAACCCGCTGATTGACGGCATGAATCTGGTCGTCAAGGAAGCCGCGCTGGTCAACGAGCGCAAGGGTGTTGTGGTGCTCTCGCGCACGGCAGGCGCCTATGAGCAGCTCGGTCAGTATGTGCTTGGCGTGCCGCCAGCGGATACGCAGGCTATCGCCAGCGCGCTCCATGACGCGCTGACGATGCCGCGGCGCGAGCGCCAGGCGCGCTCGACAGCGCTGGTCAATACGCTGATGCGTGAGAGCGCCGCGCAGTGGCTCCAGGCCCAGCTGCGCGATCTGGCGGCGCAGACCGCCCGCCCGCAGGTCACGCTGGAGGCTGGTGGGCGCGCGGCGGACTGGACGCGCGGCGCGACCGATGACGCGGCGGCCGCGGGACTCGCGGGGAAACGCCCCGCAGAGGGCCAGAGCGACGCGTTGGCGAACGCTCCATAGGGCGGCCCCAGGCAATCCAGGCCGCTCATCGCGCGCTCAGGCGCGTGTGATTGAGACGTGTGAGGGCAAGCGGCGCGCCCGACGGCGCGCCGCTTGCCCTTGCCGCGTGTCTGGATCACAAGCGCCGCGGCTAGGGGGCGCCGGGGGAAAAATCAGGTGTATACCTGATGAACGGCTGGAATGAGTCGAGTAGACTGTAGTTTGTCAGGCTGTATGAATCCGCCTGGCGCACAGAGCGCGATAACGCGGCTCCTCTCTGATTCATGCTTTGGCTCACGTCCAGGCGCGTATCGCCGGGCGCCCGGCGATACGCGCCTGGGCGCCCAACCGTCTCTACATCTGGGAGATGACGCGCCCAACCCTCCACGAACCCTCGTCGGGCCGGACTGGCCCAAAGGGGGCAAGCGCGTTGCGCTCAGGTGGAGCGTCTGCTAGTATGAAACGCTGGCGCCGCTGGCGTGTCTCTTGCGGGTGACACGCGCCGACAGCGCGCATGCTCATTCTTCATCGCTATCATTATCATTCCCGCTTCGAGGGCGCAACGCGCCAGCGTCGCATCGCGAGCCATCCACCTGGGTATCCCGCTATGAGGAGGCAGTGTGAGCACGAGCAACAAGGGCCTGCTTGACCAGGCATGGTCCACGGTGACGGAAAGCCAGTTGTGGCGCTCGATCTTCCGCCACGGCTATCCTGACACCCCGCTGAACCAGTCACTTGTCATGATGGGCAACGTGTTCCTGCACCTGCACCCCGTCAAGGTGAGCCGGAAAGCGATGAAGATCACCTATACCTGGTGTCTGGGTGGTCTTTCCTTCTTCCTTTTCCTGGTGCTGACGATCACCGGCGTCTTCCTGATGTTCTACTTTGTTCCCGAACAGACGGTGGCGTACGCGAACATCGAGCAGATTACGAGCGCGGTGGTGTTCGGCAACCTGGTGCGCAATATGCACCGCTGGGCGGCCCACTTGATGGTGATCACCGTCACGCTGCACATGATCCGGGTCTTCTACCACGGCGCGTATAAGCCGCCGCGGGAATTCAACTGGGTCGTGGGCGTGGTGCTCTTCCTGACGACCTTGCTCCTCAGCTTCACGGGATACCTCCTGCCCTGGGACCAGATCGGCTTCTGGGCGATCACGGTCGGCTCCAACATGGCCTCGTACGCGCCGGTCGTTGGCACGCAGGCGCACAACTTCCTCACCGGGCAGCCGGTCGGTGTGGGCGGGCCAACTCTCATCCGCTTCTACACGCTGCATGTCATTGGCCTGCCGCTGGTCGGCGCGATCCTGATGGCGGTCCACTTCTGGCGTATCCGTAAGGATGGTGGCGAAGCCGGGCCACCGTCGCCCTCGCGCCGCGAGCTCGACGCTGCCCGCGCCGGAGCCGCTGGCGAACCGGTCGCGTCTGGCAGCCGCTAAGACAGCGCCGCGCGCCCTGAGACGGCGAGCACGCAAAGGAGAGTGGTGAGATGACGACAACTGAGCCCCGGCCAGCGGCCGAGCCCCGGCCAGCGGCGACACAGAAACGCTACCGCACGCTGGCGGTGGTCAAGCAGGAAGCCATTACACGCGTCGAGCGCCAGCTCGAAGACTCGGTCTTTGTCTGGCCGCATCTGCTGGTGCGTGAGTTCATGGCCGCGATGCTGATGACCGTTGTGCTCACAGTGCTATCAATCGTGATAGACGCGCCGCTGCGTGATCACTCGAATCCGAACCTGACGCCGAACCCGGCCAAGGCGCCGTGGTACTTCCTCGGCCTCCAGGAAGAGTTGCACTACTTCCCGCCGACGGTGGCGGGCGTGCTGATCCCAGGATTCGTGCTGGTGGGGCTGGCGCTTCTGCCCTACGTGGACCGCAATCCTAGCCGCGCGTTCGAGGACCGCAAGCTCTCGATCACGTTCTTTACTATCTGCGCGCTGTTCTTCGCGGTCACTGTGCTGGTCGGCAGCTTCTTCCGGGGCTCCGGCTGGCAGTGGATCTGGCCCTGGCAGGGACTCTTCTTCGATCTCTAGGCCCAGGTCCGACGGCGAACCGCGCCCCTGAGAGGAATCACCCCCCGCTGATCGAGCGGCTGGGCTCCCAGGGGCGCGCGAGCGCGCGATAGCAGGCGCCCGCTCCTATGAAACTTCCGCTGAGCGCGGTGAGAGCGGCGATTCGAGAAGCGACAGAGAATAGAAGCAGGCCTTATGAGCACTCAGACACCACGCACACCACAAGAGTACGAGGTCCTTAGCGGAGGCGGCGCCGAGTCCGCCGAGATTTCGCGGCGCGGGCTCAGCCGGCGGCAGGTGCTGCGCCGAGCGGTCGGCCTGACCGTGGGCCTCGTGGGGCTGGAAAGCGTCGTCGGCGGACTGGCGATGTTCTACCCCAACCTGGCGGGCCAGTTCGGCTCGGTCATCACGCTCAAGGCGAAGTCGGAGTATCCCTCCGCCGATCAGAAGGCGATGGCGATTGACCAGGCGGGGATGTTCTACGAGTCCACGGCCAAGAGCTACATCATGCACCTGAAGCCGGAGGGCAATACCAGCTTCCTGATCAGCGGCACGTCGCTGGACGACGCCACCACCTCCGAAAACTGGGTGAAGGACGACGCCGACGGCACGTACTGGCTGGCGCTCTATCAGGTGTGCGTGCACCTGGGCTGTAAGGTGCCGTTCCGTAACGACTGCAACAGCTTCAAGTGCCCCTGCCACGGCTCGCACTACAACATTGATGGCGAGTATCTCGACGGCCCCGCGCCGCGAAGCCTCGACCGCTTCGATATGTCATTCGACTCGAATGGCAACGTGCAGGTAGATACAGGCAAGCTCAACCAGCGCGTCGAGCGGCCTGACGTTGGCTCGCGCATCCTGGCGGTGCCGAAGGTGCAGTGCTCCGCCCAGTAAGCGGCCATGAGCGCCACACCGGCGCTCACGCAAGGCGAACGACGAGGTGACGAGGTAACGTAATGGATGGTAATCGGAATCCCGGCCTGGTCGCGGTGACGGCGGGCGTTGGATTCGCTGTGCTTTTTGCTCTGCTCGGCGTGACGACCGTGCTCGACGGCAAGATCGCGTTCGGGCTGGCGATTGTCTCACTGACGGTCGCCGCGCTGGTCTATGTCTTCTACTCACGTGGCAACGTGGTGACAAAGACGGGCTACGCTTCACTCATCCTGCTCATCGCGACTGGACTGATGATCCCCTTCATGCTGGTGGCGCAGAGCCAATCGCAGGTAGACGCGCAGGCCGCGTTGTATGACAAGAACCTCCAGCGCGGCGCCGCGCTCTTCGGCCAGTATTGCGCGACATGTCACGGGTATCAGGGCCAGGGACTCAATGGCCCGAAGCTGAACAATAATCCTGCCGTCAACAAGCTGACCGACGATGACCTACAGCGCATCATCTCGGGCGGCATCGCCAACCCGAACGACCCCTCCAAGTTGTTGATGCCCTCCTGGCTCGACACCTACGGCGGCTCGCTGACGAAGGACGACATAGACTATCTGGTGGCGTTCATCCGCTCCTCCGACCGAGCCTATACCTCGTCGAAAGGGCTGCCCAATACCAACGGCTTCGATTACGTGTACGACACGCTCATCAACGCGACACAGAAGGCGGAATTCAACGCCGAGAAGAAGGGCGGCAGCAAGCCTCCCGCCAACCAGTTCGTCGACAAGACCGCTGAGGCGACCGTGACGATCGAGGCGGTGACCTCCACCACGAACAGCTCTGGATATGACTGGCAGATCACCGGTGGGACCTTGCCGAATATCATCATCAAGGCCGGCACGAAGGTCACCTGGGTCAACAACACGGCGGGCGTTCCGCACAACGTGGTGAGCGGCTCGGGCGGCACACCGAACAACAAGTTCCCGGATTCGCAGCCCGTCATGGCGACTGGTGAGACCTACACCTACACCTTCACCACGCCTGGCGACTACCCGTACTTCTGTGGCATCCACCCGGCGATGGTCGGCTGGATCACCGTTCAATAGCCCATCGCGGCCCAGCCCTTTCCTGGGTTGGGCCGCCTCAATGCTTGCGTTCACCCGCGCCGGCGCCAGAGCGCCGCCTGAGCAAGCGGGACTCATCGCTCTGAAAGGGATCATGATACATGGCAGTTACGGCAGCGGCGCCCACGCGCGAGCATGAAAGGCCGATGTCGTGGGCGCGGGCGGTGGTGATCGCGGTCGGCCTGTTCTTCCTCGCGGCCATCCTCCTCGGTCAGGTGTCCGGCTACTTCTTCACCATCTCGACCCTCTCGAAGCTCACCCGCCTAGAGCAGGGGGCGCTTATCCTGGGCCTGCTCTCGATCGGCCTGGGATTCATCGCGTTCGAGATCGCGTTTCTCTATGACCCCAGGCCGCTAATCCCCTGGCCGCTCTTCGCGCTCCTCGGCCTGGGCATCACGGCGGTCGGCGCGTACTTCGACTACCAGGTGTTCACGGGCGCCTGGCATGAATACTTGCCCGACGCGATCATCACGACGCAGACCGTGAATGGCAAGCCCGTCGCTACGACGACGTACTGGCCCACGCCTGGGCAGAGCTACCTCTTCCATCCTGCCTGGTTCCAGCCGCAGAGCATTGACCTCCAGGCGATTGGTCTGCTGGGCATGGTGATCGGCCTGGGCGTGCTGGTGGTGGCGGCGATGGCCCCAGCGATCCTCTCCGGGCGCATCTTTGGCCCGGCTCGCGACTACATCGTGCGCATCGCGGTGGCCGCTTCTGTGGCGCTGCTCGCCGTCTGGGTGACGGTCTACACCTTCGCGCCGGTGGCGTTTTCACCGACCGGCATGACAGGCGTTATCGGCAATATCATCCTCTTCGTGGCGCTACTCGCAGCCCTGCTCGCGCTGGTGGTCTGGCTGCTCCCCATCATGGTGCGCAATCGTCAGCAGTTTATGCCTGGCAACTATCTGCATGGCGTGGTCGGGCTGATCGGCAGTATTGGCGTACCGCTGCTGCTGATCTGGGCGCTGGCCTACCCGGTGGTCAATCTGATCCACCAGGTTGACGCCAACCAGATCTGGGTCCAGTGCTCGCAGAAGAACGACATCCCCGGTAGCTGCACCTTCACCCCGTTTACGGGCTACATCATCTGCGCCATTGTCTTCTCGATCCCGTTCGGCCTGATGTTGCTGGGCCTCTACTTCTGGACCACCAAGCGCAACATGGTCGTGCTGGGCGGGACCTACGGCATCGTCTGGGCAGGCCTCGGCGCGACGCTGATCCACCAGGACGACCCGGCGCAGCTGCCGTTCGGTCTGATGGTGGCGGCGGGTATCGCGCTGCTGGCGTTCGCCTGGACATGGGCTACGCAGGTCGAGTTCGCGCCGACGCGGCCTGAGCCGCTGGGCTGCACGGGCCAGTGGCTCGTGCTCGGCACGCTGCTGCTCTTCTACTTAATGGGCTTCGCGCTGCTCTCGCTGCCCTCCTTCTTCGAGATCGAGGCGCTGGCGCTCTTCTATCAGCCGGGCATGGGCGGCCTGCACGACGCCTTCTGGGCGCTGCTGCTGATGGGCGGCCTAGGCGCCTTCCAGCTAACAGTGCTGCTGCGGCGCAAGCCAATGGGCAATATCCGCAAGTTCGCGCTCTGGGCGCTGCTCTTCGCCGTCGTCCTCCAGCTGGTCGGCTCGATCATCGGCTTCCAGTGGGACGTGCTTTACTACGGCGTCAACGCCTTCGGCGCGGGGCAAGCGTGGTTCCTGGCCGGCATCATCTTCGAGGTGGTGGGCATAGCGGCCACACTCTACGGCGCGATGCAGGTCGGCGATATCCGCTGGGTGATCGCGATCGTGGTGGTGACGCTGATCGGCGCGGCCTTCGGCGTCATCACCTACAACATGCCCTTCGTCTATGAAGAGCTGGTCGTGATGGGCTTCATGCTGGCGATGGTTGGCGCCTGGGCCTACGTCGCGGCGGGACCCGACCCCGAAGACCTGTACGAGCTGGCCTGAGCCGCTCGCGCGCCACAAACACGCCGCCCGCGCTCCCTCTCATCGGAGCGCGGGCGGTCCTTGTTACCGTTCATGTTCCATTGGTGGGTGTTGGGCGCTCGCGGCCATGAATGGCCGGCGCACGGACGGGACGTGGGCTAAAGCCCGTAGGGGGACGCCATGAGCCCAACCCATCCTGGCGCGGTTGGTTTATGGGCGAGGAACAAGAGCGCTCAGCCCTCCGCCAGGAAGCGGGCGATGCGCGCGGCGATGGCGTCGCGTACCTGGCAAAAGACGGCCAGCCGCTCCTCCTCCGAGCCGATAGCGGCGCTGGGGTCCGGGAACCCCCAGTGGACCTGGCGGCGCGCGCCCGGGAAGAACGGGCACTCTTCGGCGGCGTCATCACAGACGGTGACGACCAGATCGAACGGCTGGCCGGAGAACTCCGTGAGGCTCTTGGCGCGATGGCCCGCCGCCTCGCTGATATCTATCCCCAGCTCCGCCATCGCCTGGATGGCCAGTGGATGAATCGCGCGCGGATGCGTGCCCGCGCTGGACGCCGCATAGCGCCCATCAGCGCGGGCGTTGAGCAGCCCCTCCGCCATCTGCGAGCGCGACGAATTGTGCGTGCAGAGAAATAGCACGCGTTGTGGAACGATTGCGCTAACAGGCTCATTAGTCATAGGTTCTCCTCGGCCGTCTTCGGCGCAGTCGCTCGGATGCCTGCTGGTTCCCTCGCGTCGTCCAGACGCGAAGCCGCACGCAGCCATTCATAGAACAAAGCCGCTACGCAGGCGCCAATGGCTGGCGCGATCAGGTAGAGCCATTGGGCAGTCCAGATGCCCGCGACAAGGGCGGGTCCCAACGAGCGCGCCGGGTTCATCGAGGCCCCGCTGACAGGGCCAGCAAACAGCGCCTCCAGCCCGACCGTGGCGCCAATAGCCAGCGCCGCCGCCCGTCCCTGCGCGCGGTCGTCCGTGGCGACGGCCATGATGACGAGCATCAAGAAGAAGGTCAGCAGAGCCTCCATCACAAACGATGTTGTCACGCCGCCGATGGCAGGAGTCGTCGCGCCCAGATGCGCCACATCACCAAGCGCCCAACGCAGGAACAGCGCCGCCGCGATGGCGCCGGCCAACTGAGCGGCCCAATAGGCGGGCAAGCGTCGCGCTGGAAAGCGCCCACTGACCGTAAAGCCTAACGTCACCGCCGGGTTCAGGTGCGCGCCGCTGATGTGGCCAGTCGCGTAGATCATCACCGTGATGATCAGCCCAAAGACCAGACCAACGCCGACATGCGTTACGCGCTCGCTGGAGAGCTGGTCCACCATGATCGCCCCACAGCCAGCGAAGACTAAGCCGAAGGTCCCAACCGTTTCAGCCGCCACCGCTGCTCGCAGTGGCGCCAGTGGGCGCGCGTCAGCGCTGGATACGGACAGCGCCAGGCGGCGCGAGGGAGTCGCCAGAGATGGCATAGCTGAGCCTTGCCCTCCAACACGGATACTATCTCAACAATGATTGAGGTAACAGGCGCGGAGCGTCAAATCGAAGCCTCATGCGTCATTGCGCGCTCGCGTCAGGGCTGGCGCGTTGGGCGGACGGCGCGGCGAAGCGTGGGTATCGGCGCGGCAGGACCGCAACTAGGCGTGCGGGCGCCAAGGGTTTCCGGGTTGAAGAGTCCACCAAGCGTGCGCGCCAGGCGCGCCAGTGTCTCTGGATCGAGGTGATAGTAAACCCAGCGGGCGTCGCTGGGGTCGCGGCGGTCGTGGGCTAGCCCCACACGCCGCAGGGCCCCAAGGTGGTGCGAGACGAGATTTTGCGCCAGGCCCAGTTCGGAGGCGATCTCGCAGACGCACGCCTCGCCCTGGCGCAGGAAGAGATATATGCGCAGGCGCGTGGGTTCGGCCAGCGCATGCAGAACGGCCGTGGTCTCTGCGAGTGTATCGGCGGCGCCACTATTCTCCGCTCCAGGCGTCATGGTTACATGAGACATACGGCTCTCATCCTCTTCCTGATCAAAGCGCTGCAGCCCTGATATCGCAACGCCCATTGATATACTAGACGGTGCGGAGGCCCATAATCAAGCGGCTTCCAGACGATCAAGAGACCATGATGCCCAACTTCACGTATGGGCCTGCGCGCTGGGAACTGACCCGCCGCGCGCGCCTCAGTCGAGTTTCGCGAGGTGGGTCTGGGGATGGCGGCCGCCATGATACCCGAGTTACGCTGAGTCAGATCACCCTGCTTCAAGCGGCACCGTGAGCCAGAATGTCGTCCCCTGGCCTGGTTCGCTCACCACGCCCATCCGCCCGCCATGCAGCTCGATGAGCCGCTGGCTGATATAGAGGCCCAGCCCGATCCCGCTGTAATGCCTTTTGACGCTGGGCGCGCGATAAAAGCGCTCGAACAGACGCCGCTGAACGTCTGGCGGAATGCCAGGGCCTTCGTCATGCGTCTCGATGCGGGCGAAGCCATCGCCTTCGAGTAGCCGCACCGTCACAGGCTGATCGGCAGGCCCATACTTGACCGCATTGGAGATCAGATTTGTCAGCGCCTGACCGACGCGGACGGGATCTACGTTCGCGTAGACCGGGTGGTCAGGGAGCAGGACGATCACTTCATGCTCCACCTGCGCCATCTGCTCGGCGGCGGCGCTCGCGCAGAGCGCGCATAGGTCCGTTCGCTCGCGGTCCAGCGGGAACACGCCATTCCCGGCGAGTCCGCGAGCGGCCCGCAGCTCTTCACTCAGCCGTGTGAGCCGGTTGATGCTACCGATCAGGCCTTTTAACTGGGAGGACGGCAGACGCGCCTCACGTGTGAAGATCCGGACGAGCAGACTGAGTGTTGTCAGCGGCGAATTGAGCTCGTGCGCGACGTTGTCCAGCGTCTCAGCCTGCTCGCGCTCGTGCGCCGTGCGCTCGGTGATGTCGCGTATGACGAAGACAGCGCTACTGATCTCGCCCCGCTCGTCGCGGATGGGGGCGCCGCTGACGCTGATTGTCACATCCGTTCCATCGGGCGCGCGCACCAACATGTCTATCGCGGCGCCGGCGACCAGGCGCTCGCCCGCCAGCACACGCGCGATGGGCCATGCCTCACTCGCGAAAGGCTCTCCAGCGCTGTCGCGCATATCGTAGCGCTCACGCCACTCCTCGAACGGGCGCGCGGCGAACGCCTCGACAGGCTGGTGGCTGATGCCGAGCATGGCGCGCATGGTCTGGTTCACCTGGGTGATGCGCCCTTCGCGGTCCAGGATGACGACACCATCAGCGATGGTGTCAATGACGGTGAGCCATTGCTGCGCGCGGCGCTCCGCCTCATTCGAGACCTCTACCAGCCGATTATTGGCCTCCATGAGCGACCGTTCCAGACGCACGCGCGCGGTCGTGTCACGGCCAATGACAACCGATCCGACGCGCGCCCCACTGGCGCTATAGACTGGCGCGGCGATCACGCTGAGCGCGATGTCGCGTCCATCGAGCGTGCGCAGGCTCAGATCGAGTGGCGCTTCGCTCCCCTGCATGAAATGCTGGAGGCCCTGCTGGATCAAGGTGTCGTCTGGCGGGATAGGCTGCCCATCCATCCGGCGAATGTTGAAGAGGTGGACGCGCTCGGAGAGTGGGAGGCACTTGTAGTCCTCCACGCTCGCTACCCCGAGTATGGCGCAGGCCGCATGATTGAGACGTGTTAGGCCGCCCTGCGCATCATACAGCAGCACCCCATCAGCGATAGCCTCGATAGTCGCGTCGAGCTCGCCAGCTCGCTCGGCCAGCGCGCGCTCGCGGAGGTTGTGGCCGGTGAGATCCAGCACGAAGCCAGCGAGCTCAGTCCCGCCCGGCTCTAGCCGCGCGCCATCAACCAAGACGGCGATCCGGCTACCGTCACGGCGATACAGCTCTTTCTGATAGGGGGCGCACTCACCTTCAGTCATGATCTGGCCGAGCGCGATACGGTCGCGCTCGGCAAATTCCGCGGGCGTCAGCGCTGGCCACAGCAGGGCTCCGGATGTGACATCTTGCCGCGTGTAGCCGAGCAACGTGAGGAACGCGTCGTTGGCTTCAATGATACGTCCGCCAGCGGAGATAAACATGCCAACAAGGGCGGAGTTCATCAACTGGCGTAGACGCGGGCCCTCACGTAGGGCGGGCTCGGGCGCCTCCTCAGGCGGACTGGGCGCGCGCTGGGCGGCGCGCTTGCCCTGCTTCTCCAGGCGAGCGCGCTCGGTGACATCGGCGAGGGCGACCACAGCGCCGCTCGGCGCTGGACTGACCCCCGCTTCCAGCCAGAGCCTGCGCGGCCGGTAGAACGCGGCGCTCATCACCGCCGCGCGCCCCTGACGCGCCTGCTGATACGCCGTGAAGAGTGACGCGCCGAGCGTTCGGGGGAACGCCGCGCGCACATCCTGGCCTAGCAGGTCCGCACGCGCGCGGCCGAGCATGCGTTCCGCCATGCGATTGACGTAGGTGATACGCGCGGCGCTATCAAGCGCAACGACCCCTCCGGCCAGGCTCTCCAGCACATCTTGCGGCGTCGGCGCGGATGGGGCTCCGCCCGGAAGCCGGCCCCCTGGCTCCTCGGCGCGCCGCTCCGAAGACTCCTGGGAGGCGGCGCCGCCTCCCGAGGATGGTGTGGAGAGGGAGGCCGAATTGGGCTCAACGTTCAAGAACCGCATGCGCGCCCGTTCCGATCTTACTTGGTCCAGCGATGTGATACCGCCGCGGCGCTCGATGCCATCCAATGTCGTCATAGCGTTTGCGAGAACCAGGCGGCGCGCTGCCAGCGGGAGCGCGCAGGATGATGACGCCGGAGCTCGCGCATCCTATGGCTTCCTATGCTGGCCAGCCAGCGTCGCTAGCTCTTACCTGGCGCGCGATGCGATACTCGCCTGGGTAAGCCCACCGCAACGTGGATGGCTTCAGCCCGCGAGAGTGGTGTGATGTTCAGAATCGCGGCTGAAGCCCATCTCTGTCCTACAGTACGGGAATGAAAGCCGCGTCGCCCGCAGCGAAGGGGGCACGGTCGTATCTGCCAGTCCACATGCCGCAACGCGTCGCTCCTGGCGAGCTATCCGCGCTCGCCCGCTGGCGCCATGGTAGAGAGCTGACTCCTGGAAGATCCTTGGCTTTGAGCCGTGGGGAAATGCTACGAGTCACAGAGTATCACGTGGCGCCCTGATGCGATAGCTGGGTTTTGCATCCACTGTGCCAATTGATGGAATATGGCAAGAATTTACGTCGACTCTTATCCCGCCACACACCGCCCGCCCGATTGCCACGAGGCGCTAACGCCTCTCATCAGGTGGCCGCACGTGGCGGAAGACCGCCCAGAGCGCCAGATCATAGACCACCTTGAGCCCTCCGCCGATGAGCAGCGGTAGGCCGAGAACTACCAGCGGGCCAGTCAGCAGCGCGCCGGAGATGGTCGGACTGAGGCCGGAGCCAGCGCTGCGCGCGAGCGACGTGACGCTGGCAGCCGCCGTCCGCTCCTCGGGCGGCGTCAGCGCCATCGTGTAGGCCTGCCGCGTCGGCACGTCCATCTGCGAGAGGAGCTGGCGCGCCAGCAGCGTCACCCCGGCCAGCGGGAAGGTGGGCATGAGCGCCACCAGCATCAGCAGCGCATTGGAGGGCAGGTGGGTGAAGACCATCGTATTGAGCAAGCCGAAGCGCCGGGCGAGCGGCGCCGCCGCGAGGAATGAGAGCGCGGAGAGTAGGTTGGCGCCGAAGAAGAGGATGGCGAGCGCGCTCAACGACACGCCAAAGCGCAGATGGAAGTAGAGCGCGAGTAGGCTCTGCGTCACGAGCGCCCCGGCCAGCGCATCGAGGCTGAACAGGCCGGACAGCCGCAGGATGATCCCGCGCGAGGATCCCAGCGGAGGGACGAGCCGCCGCCACGCCTGCCAGCCCGTCGCACCCTCCGTGTCCTTCGTGGCGCTGGATCTGGCGCGCAGCGCCTCCACCTGAGGCGTGAGGCGTCCTACGAGCAGGGCCACAGCCAGCGCGACAATGGCGTAGGCGCCGAACATCAGGTTGAACGCTTGGCCGCGCGGCAGTCCAGCGCGAGTCAGCAGGTCCGCCGCGCCCGCCGCCAGCGCGCCCAGCGCGCCCGCCAGCGAGGCGATCAGGTTGTAGCGCGCGAAGAGCGCTGTGCGGCGGTCGGGCGCGCACGTTTGCGGCAGCATCGCCTGCTCAATAGGGAGGAACGGCGCCGTCTCAGACGTGGATGTGCCGAGCGTGCCGGCGAACGCCGCCAATAGCAGCGCGGGATAGAGGCGCGTCAGCCCATACACGGCGCCGGTCGCGGCCATGATGAGCGCCAGCCAGATGAGCGTGCGGCGGCGGCCCCAGCGGTCGGCGAAGAGGCTGATGAGATAGGTGGCGCAGAAATCGCCCACCAGCGCCGCGGTAAGCAGGCCGCCAATGGCGACCGGCGAGAAGCCATCCTCGCTCAGCGCGATGGCGAGCGTGACGCCGAGCAGCCCATAGGCGAACTGGCGCAGGCCGCGCGCCGCGAGGATGCGCCAGGCGTCGTCGCTATGGGGCCGCTGCCGCCCCGACGCGCCGCCCGCCTCTTCACGTCGCTTCATACCCCCCTCGCTTGCTCCATTTGATACGGTCAATTTGAGCAGCCATGCGCCGCATTCTAGCATGAGATGAAAGTATAGGGGGTCAGGTCATCATCGCGGCGCTCGTGACGTGTGGTAAAATGGGTGATAGCTGCTGCGCCCAGCCTGCCTGAGGCTGGACAATCGCAGCGAGATCAGGGCGCCAGATCCCGTCTGGCGCGGGAGAGACTCAACCCACATGAAGTCGGGAATCCATCCAGCCTATCAGGCCGCCCATGTGACGTGCGCGTGCGGCAACAGCTTTACCGTCGGCAGCACGAAAGGCGAGATGCGCGTTGACGTGTGCGCCAAGTGCCATCCATTCTATACCGGCACGCAGCGCATCCTGGATACCGCCGGGCGCGTCGAGCGCTTCCGCAAGCGCTTCAACATCGCCGAAGACAAGGCATAACTGGCTCTGCGCTCCGGTCGCTTCCGCGTGGAGCGCGCGATACGGGAGGGCGCGGACCAACAGGCCTCGCGCCCTCTTCCGCTGTCGGACTCAAGGCATCCCTATGTTGTCCCCGTATTCCAGTCTGCGCGCATCCATCGCATCCATTCCCGATCTGAATAGATGCGATGGATGCGCTCCGCGCCGCCTCGTGCGCCTGAGAAGGTCGCATGAGCCGTCGCACACGTCGCGCCGCGCTACCCGAGAGAACGCCAGGAGATGAGGTGATGAAAGGAAGGCCCCGTCCACGCACGGTCCTGTTTCTGATCTCAGATACCGGCGCCGGGCATCGCAGCGCCGCCAACGCCCTGCATGCCGCGATGAAACTGGTCCAGGCGCGGACCGCCAGCGCTGGCCCGCCTTCACGCGCGCGCAAGAACCAGGGGCACGACTTCAACTGGCGCGCTGTGATTGTAGATGGCTTCGCTGAATGCGCCAACTTCCCCCTCCGCAAGGGCGTGTTTCTCTATGGTCCGGCGATCAAGCACAGCCCGCGCCTCTATTCGCAGCTCTTCCACCTCACCAATACCGCCAGCCGCTTCAATGCCGCCTACCGTATCTCGCAGCCCTTCCTGCGTCAGGGGTTGGCGCAGCTCCTCCAGCGCTACCGGCCCGATGTGATCGTTTCCGTCCATCCCTTGCTCAATCACATCACGTTGCAGGTTATGCGTGACCTGGGCGTACGAGTCCCCTTCATCACCGTCATCACCGATCTCGTCAGCGTGCACACGGCTTGGGTGGCGCCCAACGTGACGAGCTGCGTCGTCCCGACCGAGGAGGCGCGAGCCCTCGCCATCGCGCGCGGGCTGCCGTCCAAGCGCGTGCGGCTTCTGGGCATGCCAATAGACCCCAAATTCGCTACCGAGCTGGAGGGAGACGCGCGCCAGCGCAAGCTGGCTCTCGGTCTGGACCCAGATCGCCCGGCGATTCTGCTGGTCGGCGGCGGCGAGGGCGCCGGTGGGCTGGCGCAAGCGGTCTACGCGCTCGGCAAGCTGGCCTTGCCGGCGCAGATGATCGTGGTGACGGGGCGCAACCGGGCGCTGCGCGCCGAGCTGGAGCGGGAGAAAGCGAATTTCCGCATGCCGACCCAGGTCCTTGGCTTCGTTGACAATATGCCTGAGCTGATGCGCGCCTCCGATATGATCGTGACGAAGGCCGGACCAGGCTCGATCACTGAAGCGATGGCTTGCGGGCTGCCCATCATCCTGACGGGCTTCGTGCCCGGCCAGGAGGAGGGCAACGTTGAATACGTCCGCGACAACCAGCTGGGCATCTTCGCCAACACGCCAGAGAAGCTGGTGGCGACGGTCGTCAAACTGCTCGATCCCACTGACCCGCAGCTTGCGGATATGCGCGCCAACGTGCGCCGTCTAAGCAGGCCGCGCGCCTCCTTCGACATCGCCCGCCTGATCCTCTCCTATGTGCCACCTGCTAGCGCGCCATCCGCCTGGGAGAAGGTGCCACGGGCGCGGCGTGGAGGCCTGAGTAGCGCGCTGAACCGGCGGCGGCGCTGGGCGCTGCGGCGAGCGAGCCTGCTCGCCAGCCGCTCGGTAGGGCGGGCGCGGCGCATCAGCGCGCTCTCGCCATTCTCACAGACACTAGGAAGCTGGCGCCGGAATGGCGCTCACCCGCAGCGGCGGTTGGGGCTGCCCAGCCTGGATGGCGCGCGCGCCCTACTCACGCGTGGCGCCGTGGCCACCAGCCGCGCGCGCCGCCAGCGCGAGGGCGCGTAACCGCGCAACCAGCGCTGCCTATGCGCCCGACCAAACGCCCACACGCAACCAGAATGAGGAAGACGCGCATGTCCACAAACCCAGGGCCAGTTGGAACCACCCCAGACGAGCGAACGCCGCGGCCCGACCAGGCGGAGCCAGCCAGCCCAGAGGCCCAAGAGGCGCCTGAGCTGAGTGGCGCGCGGCTACGGCGGCGGGGTCTGGCGCGCTGGGCGCTGACGGGCGTGCTGCGCGTGCTCTATCGCGCCTGGACGCGTGTCGCCGCCCGCCTTTTCCCGGAAGACTCGCGCCAGGAGGAGCTGGCCACCCAGATAGGTGTCCCGCTACCCGACCGGCTCAATATGAGCTGGGTGACGCCACAGCTGGCCGTGGGCGGGCGCATTCGCCCAGAGGATATCAGCCGCCTGGCCCGGATCGGCGTGACACGCGTAGTGGATACGCGCTCGGAGCATAAGGATGACGCGGCGGCGCTGGCCGCGGTGGGCATCCAACTGCTCTATCTGCCCACGCCCGACACCTATCCGCTCTCGATCGCCGACCTGCGGCGTGGCGCGGATTGGGTAGATCAGCAACTCACCAGCGGAGAGCGCGTGCTGATCCACTGCGAGCACGGCGTGGGGCGCAGCGTGCTGCTGACAGCGGCGGCGCTGGTAGTGGGCGGCATGAACGCCCACGACGCGGTGGGCCTGATCCAGAGCAAGCGCTGGCAGGCGGCGCCCAACCACCGGCAGATCCTGCGCTTGCAGGAGTTCGAGCGCGAGATACGGGGAGGGCGGCGATGAGAGGAAGCGCGTCACCCAGGCCACATCGCGGGCTGGCGGCGCTGGCGCTGGCGGCGGTCGTGGCGCTGGCGGCTTGCGGCCCGCCCCCACCGATCAGCAATCCCGGTCTGAATCCCCAGCCCGCCAGCCACGACTGGACGCAGTTCGGCTTCGACGCCGCCCGCAGCGGCGACAACACCGCCGAGACGACGCTCACCACCACGACGGCGCCCAACCTCACCAAGCTCTGGCAGGTCCGCCTGCCGGGCGTCGCGGACTCGTCACCCATCCTGCTGCATGGAATGCCGTTTCCGAACGGCGCGCGCGATGTCCTCTACGTCACCACGCGCGACGGGCGGCTGCTCGCGCTGGACGCCAGCGACGGCGCGCTGATCTGGCAGAAACAGCCCAGCGGCCCCAAGATCACACACTCCTCGCCGGTCGCCGATCCGTCGCGCAAGTACGTCTACGCCTATGGGCTGGACGGCTCCGCCCACCGCTACGACGCGATCACCGGGCAGGAGACGACCAGTGGCGGCTGGCCCGCGCGTATCACGCTGATGACCCAGACAGAGAAAGAGTCCTCCGCGCTCAACATCGCCAGTGGCCGCCTGTACGTCACCACCAGCGGCTACATCGGCGACGCGCCGCCCTATCAGGGACATATCGTGACGATAGACCTCCAGACGGGCGGCGAGCGGGTCTTCAACAGCCTCTGCTCCAACCTGACGCGCCTGCTCACGGCGAGTGATTGCTCATCGGAGCAGTCGGGCATCTGGGCGCGCGGCGGCGCGACGGTTGACCCCATCTCCGGCGACATCTACGCCGCCACCGGCAACGGCCCATACGACGCCGACCAGGGCGGGGCGGACTACGGCGACAGCATCTTGAAGCTGAGCCCTGATGGCGCGCAGTTGCTGGACTCGTTCACGCCGGAGGACCACCAGAGGCTCAACGAGCAGGACCTCGACCTGGGCAGCATGGCCCCCACGCCGCTTCCTCGCGCCGCCGACAGCGCGACGCCGCTGATGCTCATCCAGGGCGGCAAAGATGGCAATCTGCGGCTGCTCAACCGCGAGAACCTGAGCGGCCAGGGCGGGCCAGGCCACGTGGGCGGCGCGCTCCAGACTATCCAGACCGGCTGCGGCTTCTACAGCCAGCCCGCGGTCTGGACCGACCCAGCCAGCCACCAGCCCTGGGTCGCCGTCTCGAACACCTGCGGCTTGACCGTCTACCGCCTCATGACGGGCGCGGATGGCGTCTCGCGGCTGGAGCAAGTCTGGCGCGACACAGAAGCGCGCACCACCTCGCCAGTGGTGGCGAATGGCGTGCTGTATGGCGCGGAGTCCGGCGCGCTGCGGGCCTGGAACGCGGCCACGGGGCGGCGGCTCTGGGGCAGCGATCAGGGCGGCGCGGGCGGCAGCATCGGCGGAATTCACTGGGAGAGCCCGATCGTGGTGGGCGGCGCGCTCTACATCAGCGACGAGAACGCCGCGCTCACCTGCTATGGACTGAAAGCCTAGCCGCTGGCGCTTTCGCGTTTGGGGAACGAGATGTCAGAAGAGAAGTCGGGCGCGCTGGACGCGCCCATCTGGGAGAAGCACGTCTTCGTCTGCACCAGCGGATCGTGGTGTCCGGAGAAAGACGGCGATGGGCTGGGCGTGCACGCGCGCCTGAAGAAGCTGGTGAAACGGAGCGGGTTGGGCGAGCGCGTGCGCGTCAACCACAGCGGCTGCCTCGATCAATGCGGCCACGGGCCGATGGTCGTCGTCTATCCAGAAAACGTCTGGTACGCGGGCGTCACGCCGGAGGACGCCGAGGAGATCGTGCGCGAGCATCTCGCGGGCGGCAGGCCAGTCGAGCGGCTGCGCTACCGCAACACGCCCGGCAAGCACAAGCTCCCGCGCGATGAGCATGGCCACGTCATCGCGCGGGAGGAGCCAGAAAGCCGGCAGTGAGCGTAGCCGCCGGGCGCGAGGCCACCGCGAATCGTGGTGACGACGTGGCCATGCGCCTGATCGCTGGCGCTGCCGGCGCGCAGCGCGGACTGGCTAGCTCACGAAGCTGAATGTCTGTAGTATCGGCTGGAAGTACCGGGTATCGAGCGAGGCGAAGGACGACTTCGTCGCCAGATAGCCGATGACATACGAGCGAGAGCCGTGATTGGCCATCAGCACGACGGCATGCACCGTCTGGCCACTCGCGGAGATGTCCGCCGACTCCTGCGTCCAGGACTCGCCGGCCAACGTGACGGTGACCGGCCCGTGGACATTGTGGTATGTCCCTCCTGATCCTGCCGCGCTCTTGAAGAACTGGGTCTCCACGGCCTTGATCTCGCTCTGGGAGACGTTGGCGTCCACCGCGCCGATCACCATATCAGCAGGCTCGTTGTTGTCAATGAAGACCACATCGGATTTGTTGATGTGCTTCGCCCAGCTATTGGGATACGCGACACTAAAGCCATCCGACGAATCGGTGTACAGCGTGTAGTTCGCTGGAACAATTGGGGTCGGCGCGGCCTCTAGCGTCGCGGTCGCCTGGGGCGTCAGAGCGGCAGCCTGCGCGGTCGCGGTCTGCGAGACACTGACAGAGACCGTGCCAACGAACGAGTTCAGACGGGCGTAGGCGAATGCGCCGCCACCGACGCATAACACCAGCAGGACCGCGGCGATCACACCAACGACGACCGGCCAGCGGCGGCGCTTCGGTGGCGCCGCTGGCGCGGCGTACGGCGCGGCTCCTTGGGGATATGCGGTATAGCCCGGCTGCGTTGGATACGCGGGCATGGCCTGATAGGGCTGATACGGCTGAGAAGGCGGCGCAGGCATGGCCTGATAGGGCTGGAACGGCTGCGAGGGTGGCGCTGGCGCATAGGGCGGGGCCGGTGGGTAGGCCATAGTCGCCCCGCCGCTGGCATGCATGCCAGGTAGGTTGCTGGCCGCGACGGCGATGTCGCGCGCCGCCTGCGCTGGGTCGCCAGAGAAGGCGATTGGCGGGACTGCCCAGGGGCCGGGCGGCAGCGGCGCGCCCCCGACGACTAGCGGAATGAGCGGCGTCCCTTGCGTCGCGAGCGCGGCGGCCAGCGCGGGACTGGTGAGCGAGGTGGGTGTTATCAAGGCGACGCACGCCCGCGCCTCGGCCACATACGGCGCGATCTGCTCCGCCACACTCGCGCGCCAGCCGATATTGCGCAACTCGGCAGCGAGCGCCTCGGCCAGCGGCTCACCTGGCGTGGCGGCGATGACGAGGTTGTAGTTTCCCTGGCTCGCTGGCCCTGGAGGATACGCCCCAGGCGTGGTCATGCAAACACCCTTTCTGCTCGATTCCAGCCCGGCGACGCGCCCTTACAGTGACACAGCGTGCGCTTACAGCCGCGAGCGCGTCTAGTATAACAAGGCGCTCGCCTCCGCGCAAATGGCGTGCGCTCATGGGATGCGTCGCATGGCATGCGGAAAGACAGCGGGTGGCGTAGCTCCATGATGACGATGACAGCGCGCCGCCCGTTTGAAGGTAGTGAGGATCGGCAGCCGTTTTCCCGGCTAATTTGCGTAACCCCAAGCGCATGGCTGAGCGCGCCAGGAGAAACGAGCGAACGCCCAACCTTGCGGGTCGTGCGCTCGTATCCGTTGCGGAGGGATTTGCCAGCCGTTAGAGTGATAGTGGGGAAGAATGCGTGCGCCCGCGCGCTATCTCCTTTATCATACTGAGTGGAGGCTCCCGCTGGAGAGGATGACACGTTGACCAGGGACATCTGCCCAAGCTGTGGCGCCGCCGCGCAGCCGGGCGAGACACGATGCGCGACCTGTGGCGCATGGCTGGGCGAGCGGCCCACGCAGGAGGGCGCCTCCTCCGCTGGCGCCGCTGACCACGCCAGCGGCGCCATGGAGGCTACGGCGACGGCCATCCCAGCCATCCCAGCCATCCCAGCCATCCCAGCCTATCCCCTTCCCGCGCAGGCTGGTTCGGCGCCTCAGCCGCAGGCGGCGCCCCAGCCCGCCTATCCCACGTATCCCACGTATCCCACGTATCCCACGTATCCCGGCTACCCCACCGCGCAGGTCGCGCCCGCGCAGCCATATCCCGCCTATCTCGCTCAGCCTGGCGTGTATCCGTATCCCGCCAGTGGCAATGGCGCATATGGCTATCCACCCTATTACGGCTATTTCGCGCCGGTCTATCTGGCCAAGCCGCGGCGCGCGCCAAGCGAGACGTACGCGCTGGTGATCGCCTGGATCGTGACCATTCTCTCGGCGCTGAGCGTCATCTGCGGGCTGCTCGTCTCGCTGTTCATGCTGATTGCGATCTTCTTCGGGCTGGATGACGATCTCAGCGTCCTGGGCGGCACGCTCGGCTTCTGGCTCGGCCCGCTCCTCGGCGGTGGCTTAGGCCTGTGGTACGGCATTCGCGGCATCATGCGCCGCCGATCGCCGCGCTTCCAGCTTCCGTCCGCGTGGGTAATGCTGGCGCTGACGTTGGCCGCCATCGGCTCGGGGCTGGCGCTGTGGAACATCAATCAAAGCCTGGGCCGCGCGCCCGGCGCCGCGTTCGGCGTGCTGCCGCTGGCGGCGCTCGCTGGGGCGCTGCCAGCGCTGGCGATCCTCGCCTTCACCACGCAGCGCCTGCGCGACCCATCCACGCGCCGCCATGTCTGGATGTCGCTATTCTACGGTATGACCCTGGCGCCACTGGTGGCGGTCATTCTCGAGACCATTCTGACGATCATCATCATCGCCGCGCTTGGCCTCATCGGACAGGATGCGCAGGCGGTGCAGCAGCTAACGGGCGGCGATAGCTCGCCGCAGGTGGTGCTGGCGATGTTCCTCGTGCTCTCGGTGGTCGCGCCGCTGGTGGAAGAGGGCGTGAAGCCGCTGGGCGCGCTGCTCGCCGTCCGCAGGCTGCGTACGCCGGGCGAGATGTTTCTGGTCGGGTTGGCGGCTGGGATAGGCTTCGATATGTTCGAGACCATAGGCTATATCGGGCAGGGCCAGGCCGACTGGATCTCCGTCGCGATCGAGCGCATCGGCGCGGGACTGCTGCACGGCGTGGGCGCGGGCATGTGCGCGCTCGGCTGGTATTACCTGATCAACGGCCGGGGCGTCTCTCTACGCTGGCTGCGCGCGGTTGGCTGCTTCGCCTACGCCATTCTGCAGCATAGTGTATTCAACGCCTTCTCGCTCGCCTATTACGTCCTGCCGTCGAATATCAATGAGTGGCTGAGCCAACCGCTCTACTTGTGGTCGCTCCCGCTGCAGCGCATGGACCTCATCTTTGTCGGCGTCTACGCGTTCATCCTCACCGTCCTGATCGTCATGACGGGGCGGCTGCTGGGCGCCAAGGGCATGCCTGCGCCACCCGCGCCTGCCTGGCCCGCCAGCGGCTCCCCCTACGCGCCGTATCCCTACATTCCATGGGGCTACGGTCTGGCGCCGGCTCCGGCTCCAGTCCCCACGGCGCCTGCCATGCAGGCCTCACAGACAGCGGGAGGCGCCCGATGATCTACTATCCCCCACCCATGGCGCCGCAGCCTCCCACGCCCTCCGCGCCCCCAATCGGCGCCGCCGAGCAAGAGCGAGCCAGCGGCCGGCGCTATCAGCTCATCTTTGGCTCCATCTTCGCCGCGCTGACCGTCCTGGCTCTCCTGCTCGCGGCCATCGCGCCCGATCTGCGCCCGCACACCAGCCAATCACTCCCAGCTGGCTGGACGCCGGCCTATGAAGGCAATCTGACCGCGGCCACCGCCACCGATTTCGAGGCGTGGGATCTCACCAATGGGTGCCTGTTCTACTCGGATGGCCTCCACGCTGAGGCCCCAGACTCGGACTCCGTGACTTGCGCGTTCACGCCCCCTGGCTCCAGTAGCGCGACAGGCCAGGGATTCTATTTCGAGGTGGGGCTCGCCCCAGCATGGCAGGTTCCCATGTTCCAGCGCGCGCTGCTCCTGGTGGGGGATCCCACGGGCCAGTCAGGTACGGCGTTGACGTTCGAGATAGGCCAGGATGGCAGCTACACGCTCTGCGACAACCCCTGCTCGGCGACAGGCCGCGGGTTCCGCGAATCTGGCGGCACGGCGGCCTGGCATGGTGACGCCTACGTGGCGAACACGATCGCGGTCAAGGTCTCGGCGGACCACACACACGAGACAATCTATGTCAATGGCCAGCAAGTCGCCACCGCCTTGGTTGACCTGGGCGCGCAGCCTGCGCTCGCGGTGGGCGCTCCTAGCGGCTCTGGCGCCATCTTCACGCGCGTGACGCTCGCCACTGGACAATAGCCCCGCCGAAGCGAGCGCCAGGCGAGCGCTGGACAAACGGCGCCAACGATTGCCCGCCCGCCGCCACGCTGGTACAATAGCGCCGAGCGCCAGCCTGCGCGGCGCGTTGGAAATCGTGGGGGGAACGGAAAGGGCGGGGCCATGGGCTCGTATCGCTCTCATCGCTCTGGTGAGCCTGACGAACCCAGCCAGCGCCCAGGCATGGATGGCGGCGGGCCCGCCGATCCGGCGCGGGCCGCGCCGTGGGATGTGGGTCCGCCGCCGACTCATCGGGATGGCGAGGACTGGTTGAGCGACCTGCCGCGCCTGTCAGATGAGACGCTGCGCGCCACCAACCGCCCGCGGTTCCGCGCCAGCGAGGGCGGCGCCTTCCGCAGTGGGGCAGGCCAGAGCGGCCCAGCGACCTCTGCTCCCGCGTCCGCGCGCATGCCTTGGGATACCCCGCCCTGGCCGCCCACTAAGCCACCGGAGTCCGATATGCCCATAGAGAGCCAGCCTGGCCGCGCCGTTGATGCGCCACCACCCATCCCGGCGGATGTCGTGCAAGATCGCCTAGCCGAAGCGGCGCGCTTGCGCGCGACCGCCAGCCGGCCAATCGTCGCTCCGCGATCAGCGTCCGCGACGCTGACATCCAGGATGCGCGCGGCCCAGGCGCAAGCCGTGCAGCCGCCGGATGTGGCGCGCCAGGCGATCAGCGAGCTTGGGGTACTGGCGGACGAGCTGGCGGCGCTGGCCAGCGAGCTGGAGACAAGCGGCCTGGCGCGCATCCACAGCGCCGCCTACTATGACGTCTTGCGCCGGTATGTCACGCTGGCCCGGCAGGCGTGGCTCTCGGTGGCTGCCGAGCGGCTGGAGCAGGATGGGGCCAGCCCCGACTATCGCCAGCGAGCGATCAGTGTCGCGCGCGATGTGACCCGCCTGCGCCGCGAGTGCGAGGTGGTCGCGGGCAACTCACAGTTTCCCTTGCCCCGCCGGGTTCCCTGGCGCTGGCGGCGGCGCGCGCGGCTGGTGACGCACGCCCTGCGCGCCTGGCAGGCGAGCCTGAGCGCGCCCCCCGACCCGCAGCGCATGGGCGTCGCGCTCTTCGACCTGCGCGGCGCGCTCAATACCGCGCTGACCGGCGGCCTGGAGCTGACGCTGCTGGACACGCTGAGCGGCGCGGCGCGCTGGCTGGTGGGAGCGCTGGCCGTGGCGAGCGGGCTCTCTCTGGCAGGCGCGACGCTGGCGGGTGAGCCCGAGCGCGCGGCGGGCTACGCCGTGCTCACGCTGCTCACGCTGATCGGCTGGATGGCGCTGCTGCTGTTGCTCTCACGCACGCTAGGCGCCCTGCCCGAGCTGCTGGCGGGGGCCACCTTCAGCGAGACGCTGTCGAGCCTCAATGGGCGCGAGGGATCGCGCACGGTCGCTATGGCCCTGCGCGTCTGGTGGGTGGGGATCGGTCTGGTGGGCGGGCTGCTCACCCTGCTGGCGCTGGCCGCGGGCGTGCTGCTCGTAAGCCAGACGCCGCTGGTGGCGGCGCTGCCGGACGCGATCCAGCGCGGCGACGTGGCGACGCTGGCGCCTGCGACAACCGACGCATGGCTCTCGCTTTTGGGCAATCTGCTGGCGATACTGCTCTCCTTGGCGACGCAGGTCGCGTCGCTGGCGGTGATGGCGCTGGCTCTGCCGGTCCTGCTGGTGAGCGTGTTCCGCTTCGTCGCCGAGCTGGGCGGCGCGCGCCGCTGGGCGCCGGGCGCGCGCCGCTATGCGCTGGGTCCCGCGTTGGGCGCGCTGGCCTGGCTGGCGGGCGCGCTGGTCGGGTTGACCTGGCTGCTGAGCGGCTCCGCTGGGCTGGGCGATATCACCCTGGCGCGGGGCGTCATCGCGGGCGCGCCATTCATCGTGACGGCGCGCGCGATCCCGCTGGCGCTGGCGCTGGCGCTTCCCTGGCTCCTGCTGATCGAAGCGCCTTTCCGCATCGGGCTGGAGCGCTGGCGGCGCATCTGGCTGCGCGACCTGCGCACGCGCAAGAGCGCCACTGAGTCGCACGTGCGCCGTCTCTCCGCGCCCGACCCGCATACCGGCGCGCAAGACACCAGCGACAAGACGCTGCGCGCGATGCAGTATGACCTCGTGCTGCTCCAGTTCTACACAGCGCGCATCGAGGAGGCCGAACGCGCCTCCGGCTCGCCGCTCTCCGCGGGTGGCGTCATCTTCATGGCGCTGTTCGTCATCGTGGGCGCGCTGCTGTTGGACGCTGGCTCCGGCGCGTTGCTCCACGCCTTTCAGGGCGCCATCGGGCTGTGAGTCTCGGCGCTTCTCCCCGCGCCTCGTAACCGCCGCCGATTTCGCCGAATCCGAAAGGGCCAGGACGCATGCGCTTCCAGATCGGCGCCTTCGCCACCGTGCTCGACGACGGCAGGCGCGTGCTGCTCGTCCATCGCACCGACTGCGACTGGTGGTGTCAGCCGGGCGGCGGGATGGAGTCTGGCGAGACGCCGTGGGCGGGCGTGATCCGCGAGACGCGCGAGGAGACGGGGTTCGAGGTTGCTGTGGAGCGGCTGGCGGGCGTCTACAGCTGGGCGCCCCACGAGGATGAGGTCATCTTCGGCTTCGTCTGCCGTGTCACGGGTGGCGAACGCGCGACCAGCGATGAGAGCGACGACGTGCACTTCTTCGCGCCTGACAGCCTGCCCGCCAACACGTTCCCCGAGCATATCTACCGCATCCGTGACGCGCTGCGCGGCGAGCCGCGAACGCTGCTCAAGGTCGCTGAAGGGCCATCCTCCCGAGACGTGGCGCGCGGCCAGATCATCCCCGACTGACCTGGCTGAGCGCGTCTGGATATGTGGCCACGGGATTAAGCCCCCATCTGTCCCCATTTCGGGGCATACCCGGTTGACAATCATAGAACACATGTTCTATGATTTCTGGTGAGCGCGGTACGCGCCCAGAGAAGCTGGCGGCGACGGCAAGACATGGCGGATACGAGGGATACGAGGGATACGAGGGAGCGTGGCATATGTGGGATCAGATGGAGCGCGGGAAACAGAGCGGCGCGGGGCCAGCAGGGGCCTCGGAGGCGGCGCGCGGGCGGGCGCTGCCAGACAGCGCGGACGTTGACGAGGACGAGCGCGGCGGGGAGCCAGGGATCGCGGATGTGTCCGAGGCGGCGCGCCTGCTCGATGCGCTGACGGCGGATGACGCCGCCTACGCCGCCCTCACCGAGCGCGCCGAGGATGACGAGCGCGCCGCTACGCCGCTGACCGACGCCATGCGACGCGCCCAGCTTCGCGCCATGATCCGCGAGTTCCTGCGCGCCGTCCCGCGCTCCGAGCCGGAAACCATCCTCACGCTCCCCCGGCCCGATGGCGAGGAGCGCGCGCTCTCCCGCTCCGAGCTGACCGCCGCGATTGATCACCTGCGCCCACGCATGCGCCAGATCGTGCGCCTGGGCATCGAGGAGCGCTGGCCGCGCCAGAAGGTCTGCGTCTACCTGCGCGGCATCAGCATGAAAACACTGGAGCGCGACCAGGTTGAGGCGCTCGACATCCTCGCCTCACTCTGAGCCGCCACGCTACTCTAGCGGAATGTGATGAGCGCCCGCTCGCCATGGCTTCTGTAGCCGAGCCCTCTCCACTCCCGCCGCCACGCCCTATCGCTCCCCATCGCGGGCGCCCTCACCGCGCGAATGACCCAGTGGACCTCGCTGGCGAGCGCAGAATATCCTCCATTTGGCGATAGCGAGCGCCCGCCCACGGTGCTACACTCCTTCCCCGGCGGCTGAAAGAACGGCGCGGTGGAGACGCGCATGCGGTCCAGCCGCCGAAGGTGAGAGAGCGCATGAAGCCGAAGACCGGAGCCTCTAAGATTGACCGGCTGTTCGCGGCGGGG
>DASTKI010000172.1:0-4097 GCA_035716045.1 Ktedonobacterales bacterium
GAGGCGCTGGCCCTCTCTGGCGCGCTCGACGGCTTGCCGCCCCGCATGGAGCGCCGCCAGCGGCTCTGGCGCCTGCGCGAAGTGTGGCCATTCGTCGCGCCCGCGACATCAGGCAAGCGCGGTCGCACCGCGAAGGGAGCCGCCCACCCTGATCGCCCGCAACAGCTCGCCCTCTCGTGGGGCGCCGCGCTCGCGCCATCCGCCCCACGCTCGCGGGAGGCTCCCGCCGCCACGCCACCCATCACGCCGCCCCCACTCCCCGCGCTCGACGCCAGCGCCCGACTCGCGCTGGACTATGCCTTGCTCGGCATGTCGCCGCGCCCGCATCCCATGCGCGCGCTCCGCCGCGACCTCCGCAAGCGCGGCGTGCGCGCCATCGCCGAGCTTGCGGAGATCCCCGCCGGTCAGGTCACGCGCGTCGCGGGCTGGGTCATCTCCGCCCAACGTCCGCCAACCGCCAAAGGCATGGGGTTCCTCGTCCTCGAAGACGAGACCGGCCGCCTGCCCGTCGCCGTCCCGCCCCGGCTCGCCGCGGCGATGTACCCACTCGTCCGTGGCAGCTCGCCCCTCATCGCTACAGGCCGCGTCGAGCGCGTCCGCTGGTACCGCAGCCTCCTCGCCCTCGACCTCGCCGCTATAGAGACGACCGCTCAGCATGCGCGCAGCGGCTAGCGCCCAAGCCGCGCGCTGGTCTCACTATCTATTAAGGTGTTGCATCACCGTGAATGCAGTTGCGCTGGGCCGATGATGATGATGGCCAGGTCCAGCGTATCCAGGAGCGCCAGGGAATGTCCGTCAGGCGACCAGGCGATCTGCTGAAGGGAGCTCGTGTTGGCTTGCTGCGGGTGAATATGGTTTGCCTGGATCAACTGCTGTAACGAGAACTGCGCCTGCCGCTCCCCAGTAGCGCCATCGTAGACACGGATGGCGGTCGTGGTTTGAGTCCCCTGACCAGGCGATGTGGTGTTATCAGACTCAACGACAGCGATCCGGGCGCCGCAGGCGCAGGTTGCGAACAGCAGCGCGTTCCCATTGGCTATCTGCTGGAAATCGCGCTCGCCACCCTCCAGACCGTTGAGCGGAGCCGCGAGCTGCCGCCAACCTGTGGGCGGCTGTATCGTCGCGCATGCGGGCGCGCTGGCCACACCTGACTTGCTGACCGATACAGGCTTCGCGCCCGATACTATGCCATACGCGCCCAGTGTCGAATAGAAGTAGCGGTCATCGGGCGACCAAGCTCCTCCGCCAGCGTTGAGCAAATAGGAAGCGCTGACGCCAGCCTTCGCCGCACAAAAATAGGTGAGGGAGCCACTGACGCTCGCGGGAAGTGTCTCAGTGGATACGACAGGCTGACCTGATAGCGGCGCCGGAGTCAATATGTCTGGTCCCTTCCAGGTGTAGGCGTACGCTGGCGGGAGCGTCAGCGGCGACGCTGAGCCAGTTGTGAGATCAAAGCGCACAGTGAGCGGCGGCATCACGCTGTTCGTGCTGTAGCGATCGTAGGTTACACCAGCCTTGGCTACGGGTATCGTTGGCGCGATCACGCGCGTCGAACCATCGTTGGCGCCCAAGGCCACCAGCCCATAAACGCCAGGATGGTCACTGGTTGAAAAGAAAAACGGCACGCCGATGTACCGACCATCAGTTGACCAGGTTGCCTCTCCGACATCGCCAAGCTGAGCGTGAGCGGGAACCCCGCGCATCATGACGCTCTGCAGGTCGAAGGTGGCGCTGATACGGCCAGTCGCCATGTTGAACAGCGCCACAACAGGATCGGTCCCGATCTGCGTCTCACCTTGAGGGCCGCAGACAAAAAATCCAACAACCGCCAGCGTCTTCCCGTCGGGCGACCAACTCTCGCTCTCAGGGCAAGCGATCTGCTTGAACGGAAATCGAAGAACGGATCGCGATCCAGCGGCCGATGGCGCGCCAGCGCTGGCGGGGCCGCGCCATAGCGTCGCTACAACCACAGCGACGATGACCACACCGATCAGCGCGACGCTTCCCCACACCCGCGGACGCCGCCAACCGCCCGGTGCGCCGCGTAGCGGCGTGACGCTCTTCGCGTGCGCGGCGCTCGGCTCAGGTTGCGTCCTTTCCGCCAACACGCGTAGCGCATCAGCGCGGCGCTGGCGCTCATTACCATCACTCGTTACGCGCTCGCGCTCAACCGGATCAGGCATATCGCTTCCCATTGGGTTGTCCACACTTTTCCTTCAATGCACGCTAGCAACGTGCGTCAGCGGCGAACAGGCGCTGTATGCCACAGGCACGCGGCTGCCCAATCACATAGCGTGACTGGGCAGCCGCGTTAACTCCTTGCGAGCGCACAGCCTACCTCGGCGAGCAAGCTTGCAGTGATCCAGGTCATGAATTACCTACACCCAACTGGCGTAGTAACTGAAAACTGCTGACCACCCGTTGGAGTAAAATAGGCTGTCGCAGTAGTGCAACTCGCGCCGCTACCAGCCACACTAGATTCTGCATAGAACACTTCAGTACCACCTGAAGTGTTGTCGCCAACCTGCTTTGAGCCCCAGGTCCCGCCAGCGGCCAACGAGGACTGCAGGAGTCCGCCTACCGTATCGTTGGGCTGAATAAGCTCACCTTCTGCGCGATAACCACAGAAAGTGCTGCCATAGTACACTGTCTGCAGGTGCGCATGAATGGTATAGACGCCGGAAGTCTTAGAAACGTTCTCGATAGTAGTATAAGTCAGTCCCGAAGTACAAAGAGGCAAGTTGGGCATCACATCCGCCTGTGGGCCACTGTGCGCTGAGACAGACGTCGCTCCAATAAAGACCGATGAAACAGCAAGCATCAGGGCAATCGCGAGTGATGAGACAACCTTCGTGACAATACCACGATTGCTACCCAGGATGGGGGGGGTAATCACTGGATTGTTCCTCAATTCTCCAAGCGCTGAAGCAGGTTCCATGTCGCTGCCTCAACGCTATCTTCCATTCGTCCGTCTGCGTTGGGGTGGTGGGTGGCTAGTCCTCGACTCGACATGGTGCGCTCGCATTGCCTTTGCGGTGTGGGCGCGCCAATAGTATTCCTAGCGCGAAACAACCGTGCGCAACACCGTCTTTACATATTCCACCTCCTTGCTTTCTCATTGCGCCGAAAGAGTATCATATCGAGATAGAACTATCAAGCGGCTGCTTTCATGAAGAGGGTACTGAGCGAAGGCTTACTTGTTATCGCTCCTCATGGTCATTCTCGCCGCCCTCATCTTCCACGCTCTCGTCGCCAACAGCGCCCGCGCCGGTCAGCGGCAGACGCCGCTCGACGTGGAATATCTCCGCCAGCGTCTCGCGCAGCCGGTCCATGCCGCCGCTGCGCAGCACGTACACCGGCAGCCCGCTCGCCTGCGCGGCGTCCACCCGGTCCGGCTGCTTGCGATACATGCTCTTGATGGTCAGCAGCGCGTCGGCGTCGCGCTCGTCGCGGCTCACTACCGCTGGCACGTTGAGCTCGCGGATCACCTGCTCCAGCCGCGCCCGGCTCACGCCCAGGGGATAGATGCGCCGCTTGCGCGCCGCTCCGTCCGCTCCCGCCTCCACCGGTCCAACGCCGCCCAGTTCCCCGCGCTCAGCCGCCAGCGCCGCGCCGCGCGCCAGCTCGGGGTCCAGCCAGCGCGGCGCGGGTCGCGCGGGCGCCGCATCCATCCCGTCCATGGCGCCGCCCCGCGTATCCCACCAGGCGTTTCCCGCCCGCGAGCCCGCCAGCGCGCTGCGCCCGCGCCGGGGCGCTGTCTCCACCCGCTGCGTCGGCGCCTCGCGCGTGGGCAGCCCCACTCCATCCGCACGCGCCATGCGCGGCGCATGCTCCTTCCAGCGGCGGACCGTCCCATCCGCCAGCCGCTCGCGCATCTCCCGCTGAGGCGCCTCACCACGCAGCAGCTCATCCACCGCCGCCGCCAGATCGAGATGCACCCCTACCAGGTTGCGCTCCTCCTGCTCGACGAGCACATCGAAGGTCGGGGGCGCCTTGCGCTCCAACACCGTCTTCTGCGTCCCCCGCCGCCTGGCCTCCTCATCCCCCAGCGTCACCGCCTGTATGCCCCCCACCAGGTCCGCCAGCGTCGGGTTCAA
>DASTKI010000173.1:0-23300 GCA_035716045.1 Ktedonobacterales bacterium
TCTCGCACGACTTCGCCCATGATCCCGAGGCGCGCGCGGGGCTGGCGCTGCCGCCGGGACGCCCCAGCCCGATCTACCCCATCCCGCCGGAGGCCGAGACCGGCTGGCGCGGCCAGCTCCCCTGCTACCTCGTCCACACCACGCCGCGCACGCACGAGGTCATCCGCGCCAACCTCGACCGCTCGCCGCTCTACAACGGGATCATCGAGGGGACCGGCCCGCGCTACTGCCCCTCCATCGAGGACAAGGTCGTGCGCTTCGCCGACAAGGAGCGGCACCAGGTCTTCCTGGAGCCGGAGGGCTGGCGCACCAGCGAGGTCTACGTCCAGGGGATGAACACCAGCCTGCCCGAAGATGTGCAGCTGGCGATGCTGCGCGCCATTCCCGGCCTGGAGCGCGTCGAGGTGATGCGTTGGGGCTACGCCGTCGAGTACGACTACGTCCCCTCCGACCAGCTCACCCTGGCGCTGGAGACGCGCGCCGCGCGCGGCCTCTTCCTCGCTGGCCAGATCAACGGCACGTCGGGCTATGAGGAGGCCGCCGCGCAGGGGATCATGGCGGGGATCAACGCCGCGCTCAGTGTGACGGACGATGAGCCGTTGATCTTGCGTCGCGATGAGGCCTACATCGGCGTGCTGATAGACGACCTCGTGACCCAGCCGCCTGGCGAGCCGTATCGCCTGCATACCTCGCGCGCCGAGCGTCGCCTGTTGCTGCGCCAGGACAACGCCGACCTGCGTCTCGCCCATCACGCCCACCGCCTGGGCCTGATCTCCGATGAGCGCTATGCGGCGGTCGAGCGCCGCCGCGCGCTGGCGGAGGAGGCGTCCGCCACCCTGGCGCGCGTCTTCGTCACCCCATCCCGCTCTAGCGCCGAGCGGGCCAGCGCCGCCGGGCTGGAGCCCATCACACGCCAGATGAGCGGCGTCGAGCTGCTACGGCGCCCGGAGAGCCACTACGATCAGGTGGCCGCGCTGCTCCCCGACCTGCCCGCGCTGGACCCCGACACCACCATCGACGTCGAGCTGCGCGCCAAGTACGCCGGGTATGTGGCGAAGGAGGAGCAGGTCGCCAGTCGCGCCGCCCGCCTCGAAGCCAACCGCATCCCCGAAACGCTGGACTACCAGACGCTGCGCGGCCTGCGTGCGGAGGCCCGCCAGCAGCTCGAGCGCGTCCGCCCGCTGACCATCGGCCAGGCGTCGCGCATCCCCGGCGTCACGCCTGCCGACCTCGCGCTGCTGCTGATCCAGGTCGAGCGCCTGCGCCGCGGTCGCGTCCGCGCGTAGGGGTTCCAAGCTCTCGGCGATCAATAGCCGGAGCGCGCGGATGGCGGCCTGAAGACTGGCAGGCGACAAGCCGACCGAGGAGCACAAGGGCATTCATGCCCATCGCGCCGTGCGCCGGCCATTGATGGCCGCGATGGGGCGCCGTGCGCGGGCCATTCATGGCCGCGATGGTCGCGCCGCTCCCCGTTGCTGCTTAGTAGTTGAACATCTCCGGTGTGGGGTGCAGCAGGAAGTCAATTGTCATCCAGAAGCTCTTGGAGTGGCGATACCCAAGAATGGGCAAGAGGACCGTCGCTGGGAGGCCGATGATAAGCATCGGCGCGGGGGGGACGCCGGAGACGGCCAGCGGGAAGATCACGACCACGATGATCAGCTCGGTCACGACCAGGTTGACCGCCATCGCGCCGGTCCAGTAGCCTTCCTCACGCTCGAAGCGCCAGCCGCAGACGGGGCACGTCTCGTACATCGTGTAGCTGCGCTGGTAGAGCTTCCCTTTGCCGCAGCGTGGGCAGCGCAGCAGCAGCGCGCGCCACAACAGCAGCAGCGCCCATCCCAGCATGCCAGAAGCTCCCTTCACGCGTCCCGGCGCGCCTCCCACACGCTCGTTGGAGCGGCGGCGCCAAACAGCCAGGGCGCGCATACTACCCATTACATTACCGCATACGATGTCACACGCGCATCAGGCGCCAGACATGACCGTCAGTGCGCGGAACTGGGCGGACGCGCGCGCCTCGGCGAAAAGCCCAAGGCGCGTGAACGTCAGCGGGGAGGCATAATAGCCGCTGGCGTCCATGACAGGGCTGGCGGAAACCATCGGAGCGTAGGCGCCCAGCGGCGCGGCCTCCGCGCTGGTGAACCAGGGTAGCCGCCAGGAGCCTACCGGCGACCAGGACGCGCCATCGGCGCTGGCTGCAGCGGTCACCTGCGCGCCGGATGACGTGATGGTCTGGGTGAGGCGCAGGTAGACGCCCGCGCCAGCGCGCGTGGTCGTTGGCGCCGCCACCGTCTGACAGGAGAGCGCCTTCCCCTTCACGACGGGGCATAGCGCTACCCGCCCATTGGCGCGCAGGCCAAGGGATAGCCGGTTCCATTCATCCAACGCCAGCGCGATCCCCGCTCGCCCCGTCGCTCCAGTGTGCCAGGAGGCGGCGGGCGTGACCTGCGCGGTGATCGTAACGTCGCCCCACGGCGCGGCCTGCGCGACTTCGACGCGGCCCGATGAGGTTGTGGCCGAGAGCGTCAGCGCGCCATCCGCCACCCGCGCGGACTCTGGTGACACGCCCGCGACGGCCCAGCGCGGGTCGAGCGCGCTCCCCGCCAGGGCATCGCTCAAGTCGCCGGGCGGCGCGACCGTCCCGAGCGTGACGGCTCCAGCCCCGCCGGGCGGCGGCGCGAGCGTCGTTGTGGGCATCGTCGTGGACGCCGTTCTAGACGATGATGTAGCGGCGGCGCGCGCGCCCGGCGCAAGCAGGTCTAGCGCCGCCTGATCGCCGATTAGCTTCACCTGCGTTCCGTGCGCCAGCAGCAGCGCCCGCAGTCCTGCCCCGAGCGGGACTGGCGTTCCCTCTGCCGTCGCCCCAGCCGTCGTCGCGCTGGTCGTGGCTGACGGCGCGAAGCCCAGCAGCGACCATCTGGGCGCGCGCGCGCTCGTCGCGGTGAGGGAGAGCGCGCCCGTGAGGATACCTGCCTTCTCAGCCTGCGACGCGGACTGTCCCGTAGCGTCGCTCCTCGTTTGGCTTGAGGGCTTGCCGTCGCTCACGCGCGGATCGGCGAGGTAGACCTGGAGCGTCGGGGCGGCGGTGAGCGCCGCGCCCAGCAGCGTCGCGCCCGTATCTGGCAGCGGGATGGCGCGCGCATCCCAGGGCTGGTTCATCGCCGCGTGGCGCAGCAGCCAGAGGCGCCCCACTGTATCAGTCGCCAGCGCGTCTACCGGGCCACTCGCCGCTGGCGACGCGCCCGCCTTCAGCGACTCCTGGACAACCACCAGCGCGCCACTGAGCGGCGACGTGAGGTCCGGGATCGCCACTGTCGCCCAGTCGCTCCAGTCTGCCGCATGCGATTGGCTCAGCGAGGTTCTTGGCGCCGTTGCGGACGCCGCGGGGGTAGCGCCGCCGGGCGTGGAGGTAGTTGAGCCTGCGGTTGAGGCGCTGGGGGCGTCTGGCGCGCGCCCGTCCGCCTCGTAGAGCGCGCCGTCGCTCCCGATCGCCAGCGCGACCCACGCCACCGTCCCCGCTGCGCCTGTGGGCGACTGTGGCGCGCGGACGAGTGTGGGCGTTCCCTGGAGCGGGACGGCCGACGGCCGCCCCAGGCTGACCCAGCTGTCGAGCATCCCCGCCGGGCCTGAGCGAATCCACAGCGCGCCATCGCTCGCCAGCGCGCCTACCGTGACGCTATCCCCATCCCACACCGCCGTCGCGCCGCTGGTCAATGTCAGCCCCACCGGCGCGCCAAGCGCCTGCCAGAGCGCTCCGGGCGCGGCAGGCGCGGTGTAGGCCGCGTAGAGTCGCCCATCCTCGCCGCGTGCGAAGCTATACCGCTCTCCGGTTGGCAATCTTACGATGGCGGGCTTTTGGTCGGGCGCAAGCGCGCTCCCCGGCGGCGCGCCCAGGCTCTCCACAGCCGCGTGCGGCGCGCCGCCACCGTCGCCGTGGGCTGGGCGCGCCGGAGTATGGGTATCGGACCACACCACCTGCGCCAGCTCGCCTGCTCCCATCACGATCACGCCCTGCGCCAGTGAGGGCGCGGAGGACGTGGCGGAGGACGTGGCGGAGGACGTGGCGCGGCCGGCGGGCGTGGGGCCGGAGGCGGGGAACTGGCCGGTATTATTCGCCGCGTGCAGCCAGCCGTAGAGCGCGCGACCGCCGTTCGTCGCGTAGGTCGGCCCCACGGTCCAGTGGCCGTCGCGCTCGGTCAGCGTCGTCGTCTCTTCGGGGATGTTGCCGCGCCGCCCAAGCATGTTCTCCTCGACGAAGGTGATCCAGCCATCATCAACCGCCGCGACCACCGCCACATGCCCGCCCGCCGGGCCTGCCGGCCAGGGATGGCCCTGGCGGTCCAGCGTGCCCCAGACGAGGATGTCGCCCGGCATGGGGGCGCGCGCGCCGCCGTTGGCGTAAGGGTTGAAGCTGGCGGGATGATGCCCACTGAGCCACAAATACTGCGCGTCCCCATGCCAACCGGCGGAGGCGCCGAAGGCCCAGGCGGAGAAACGGATCACCAGCTCGACGCACTGGAAGCTCAGCCCGTAGCCATCCCACGTCGCGACGCCAGGCGCGCAGCCAGTCCTGGCGAAGTTGGTGGGAACACGGTCACAGCTCAGGTTGGCGCCGCCGGGGGCGACCTGATTCGCACTGTTAGCGCAGACCGGGACGCCAAACCAGCCGCCCGGCTGGCCCAGCCCTGGCAGCAGCGTCGTCCCCCAGCGAGGGCCATTGGTCGCGGTCGGATCAATCCGCGCTAGCTGGGCGCACGAGGCGTCCGGTGGGAGGGCGGGCGCGCGCATGGCCGCGGCGCTGGCAAGCGGCGAGATCAGCCACGCGCCCAGGGAGAGGAGCAGCAGTGTAAGCGCGATGAGCGCGGGATAAGAGCGACGAAGGAGACGGCGTAAAGCGCGCTGGCGGCTTTCCTGGCGCATGAGCGTCCTCACTCTGCCGGCATCCGAACAGTCCCACAGGATGAAACGGCCTAACGCCGATTATACGCCTATGCAGCCACTCCGTATAGTCCTTGCGCCACATCATACCGCACGCCGCCGCGCCCTTCATAGCGGGAGGGATTGCTCCAGTTGGCGGGGGTGGAAATACTCTCGCTGAACCTGGCTGAGGTTGGTGGCGCCAAGCGGACATGGCGGCCGCGTGGACGTGGCTATGCTAATGGCCGAGCGAGCGTCCACCGGAACCTCATTCAGCGCGTTGGCTTGATAGCTGGATCGTCCAAGATGAGGCTGCCGCTGAGGCTTATAGCGACGTAGCGCGGCACAGGCGCTCGCGAAGGCAAGCAAGCGGGATGGGCCGCGCCACGTCCGTGGAGGCGTAGCGCTAGTTTGGGTCGGCGCGCTGGCGCGCAGATAATGCGGCGAGCTGGGCTGCTGGCTCCAGCCTCACGCCCAGGCCATGCGCCAGGCGCAGCGTGATGCGTGGGAAAGGCTGGACTGGCCAGCCAGGGATGACGCGCGGCGTATAGCGCTGCAGGATCGTCGCCAGCACGAGCCGCATCTCCATCTCGGCCAGCGGCATGCCGATGCAGATGCGCGGCCCCATGCCGAAGGGGAAGTACGCGCCGCGCGGCAGGCTCTGGCGGAACCCCGGCGTCCAGCGTTCGGGGCGGAAGCTCTGCGGGTCGCCCCAAACCTCTGGCAGATGATGGACGACCCACTGCGGGATGATCGCGCGCGTTCTGGCGGGGAACTGGTAGCCGCCTAGCTCGAACGGCTCGCGCGCGAAGCGGTTCACCGTCCACGCGGGCGGATAGATCCGCAGCGATTCGGTGATCACGCTGTCGAGGTACGGCATGCGCGGCAGGTCGTCCACGGTGGGCGCGCGGTCGCCCAGGACATCACACACCTCCGCCAGCAGCCGGTCGTAGGCGGCGGGGTTCTGCGAGAGCAGGTGGAAAGTCCACGAGAGCGCGTTGGTGGTCGTCTCGTGGCCGGCGGCGATCAGCGTCATCGTTTGGTCGCGGACCTGTTTGTCATCCATCGCCGCGCCATCCTCGTCACGCGCCTTCAGCAGCATCGAGAGCACGTCGCCGCGATCCACGCCTTCAGCGCGGCGCTGCGCGATGAGACCGTAGACAAACTCGTCGAGCTTGTCCCGCGCCGCCATCCCCCTCGCCTCCCTGCCGAAGGGCAGCGGAGGTAAGCCGCGACTCACCAGTCCGGGAGGCTGGTTCTCGACGACGTCGGTGAAGAGTTGGCTCAACTCGTGGCTCTGCGTCTGAAGGTCGAGATCGAAGAGCGCCTGGACGATGATGCGCAGCGTCAGCTCCTGCAGCTCGCGAGAGATGTTCAGCTCCGCGCCAGGTCGCCATGCGTTGAGCATTTGCTCTGTCTGGCTGGTCATGATCTCCGCATAGCCCTCGACGCGCTTCTTGTGGAAGGCAGGCTGCACGAGGCGGCGCTGGCGGCGGTGTATCTCGCCGTCGGTCGTCAGCAGTCCTTCACCCAGGAAGCGCTTCATGATGTCGCGCTGCGAGCCGGAGTCGAAGGCCTGCGCGTGGTCAACGAAGAAGTAGTAGGTATATTCGGGGCGCATGAAGAGCGTGACCTGTACGCCCATCATCGTCACCGTGACGATGTCGCCATATGAGCGCTGCAATCCCTGGAAGAAGCCGAGTGGGTCGCGGCGGAACTGAGGCAGGCTTCCGACAACGGGCAGGCCGCGCGGCCCTGGTGGCGTGCGCTGGAGCGCGGAGGCTGTTCTGCGGGCGGGGGCGGTGGTGTTCGTGGACATATCTTCTATCTCCTGATCCCGATGAATTAGCCGGGTACCCGGCCCCAGAGCGCGGCGGTGACGTAGCGCGACATGGTCTCGATCAAGGTTTCCAGCGACGGGGGAAATCCTGACTCATCCGGCTGCTCCTGGGATTCGTTCTGCCCTAGCCACCAGAGTATTGTGCGAGTGAGGGCGGCGACGGTGGCGATGGCGACAGGCATCGGTGGATACGGCCAGGGGCGCTGGTCTGGCGCGCTGGCCTCTTCCGCGCCACTCTGGATGAGCTGCGCGGCGATGCCCGCGGCGAACCGCTCCCCCAGTTCGCGGCTCAGTCCCAGGCCGACGCCTCCGCCAGCGAACATGACGGTGAAGAGCGCGCGGTTGCGCGTGGCGAACTCGCCATACGCCCGCACCGCCGCCCGCGTCATTGCATGCCACGGCTCGCGCCGCTCGGCAGTCTCGCTGCGGACGCGCTCCAGCTCTGCCGCCAGCTCGCTGAAACCCTCCGTGACGACCGCACGGTAGGCCTCCTCCTTGGTGGCGAAGTGCAGGTAGAAGGTGCCAAAGCCAGCGTCAGCCTCGGCGGTGATCTGCGCGATGGTGGCAGCCTCCAGCCCTTCGCGGGCGAAGACCGTTCGCGCGGCGGCCAGCAGACGGCGGCGCGTCTCCGTCCGGCGGCGCGCCCCGCGGTTCGCGGGGCGCGCCATTATGGACTCAAGCGCCTCAGCCATGTCATGCCCTCCTGGCGTGCTTTGTGATGATTGCATCAATTATGATACCAGTATCAGTTTTGTCGCGCAATGGGGAATGCCGAGCGGGCGCCGAGCGCTCCACTTTGCCTCAGCGCGCTGGCTGGGGTACACTCGGCTCTGACTGGCGCGGGCGATGGCGCCCAGCCGGATGGCGCGAGCGGATGGGAGAAACGCCGGATGATTGACTTCACCCTTACTGATGAGCAGCGCGAGATGCGCGACCTGGCCCACGCCTTCGCCGAGCAGGAGATCCGGCCGGTGGCGGCGGAGCTGGACGAGAAGGAAGAGTTCCCCTGGGAACTGGTGCGCAAGGCGGGCGAGCTAGGGCTGACGACCTTCGCCTTTCCCGAGGACGTGGGCGGGCTGGGCCTGACAGACGAGCTGATGAACTGCATCATCACCGAGGAGCTGTCGTGGGGCTGCGCCGGTGTGGCCACTGTGCTGGGCGGTACACATCTGGCCAGTATTCCCATCCTGCTGGCGGGTACGGACGAGCAGAAACAGCGGCTGCTGCGGCCCATCGTCGAGCGCAATGGCCTCTGCGCGATGGCGCTGACCGAGCCTGAGGCGGGCTCGGATGTCGCCGCGATGACCACCACCGCGCGGCGTGACGGCGACAGTTACATCCTCAACGGGGCGAAGCGCTTCATCACCAATGGCGGCATCGCCGACCTCTACGTCATGTTCGCCACGGTGGACCGCGCGGCGGGGCATCGCGGGGTGACGGCGTTCATCGTTCCGGGGGATACGCCGGGACTGAGTGGTGGCAAGAAGGAAAAGAAGCTGGGCATCCGCTGCTCGCACACCGGCGAGGTGATCCTGGAGGATGTGCGTGTGCCGGCGGCCAATCGCCTGGGCGAGGAGGGCAGCGGCTTCCGGCTGGCGATGACGATGCTCGATCGCTCGCGCCCGATGGTGGCCGCCATTGCGCTGGGTATCGCGCGCGCGGCGTACGAGTATGCCCGCGACTACGCCAAGGAGCGGGTGCAGTTTGGCAAGCCCATCGCCGCTAACCAGGGACTGCAATTCATGCTGGCCGACATGGCGACGAAGGTGCAGGCGGCGCGGCTGATGACCTGGTGGTCAGCGAAAGTGACCGAGACGGGCCGCCAGTATCTCTATGAGAGCAGCATGGCCAAGAACTTCGCCTCCGATGTGGCGATGGAGGTGGCGACTGACGCGGTGCAGATCTTCGGGGGCTACGGCTATATCCGCGAGTATCCAGTCGAGAAGCTCTTCCGCGACGCCAAGATCACCCAAATCTATGAGGGCACGAACCAGATTCAGAAGCTGGTCGTCGCCGCGCAGATCCTGAAGTAGCGCGCAACGCGATCAGCCCGCTGGAGCCGCCGCACTCCAGCGGGCTGATCGCGTTGCGGGTTTGTCTGGGCTGTCAACCCACGTTGGCATGCTCGCTGTGCGCGGGCTCTTTCACGAGCACGAGGAAGGCGCAGAGCGGCTTCTTGAGGTCACGCCATGAGGCGCAGGGCGCGGTCTGAAGCAGGCTGGCTAGCGGCGCTTGAATGGGACCCATAAGAGGGTGTGTCAAGGGCGGCAGGCGCTCGAAGAATTCCCGGCAGGAATCGGTGAACACGCGCTCGCCGACGAAGAGCGCCTGGCGTAGGCTGAGCCCGCTAGGCGCGATCAGCCGATCATGCAGGTCCTGCTCACTGTAGCGCCGCTGAAAGAAGACGCTGCCATCGTCCTTTTGGCTCGACGCGCCCGACCAGTAAAAGTCTCTGCCGTTGCGATACTGGTCACTCGATTGCGGCGAGAAGGGTACCGTGAGTAGGCAGCGACCGCCCGGCTTAAGCACACGCGCAATCTCGCGCATGCACTCGGAGTCACCGTGATCAGGGATATGCTCGATGACGGAGACGGAGAAGACCTTGTCGAAGAACGTGTCGGGATAGGTCAGGCTCCGCCCGTCTTGCCTCTCCACATGGAAGCGCTCCGGAGAGAGGTGTTCGATGTCGCTGAGCGCTTTATATTCTGGAATGAAGTAGTCATCAATATCGGTCGAATACACATCGGCGCCCAGTCTCTTCGCCAGGTAGAGCGCCAGAAGCTTGGGACTGCCGATGTCTAGAATTCGGTCTTCGGGCGTGAATTCGCCATAGCGCATCGTTAGCCCAAACTCGGTGGTACGCCAGTAACTTACGGGAATGATCAAGTGACGTAGAGCTGGCTTGACCTTCCCTCTGGCGAGCAATTTCGCGCCAATACTGAAGCCGTAGGAATACATCATCACAAGCTCCTCCGCGCGGGGAGCGTCAAAGCGGCCCATGCGGCTGGCGCGCGGATTTGGGCCGCTTTGAGAGATTCCTCGCTACTTGACGTTGGCGACTTTCACGTCGTCGAAATACGTCGTTCCCGTGACCTCGTTGACCAGGGCGAGATTCGCGTAGCCGCTGGTGGAGGACATATCACCATCGGCGGCGGCGATGGTGGTCCCGTTTAGCCAGATTTCGGCGTGACCGGTGGACGACTCGTTGAACTCGATTTCCAGGGTGTACCACGTGTTGGCGGCGACCAGGTTCGTGTTGCTGTACAGGTCGAAACGCCCGCGCGCATCGTTCCAGAAGTAGGCGTCAATACCATGCCGCCCGGCGTCGTAGATGACCACCCACATCAAATTGCCGTGCGCGTCGCGACCCTGCGCCAGCGTGGTCGTCGCCGTGCCGCTGGCAACGTTGAACGCGAACGTCGTGTACGTGAGCGTCTCGCCGCCGCCAACCAGATTAGCGCTGACTGACTCATACTGGCCGCTGGCATTAGTCAGCGACGCCGCATAGGTCCCGCTATTGACGGCGGTGGACTCGACCGCCGCTGTCCCCGATCCGCTGGGCGGACTCCACGCTGAGAAGTCGCCGCTCTCGAACCCATCCTGGAAGTAGACCCCGCTGGATGGCGGCGGTGGCGGCGGAGGTGGCGGGGCTGTGACGCCCGTGCCGCTTAATGTCACGCTCTGCGAGCCATTGGGCGCGTTATCGGTGATGGTCAGCGTCGCCGAGCGCGTGCCGGATGCTGTGGGCGTGAAGTTTACGCTGATCGTGCAGCTCGCGCTGGCGGCGAGCGAGGAGCCGCACGTGCTCGTTTGAGCGAAATCGCCGGGGTTCGCCCCGCCAAGCGCGATCGAGGCGATGCTGAGCGTGAGGCTGCCGTTATTGGTCAGCGTCACCGTCTGCGCGGCGCTGGTCGCGCCGATATTCTGGTCGCTGAAGGTAAGTGAAGTCGGCGAGAGCGAGGCGCCCGGCGCCGGGTATGGGCCGCTCCCAACGGGGCCATTGTAGGCATTGTGGATGATAACATCATCGTAGTAGACGGTCCCCGCCGCCTCGTTCCACAGCCATAGATGGCTGTAGGGGGTGGAGGTAGAGAAGTCACCATCCGTTGAGGCGACCGACGCGCCATTCAGCCAGATTTCCACGTGGCCCGCGGCGACCTCGTTGGACTCAACCTCCAGGCCGTACCAGGTGTTCGGCGCGACGATATTCATGGTTGTGTAGATGTCGTAGCGCGTGCGGGCGCCGTTCCAGAAGTAAGCGTCCAGGCCGTGGCGCTGCGCGTCATAGACGACCACCCACATCGCCTCGTTGGCGTCGTCGCGACCCTGGGCCAGTGTGGTGGTGCTTGCGCCCGCGCCGACGTTGAAGTAGAGGCGGGTATAGGTCAACGCCTCGCCGCCACCCAGCAGATCGGCGTTGATCGCCTCATACTGCCCCGTTTGGTTGACCAGCGCGGCGGCGTAGCTTCCACTGTTGACCACGCTGACCTGAACGGTTGCGGCGCCGATCCCAGCGGGAGCGTGCCAGGCGGTGAGATTCCCGCCCTCGAAGCCGTCCTTGAAGTAGACGCCGTCAGCCGGTGGCGGCGGCAGCACGCCCGACCCACTCAGGCTGACCGATTGCGAGCCGCTCGGCGCGTTGTCGGTCAGCGTCAATGTCGCCGTGCGGGTACCTGACGCGGTGGGGTTGAAGGTCACGCTGATTGTGCAGCTCGCGCCGACGCCCAGGGACGAGCCGCAGGCGTTACTATCAGAGAAGTCGCCGGGGTTCGTCCCACCGATCGCGACCGAGGCGATGCTCAGCGCCTGGCTGCCATTGTTGGTGAGCGTCACCGTTTGCGCCGTGCTGGGCGTGCCGAGGTTCTGGCCGCCGAAGGCGAGCGCGGTCGGCGAGAGCGAGGCCCCCGGGGCCGGATACGCTCCGCCAACTGGCCCATTGTACGCATTGCTGGTGATGACGTCGTCGTAGTAGACCGTTCCAGCGGCGTCATTCCAGAGCTGGAGCTGACTGAAAGGCGTGGAGGTCGAGAGGTCGCCATCCACATGGGCGATGGACGCGCCGTTCAGCCATACCTCGCCATGGCCGCTGGTCGCTTCGTTGGCCTGGATCTCCATACCATACCAGGCGTCAGGCGCGACGATATTCATCGGGCTGTAGAGGTCGTAGCGCGCGCCGGCGCCGTTCCAGAAATAAGCGTCAATGCCCTTGCGTCCGGCGTCATAGGTGACTGACCAGAGCACGTGATTGGTCGCGTCGCGGCCCTGCGCGAGCGTGGCGGTCGCGGTACCTGGGCTGGCTACCCGGAAGTAGAAGCGAGTATATGTAGACGCCTGAGGCGCGGACAGTTGCGCTGTGAGATAGGTGTACTGGCCGCTCTGGTTGGAGATGGAGGCGCCGAAGGAGCCGCTATTGACGACGGTGGACTCCGCCTGCGCCGTTCCGAGGCCGTTAGGGCCGTTCCACAGGGTCAGGTTGCCGCTTTCGAAGTTGTCAGCGAAGTAGACGCCAGCGGGCAGTGGCGGCGGTGGTGGCGGCGGCGTCTCGCCGCTGAACGTGTACATGATGTTGGCGGTGGTCTGCTGGATGCCCTTGTTGGCCGTCGTGCGTCCACCGAAGTTGTCGAGGCCCCAGCTCCACTCGATGGTGCCAGCGGCGAAGACCCGCGCGCCGCTCGGCGCGGTGTAGATGCTGGAGTTGGAGTGCGAGTCTCCGGCCTCCTGGCCGTGTACGGGCGAGTTGGAGAGCACTGTGAGGCCCGCAGGCGTGAGGCCATTGTCGAACACGCGGTCGTATTCATAGCCGACGATGCCAGGAACACTGGTTCCGTTCGTGAACCCAGTGTTGGCGTAGACCCAGTTCGAGGCGTTCTGCACGATGTACGCGGCGGCCGCCGTGCTCAACTGATCCTCGTACATGATGCCGATCATGCTATTTTCGGGCCGGTTGACCACCGGGTCGCGCCAGTTGGTTGTGACGATCGAGTTGTTCACGCCCCACGCTGGGTCAGGGCCAGGCGGCGTCGTGTCGGTCGCGTAGTCCTTGTATCCGACCTGGGTGCGGTAGGGGTTCCCGTGTGAATCGGGCTCGTAGCGAATCTGCCAGTAGGCGTCGTTGGCGCCGAAGAACGCGACGTTGACGCCGCTGGCGATGGCGTTCTCGACGTTGTCGCGCTCGCCCTTCGACCAGTACTCGTCGTGGCCTACCGAGACAAACACCTTGTGATTGGCCAGCGGATTCGGGCTGACGTCCATGTCCAAGTTCGTGGTGTAGGACATGTCGAAGCCTTGCGCCTCGGACCAGCGGACGAGGGGATAGTCAAACCACAGGTATTGACCGGCTCCATCGCCGTCACCGGGATTGAAAGGGCGATCGAAGGAGACTTTGGTGGCGTGGGGACCGGAAAAGACGCTGCCATCGGTGAGGTTGTTATAGAGGCTCGTCCCGCCGTAGGTGTTGTACGCCTCGGCGGTTGTGATGCTGGTCTGTACGAGGAAGTCGCTGTGGTAGCTGTCGTTGCGGACGACGAAGAGGACGAAGCTCTGGTCGCCCGCGGAGCTGGTCAGCTTGGCCAGGTAGACGCCGCTCGTCCAAGTCGTCGGAATGGTGAGCGTCGTCGTCGCCTGCCAGTTGCACTCGATGATGCCCGTGACCTTATCTGGCTTGGGAATCGCCTGCGCCTGTCCGGGGAACGAGCCGAGCGACTGCACGAGCCGCGCGCCGACGCCGCTGTACCAGCCTGTGCGGTAGACATCTATGTTCACGCTGCTGGCCGTTGTGGTGATGTAAAACTTCACTGATTGGCCCAGGTTGAGGCTGACTGGCGCGGCGTAGCCAGAGAGGGCGGTTGGCGACGAGTTCGCGCTGAAGGCGTTCCAGCCCGGTGAGCCTGTTTTCTGGTTCTCTATCTGGATCGGATTGAGTGTAGCCGCGTGCGCCACTCCAACTGTTCCACTCCGCAGCATCCCGACCTGCGCCACCATCGCAAGGAACAGGGAGAATACGCCCACGGCGGCGACATATCGCGCCGCTCTCCACAACACCTTGTCTCCGTATCCAGACTGCCTCATTGCCATGTTCCCCCAATGACACCAACACACGCCGCCGCGCTGTTACCACCGTCGCGATGAATCCGCGAGTTCGTGCGCGCTGCGCTAGCGCTCTTGTCGAGCAAGCGCGGTACGCCATCGCGACGGCGTTGTGCCGTCCTGCCGCTATGCTGGCGCTCCTCACACGCGCGAACGGCTACATCTGAGTGGGCCGTCGTCCGCTGACGATTGACTCGCGTGGGGAAAGCAGCCACGCAGCACGGGCGGCTGGTAGATGCGAGTAGATTGCATGATCTATCAGCCTCTCAGTGTAGCGGATGGAGGTACAAATGCCGTATGAGCAGGTTTAAGACAGGTAGAGATTGGCCCGCCAGAAGGCTCGCATGGTATTGCTGTGGCGCCGGATCTGATAGGGAGGGGCTTTGGCGAAGGCATTTCCGCTGGCGCAGGGTGTTATGAGATAGAATGCCGCTATGAGCGGCGCGCATGGGGCCAGCCGCTCACCCCCATATGACGATGGAAGAAAGGGGGCGAGGCCGTGTTGGAACGGCGCGTTATCGAGGCTGTGCGCGCGATCGTCGGCCCGCAAGGCGTTATCACCGCCGAGGAAGAGGCGCGCACCTACGAGTCAGATGGGCTGGCGAGCCTGCGCCAAAAGCCCGATCTGGTCGTCCTGCCGACCACCACTGAGCAGGTATCGGCGTTGTTGCGGCTTCTGCATGAGGAGCGCATCCCATTCGTGCCGCGCGGGTCCGGTACGGGCCTCTCTGGCGGCGCCATGCCCTCGCCGGGCAGTGTGGTGATCGCGCTCTCACGCATGCGCGAGATTCTCTCGGTGGACCTGGTGAACCAGCGTGTGGTGGCGCAACCAGGCGTCATCAATCTCTCCGTCACGCAGCGCGTGGCTCCGAACGGCTATTACTATGCGCCGGACCCCTCCAGCCAGCAGGTCTGTTCGATCGGCGGCAATATCGCCGAGAACTCCGGCGGCGCGCACTGCCTGAAGTATGGCTTCACCGTCAACCACGTGCTCGGCATGAAGGTTGTGCTGCCTGATGGCGAGGTGGCGCATATTGGCGCGCCTACACTCGATTCGCCAGGCTATGATCTGCCTGGTGTGTTCGTTGGCTCCGAAGGCACGCTCGCCATCGCGACAGAGATCACGCTGCGACTGATGCGCAAGCCGGAAACGGTGCAGACGGTGCTTGCCGCCTTTCATCACACCGACATGGCGGGCGAGGCGGTCTCCCAGATCATCGGGTCAGGCATCATCCCCGCCGCCATCGAGATGATGGATCGGCTGGCGATCGAGGCGGCAGAGGCCGCTGTCCATGCCAACTACCCTGATACGAACGCTGTGTTGATTGTCGAGCTGGACGGGCCAGCGCGCGAGGTGGAGACGCAGCTCGCCCAGGTAGAAGCGATCTGCCGCAACCTCGATTGCGTCGAGTTCCGTCTGGCGAAGAGCGACGAGGAGCGCGCGCTGATGTGGCGCGGGCGCAAGGCGGCCTTCGCGGCGGTCGGGCGCATCAGCCCCAACTATATCGTGCAGGATGGCGTTATCCCGCGCACCGCCCTGCCGGAGGTGCTGCGCGAGATTTCGGCGCTGGCCGAAGCGCATGGCGTGCGCGTGGCCAACGTCTTCCACGCGGGCGATGGCAATCTGCACCCGCTGGTGCTCTACGATGAGCGCGATGAAGGCGCGGAGGCGCGAGCGGAGCATGTGGCGGGCGAGATCCTGCGGGCGTGCGTGGCGCACGGCGGCAGCATCACCGGCGAGCACGGCGTCGGCGCGGACAAGAAACTCTACATGGCGGTGATGTTCTCGGAGACTGACCTCGCCGCGCATCAGCTCATCCGCTGCGCCATCAACCCCGATAATCTCTGCAATCCCGACAAGGTCTATCCCACCCCGCGCCTCTGCGGCGAGGCCCCTGGCCACTATCAGCCGCATCCGGTGGAGCTGGCAGGCCTTGGCGAGCGGTGGTAGGGGACAGGGAGACAGTGCGAGGTGAGACGCGATGGCGCTCACGTGTCATACCGCTACGATCAGCGTTTCACGGATAACCGGCCGTCCCGCTGTTTCGCGACGGGCAAGCTCGCGGTTGGCCTCGATAATGAGCGTGATCGCCTCTTTGAGGTTCCTGGCGCGCCATTACCGCCATGCGCAACCGGCTCATTCACGGATATTTCACGGTCAATCTCACGATTGTTTGGAATACAGTCAAGATTGACCTGCCACTTCTTGAAACACAGGCACGAGCGATGCTCCTTGAGGTAGAGCGCGAAGCGGGGACATAACCAGCGTCAGCGAGTCAGTGCGGATCGAGGAGGACTGTGCGATGGAGCGGACAGAGCAGTCCGGGCCAGTGGGCGCGGGCGTTGGCGCGCTGGAGGAGGCGCTGGCGAAGTTGGCGCCCCGCGCGTGGGTGGCGACGGAGGCCGACACCGTGGCGGGCGTGACGCCTCGGGCGGTCGTCGAGCCGGAAACCGAGGAGCAGGTCGCGGAGGTCTTGCGATACGCCTCGTCCAATGGGCTGGCGGTCATTCCGCGCGGCGGCGGGACACAACTCGATTATGGCGCCCCGCCCCGCCGCGCCGACATCATCCTCAGCATGGCGCGTATCAGCGGTGTGATCGAGCACGCGCCGCACGACCTGACCGTCACCGTGAGGGCAGGGACGCCACTGGCGGACCTCCAGCGGGTCCTGGGCGAGGCGCGGCAGTGGCTGGCGCTGGACCCTCCGCTCGCGCCTGGCGCCACGATCGGCGGGATCATCTCGACCAACGCCACCGGCCCGCGCCGGCAGCGCTACGGTGGCGTGCGCGACCAGATCATCGGCGTGCGCGTGGCGCTGGCGGATGGGACAATCGCGCGCGGCGGTGGCAAGGTGGTCAAGAATGTGGCGGGCTATGATCTGCCCAAGCTCTTTACCAGCGCGCTAGGGACGCTCGGCATCATACTCTCCGCCAACTTCCGGCTCTACCCCATCCCGCCGTATACCGGCTCCGCGCTGGTGGAGGCGCCCGCGTCGGAGCCGCTGTGCGCGCTGGCGCTGTCCGTGATGGCGCAGCCCGTCGTCCCCACGGTCCTCGACCTCTTCCCACCCGCCGAGCCGGGCGGCGCTCACACGCTCGCGGTCCGCTTCGAGTCGGCGGTAGAGGAGGCGATTGCCGATCAAATTGGCGCCGTCCAGCGGCTGGCGGAGGCGGCGGGGCTAAGCGCCCGCGCGGCGAATGGAGAGCATGACGCGGCGTGGTGGCGTGAGCGCGACGCCTGGATGGCCGAGCTATCCGCGGCGGACGGCGTCGTCGTCTTGAAAGCCAGCCTGCTCCCTTCCGATGTGAGCGTGTGGCTGGTCGCGCTGGAGGCCGCCCGGACGGAGCTCGCGGGCCTGGCGGACTTGCGCTGGCGGGCGCATGCCGGACTGGGGCTCGTCACCCTGCGGCTGGCGGGCCCGTCGGACACTATGGCGGGCTGGGGTGCGGCCATCGAGCGGTTGCGTTCGGCGGCGGTCGAGCGGCGAGGTAGCCTCGTCGTGACGCATACGCCGCCCGCAATGCGCGGGCACATAGACCCGTGGGGTCCGGCGAACGGGCTGGACATCATGCGTGGCCTGAAGGCGCGCTTCGACCCGATGGACACCCTCAACCCTGGACGCTTTGTCGGCGGGCTCTGAAACGAGGATGCGGCATGACACAGATGGAGACTCCACCCACGGCCCTGACCAGCCCGACGCCCGCGCGCCTGATCGGCTTCGACGCGCATCACGCGCCGGATCCGGAGCTGATCGCCGATTGCGTCCATTGCGGCTTCTACCTGCCAAGCTGCCCGACGTATGCGCTCTGGGGTGAGGAGATGGATTCCCCGCGCGGGCGAATCCAGTTGATGAAGATGGTGTCGCAGGGCGAGATTGGCCTCAATGAGACGGTCACCCGTCATTGGGACCAGTGCCTCGGCTGCATGGCCTGCGTGACTGCCTGCCCCTCTGGCGTGAAATACGATCAGTTAATCGAGGCCACACGCGCCCAGGTCGAGCGCCACGTCCCGCGCTCCGCCGCGGACCGGCTGTATCGCCAGGCGATCTTCAGTCTGTTTCCGTATCCCGCGCGCATGCGGGCGCTGCTGCCTGCCCTGCGCGCCTACCAGCGGCTCGGCGGCAGGCGATTGATGGGTAGCGGACTGGCGCGGCGGCTGCCGCAGCGGCTCCGCGCGCTGGAGGCGATGGCGCCGGAAATACCCGCCGGCTCCGCGCGGCTGCCAGATTTCATCCCAGCGCAAGGAGCCCGGCGCATGCGCGTTGGGCTCCTGCTGGGCTGCGTGCAGCGCGTCTTCTTTAGCGACGTGAACGCCGCGACGATGCGCGTGCTGACAGCGGAGGGCTGCGAGGTAGTCGCGCCCGCTGCGCAGGGCTGTTGCGGCGCGCTCTCGATGCATGCGGGGCGCGACGAGGAGGGCCTGGCCTTCGCCCGCCGCCTGATCGAGACATTCGAGCGCGCGGATGTGGACGCTGTAGTGGTAAATGTCGCTGGCTGCGGCTCAAACATCAAGGACTACGGGCGGCTGCTGGCGGACGACCCCGATTGGGCCGAGCGCGCGCGAGCGCTCTCCGCCAAGACTCGCGACATCTCGGAGTTCCTGGCGGAGCTGGACCCAGTCGCGCCGCGCATGTCGGTCCGTGCGCGCGTGGCCTACCACGACGCCTGCCACCTGGCGCACGCGCAGGGTGTCCGCAAGCAGCCGCGCGCCATCCTGGCCGCCATCCCTGGCCTGGAGGTGGTCAGCCCGCCAGAGAGTGAGCTGTGTTGCGGCAGCGCGGGCATCTACAATTTGGTCGAGCCGGAGCCCGCGGCGGACCTAGGCGAGCGCAAGGCGCGCAACATCCTCAGCGTCGCGCCCGACGCGCTGGTGGCGTCCAACGCCGGATGCCTTCTCCAGATCAATGCCGCGCTGGGTCGGATGGGCGCCAGCATTCCTACACTGCACCCAATCGAGCTGGTTGACGCCTCAATTCGGGGCGTGGTTCCCGCGGCGCTGCTCAAGCGCGCGCCTACCGCCCCTGCCTGACGGTTCCAGCCCCGCTGATGTGCTGGGTGACTTTGGGCGTTCCATAGTACGTCACGACGCCAGCGCCGCTCACCGTCGCATCGAGCGCCTCACTCGCGTTGACGAAGGCGTTCCCCGCGCCGCTGATGTTGACGGTGGCGGTTGGCGCGGTGAAGTTGCGCCCGTTGTAGTTCCCCGCGCCGGTCACGGAGATGGATTGCGCGGACGCCCGCCCAGAGACGTTCATGGTCCCCGCGCCAGAAATCTTCGTGTCCAGCGACGACGTGTTCAGATTCTCGACGTTGACGATCCCCGCGCCGGTGAGCGAGACGCTGTTCAGGTTCTTGACCGTCACATCCCATTTGATGCCGTCGGTGGGCCGGGGGATAGTCCTTTCCTTGCCGCTGAGCTCGAGCACGCCGTTGTTGACAGTGGATGTCAGCAGCGGCAGAAGGTTGTCATCGGTCGTAATCGTCAGCGACTCGGTGTTTCCCTGGCGAATGGTGAGCGTGCCAGCGCCTCGCAGCGCAACACCGGTGAAGCCGCTCACCGCCCGCGTCTCGGTCTTTATCGTCCCCGATCCCTGTGTTACGTTTACGCCCGGTATTGATACCTCACAGGCGCTCAGTGTCAGCGCGAGAAGCAGCATCGCCGCGACTGACGCGACCATCTTCGTGATGCGTGATGGCCGGATGGAAGTTCGTGTCTGAGCGTGTCGCATACCATCAACCTCCTTGTGTGCGCCGCGCGTCGCGCTGAGGCGAAGCGGGCGCCAGGTAGTGATGTACGCGAAACGGGGGCCAACTCTACGAGCGAGGGCTCAGGCCCCGGTATGTGTGAGGGAGTTGTGAGCGAGGCGCCCGTGGGTGTGACCGTGGGCAAGGTCTTCAGGGGTCAGCGCGCAGTAGAGGCCGTCCGTCATGCCCGGCTCACAGGCGCAGAAGCCCTCGTGCGCCTCGTGCAGATCGCTCTCCAGCTGGATGGTCGTATGCGCGATGCGGTAGCGCTGGCGCAGCAGATCGCTCACGCGATCGAGGATCGCGGCGCTCTCACTCGGCGGGATATCGGCGATGATGGCATGGCAGGAGAGCGCGCGCAGCCCGTTGCTGATCTGCCAGATGTGCAGGTCATGCACCGCGCGAACACCTTGCACCGAGCAGATATCGCGCGCCACCACTGGTGTGGAGATGTCTCGTGGAGTGGATTCCAGCAGGATGTCCGTGGCTTCGCGAATCAGCCGGACGGCGCTGATGGCGATCAACACGGCGATGGCGACCGAGACGACTGGGTCAACCCAGGTGGCGCGCGTGAGCGCGATCACGACCGCGCCCACGATGACGCCCAGCGACGCCCCGACATCTCCCAGCGCATGCAGGGCGGAGGCGCGCGTGTTCAGGTTTTCCGTGTCGCCGCGCAGCCGCCAGATGATATACAGGTTGACGGCGATGGCCACCAGCGCGGCGGCGATCATGATCTCCGGGTGTACCTCGGTGGGCGCTCGCAGGCGCTGCCAGGCTTCCACTCCAATGGCGATGGCGATGGCTACCAGTGTCAGGCCGTTGCCCAGCGCCACAATGATGCCAACGCGGTGATAGCCGAAGGTGCGGCGCTCGTTGGCGGGCCGCTCGGCCTGCGCCGCCGCGAACCAGGCCAGCCCCAACGCCACCACGTCCGTCAGCACATGCGCCGCGTCGGAGAGCAGGGCCAGCGAATGCGAGAGCAGACCGCCAATCACCTCGATCAGCAGCATGGCCGCCGTCAGGAAGAAGCCAAGGCGCAGCGCCTGCCGGGTGAACGTGTGGGTGTGGCCCTCATGGCCGCTTCCACGCGCCATCCTGGCTGGACTCATGACACCTTTGCTCGCCATGCTCGTCACTCGCTCTCGCCTATCGGGCCTCTCTGGCGCGACAGAGCCGTATACGTTCCCTTACATGGAAGTATAGCACTACGGGGGCGAGCGGCCAGCCCGCGCCTCAGCTGTTCAGTCGCAGCGCCACCTGTGGCGGTGTCATGCGACGAGCGGCGCGCCGCATATCCGGCAGAAGCGGGCGGCGCGATCGGAGACCTGATGACCGTTTGGGCAGGCAGGCGGGCGTGGCGTGGCGGGGGCCTGATAGGCAGGCTGGTAGGCAGGCTGGTAGGCAGGCTGGTAGGTAGGCTGGTAGGCCGCCGGTCCGGGCGCGGGCGTCCAGCCCTGGGCCGGCGCCACGCTCCATGACCCGGTGAACACGCCCGGCGCCGGCATGGGCGGCTGCGGCAGCGGGTTGCGGAAAGGGTGGATGAGATATGTGCCCAGCGCGAAGAGCAGCGGCGAGGGCGGGGGAGCCATGGGGCCAAGTTTCTCGCGCGCCACCGCTTCGCGCAGGAAGAAGCGCATCAGCCAGCTGCCGATCAGCGCGGCCACGAGGATGCCCAGGAGCGGCACGCCGTCCCACAGCCCATGCAATATGACGGCGGTGGCGAAGGCGAGCATTACGCCGAAGGTCAACTTGAAGCTGCTCTGGCCGCGGTCGCGCCAGATCGCGCCGACGACAATCGCTGTCCAGGTGACGTGGCCAAAGATCGCGAGCAAGCCGCGCAGCAGCAGCGTCGTGTTGAGCGCCGCCATCCCGCCGCCATCTGAAAAGCCGCCGACGTAGGCAGTCAGCGCGTAGCCGATCGTTTCGAGTGTGGCGAAGCCAGCGCCCGCCGCCGCGCCCAGGATCACCCCATCAATCTCACTGCGCAGCTTGCGGTTGCGGATGAACCAGATCACCGCTAGCGCCTTGCAGCTCTCCTCGATTAGCCCGACGAGCATCGCGTCGGTGAGCGATTCGCTGGTGACGAAGATGCGCTCCAGCACGAAGGCCAGCGTCACACCCAAGAACGCGCCGCTGAAGAACGTCACCCAGGGGATCCAGCGCGGCATATCCGCCAGATAATCGCTGTCCCAGCAATAGATGAAGAAACAGACCGGCATCAGCGCCGCCGCGATGGGGATCACCAGCCACAGCGCCGTGTCGCCAAGCGGGCCATTCAGCTGGTACTCGGCGAAGATCAGCAACGCCAGGCCGACCAGAAAGACCTTCCAGTACCGCTTGCGCCACTCCGCCTTGATCCATGTCCCAGCCCGCGCGCTGAGTGGCGGCGCTTTGTCTACATGCTGGAAGGGCGGTGGGACCGCGACTGGCGCCCCAGTCGTGCGCGGCGCCACCGGCGTGGGCGCGACGGGCGCGGCGTACGCGGGCGGCTGGCTGGACCAGGCTGACCCCTGCAGCGCGTAGAACGTCATCTCCGTCCGGCCGATGCGGATCACCTGGCCCGGCGTCAGCGGCGCGCGGCCGTTGATACGCACACCATTCACGTAGACGCCGTTGGTCGAGCGCAGGTCCTCGATCTCGTAGCCGTGCGGCGTCCAGGAGATGGCGGCATGCACGCGCGAGGCGAACGGGTCGGAGAGCACGATGTCATTCGTGCCGAGTTTGCCAATGTGGGTCCGCGGCTTGAATAGCGGCGCCTGCGAGCCGTAGGCGCGCGCGCTTCGCCATGCCGACCCCTGAATCACCAGCGTCGCGGGATAGGGTGGATAGATGGGAGAGCTGGTGACTGATGGCGAAGGATAGTTCGGCGCGTTCAGCGACATGCGGGCGTCCTCCTCACTCACACAGGATGCGGCGCGCTCATTCTATCAGATAGCCAGATCGGATGGCCCACCAGAAGCGGCGCGCGCAACGGGGGAGGGGCGAGGCTGTCGCCGAGGGAATGCCCGGCTAATACCCAACGATGAATGGCCACATCATGAGGATGACGAAGACCAGCACGTGTCCAAACGCGATGGCCACAATGGACCAGAATATGATGTGGTTCCATCCCTGATCGTCCAGCTCATCCCAGTAGCGCTCCTGCCACCACTTGGGGCGGTTGGTCAGGCCCCGTTGGCTGGCCACCAGCCCTACCGCGACGCGCGTGCGGATGGCCGGGCGCAGCCCCGAGCGCGCCAGCTCCGCCTGAACAGCGATATTGCAGAGCGCGCACAGCAGCCACGATTGCTGAGGCTTGGGAGCATCCTCGCTCTCCGTCAGGAAATACGCCTTGTTCACCAGCTTGCGCTCGCAGATCGAGCAGCGCCTGCGGAGGCCCATATGCTGCTGCTCGAACGTGATGCCGTGAGGATTCAGCATGCGCTCCATCGTCGCATCGACCTCTCTCGTGAGGGGCTAGCTCATGCCGCGCGCTCCGTACATCCGCCTACTACGCTGGCCCTGTTCGCCTCTCGTACGCCCCGTACGCCGCTCTTACGCCGCCTGCCGCGGCTGGCTCCTGACGTCTCTTGATGCGTAGTAGCATAACACGAGACGAATGGATAAAACGAGGGCTGGCGGTAGACATTTCTCCCAACCTGAGGTCGTCAGACGGCTGTCCGGTAACCGCAATTTGGCTGCCAGGCGCCCATCCGGCCCGGCGGCCTTC
>DASTKI010000174.1:0-16189 GCA_035716045.1 Ktedonobacterales bacterium
GTATGCCACTATAGGTGATCGCCCCGAAAGAACCGCCAGATGGCGTCGCTGGCGTCGAGGTTGCGGCTGGTCTTGCCGATGATGGAGGCGGGCAGGTACTGCAAGCCGTCCGGCCAGGTGTGACCGCCACCGGTGACGTCGTAGTACACCACCCGCGCGCCGCCTGCGCAGCCGCTATAGGTCGAGCGCGTGACGGAGGTCCCGTCATCCACCAACGTGGGGAGCTGCGCGACGGCTGGCGCGCCGCGGCAGCCAGCCAGCTCCACCCAGCGCGCCACCGCATCAGCCGTTGATAGTACTGGCTCGCCGTCCAGCGGGCCGCCCGCATCCGGGACGAGCGGGTCGTCGCTGCCGTGGATGAGCAGCACGGGCAGCGGGTGGGCGGGCGCGCAGCGCGCCGCCAGCTTCTGGTCGAAATTCGCCGCGACGATGGCGATCGCCGCGAAGCGCTTCGCCAGGTCGCAACCCAGCCGCTCCGTCATGAACCCGCCGTTCGACATGCCCGCGGCATAGACCCGCGACACGTCCACCTTCTCACTCGCCATCACCTGATCGAGGACCGCGCCGAGGAACGCTACGTCATCCACCTCGGCCTTGTCGGCGGGCGCCGTCCCGCGGCCATCGGCCCAACTGCGCTGGTAGCCATCGGGATAGACCACGATGAAGCCGTACCGGTCGGCGACGGTGTTGAAGCTGGCGAGCTTCGCCTGGCCCGCGCCATCACCCAGCCGTCCATGCAGCGCCAGCAGCAGTGGCAGCGGCCTCCCCGCGCTCGCGGCGGGCGGCAGGTGGACGTGATACGCGCGCGCCAGCCCGCCCGATGACAGGCTCACGTCATAGTCGCTTACACGCGGAGAAATGGTCACTGTAGACACTGGCCCGCGCCCGCCATACGCGCATGCCGTCAGCGGCGCCACGATCCCTAGCGCCAGCATCGCCACCATCAGCCACCGTCTCCTCATGTCGCCCCGCATCTCCACGTCACGTTCCTATCATCCCGCGACCAGTCGCCATTCGCCGCCAGCATGGCAGAGCCGGCGCCATGCGCGCAACCGTCAAGACGCTGCCAGATCGCCGGGCAAGCCGATTGAAAACGGGAAAACGGCAATGATGGAGCTATGACGCCACTCGCCGCTTCTCAGGCGCTTCTCAGCGCGACACAACCGCTCCCACTGGGCGGGTGCGCCGGAGGGGAGCGGTTGTGTCATGGGTTTGGCGCCAGTGGAGTGCGCGGCGCGGGCTGGCGGGGTTAGGGGTGCGCCGGCTCGGGCGTCAGACCGAGCTGGCTCAGCACACCGTACAGATCCCAGTAGGACCTCACACTTGTGATCTTCCCGCCCTGGATGTCCATCACGTCGCAGATGCGCACCTCGAGTTTGCGCCCTGTCGGCTGAAGGGCGCCAGCGCGAGCGACGAGGTTGCCGGTGTGTGTGCCGCGCCCCCAGTATTCTATAGCGGCGCCCCGCTCACCAGCGACCACACTGATGATCTCGAACTTGCCATCGGGGAAAGCTGTTAGGAGGGTCTGAGCGCTATCGCGGGCCGTCTTCGCTCCGCGGCCGCTTACGCCGGTAGGCACGTTGAGGATCTCCGCGTCCGAGCTGAAGAGCGCGCCCAGCCCGTCCAGGTCGTGGGCGTTGTACTTGTCAACTTCAGCGCGTGCGAGGGCCTCGTTCTCTTGTACCGTCATTGTTGTTCTCCTTATGTATGTGCGTGATGCGCTTGTGTGTCCTTCAACGTCACTTCGACAGTGAAGGCGTCTCCGGTGTGACTCCACTCACGCCGCTCCGAGCGGGCGCCCTGAATGAGCGTCCTCGCTGGCCTGGGCCACTCCCACAAACGGCGTCCATGTGCGCATCAGCGGCGCCGTTTACACAAGCGCTCGCGGCGAGAAATCCAGGCAAACGCGCGGAGTACTACAAGCGCTGGCAGTTGGGGCTAGTATGGAACGCAGAGATGTCGGACGCGCCCAAAGCGCTTGCTGGTCCCCGGATGGGAGCGGTGAGCGCGCGATAACGGACGCGACAACAGAGAGGAATGGCGCGCAATGGCGGATTCACCTGATTTCCTGGGCCTCCCAGACGATCTTCCGGCGCCGGAGGACGATGGGGCGTGCGCCCACCTGGTGGGCATGGCGCTCCCGCATGTGACGCTGGCGGCCACCGATGGGACAGCGGTTGACCTGGCGGCGCGAGCGGGCCGCACGGTCGTCTACTGCTACCCGCGCACGGGCCGGCCGGGCGAGCCGTCGCCCGCGGGCTGGGACGAGATCCCCGGCGCGCGCGGCTGCACGCCGCAGTCCTGCGCCTTCCGCGATCACCACGCGGAAATCCGCGCGCAGGGCGCGGAGGTCTTTGGGCTGAGCGCGCAGACCACCGACTACCAGCGCGAGGCGGCGGAGCGGCTGCGGCTGCCCTTCCCGCTGCTCAGCGACGCCGAGCTGCGCTTCGCCTCGGCCCTGCGCCTGCCCACCTTCATGGTTGAGGGCATGACGCTGCTCAAGCGTGTGACCCTCATCCTGCGCAACGGACGGATCGAGCACGTCTTCTATCCTGTCTTCCCACCCGATGCGAACGCCGCTGCCGTTCTGCGCTGGCTGGCGGAGAACCCAGCGACATGACGACGTTCCCTATCGGGAGAGGAGGCTCCGTGCGATGGCTGACCGAGACGACCCGGACCTCTGGGCGCTGAGCGATCTCTGCGCGCCCTGGTGTCTGCGCGTGGCGGCAACTCTGCGCGTCGCTGACCACATCGCGGACGGCGCGAGCCAGATTGACGAGCTGGCCCGGCGGGCCGAAGCTGACGCCCGCTCGCTGGAGCGGGTGTTGCGCTATCTGGTGGGCATAGGGATCTTTGCGGAGCCCGAGCCGGGCCGGTTCACGCTCAATCCAGCCGCTGAGAAGCTGCGCGACGGCCACCCATCCGGCCTGCGCTTCATCCTCGACCAGAACGGCTTCGGCAGCCGCATGGACGGCGCGTGGAGCACGCTGCTGAGCGCGGTACAGACCGGCAAGCCCGCCTATGCCGAGCGGTTCGGCCTCTCGTTCTGGGACGACCTCGACGCGCATCCCGGCATCGCCGCCAGCTTCGACGCCCTGATGGGTCCGGCCGGACACGCGACTCCCAGCCCCGACATCCCGCTCACCTCAGGCTGGGAATCGGTTAGGACCGTGGTGGATGTCGGCGGCGGGACCGGGACGCTGCTGGCGGAGGTCCTGCGCGCCCACCCCGGCGTCCACGGCGTCCTCGTCGACCTGCCGCGAACGGTCGCGCGCTCCGGCCCGACTTTCCAGGCGGCCGGTGTGGCGGACCGCGTCACATCCGCTAGCCAGAGCTTCTTCGACCCGCTGCCGGCGGGCGCCGATCTCTACCTGCTCAAGAGTGTGCTGCCCGACTGGCCCGACGCTGAGGCAGCCGCGATCCTGCGCCGCTGCGCCGAGGCCGCGCGCGCCAATCCCAATGGCCGCGTCGTCCTCCTCAACGGCGTCTCTCCCGACGACGCAGGCCCCGCGCCCGAGCTGCTGATGCTGGTATTGGTCGGCGGCAAGGATCGCGGCCTGTCCGAGTTCCGCGCGCTCGCGCTCAGCGCCGGACTGGAGGTCGTCGCCACGACTCGCCAGCCCTCTGGCCGCTTCGTCGTCGAGTGCCGCCCTATCTAACGACATCCCCAAACCATGGCCGTCTCATCGCGGGAAGCGTCCAGCGCGCGATCCGGCCAGAAGGCGCCCAAGTTGAGGAATTCGCGGCGCCGTACACGTCCCTAATACGTCCGTATGGTATCCGTTATGCCAACTAGCGCGAACAAGATAGTGATCCTGCGCTGATGGCTCGGCGCGGATGACAAGACGGAGACGGCGCGCCACGCTATGAGGAAGGAGCGAGGCTATGGGCTTCACAGCGTCTACCGGAGAGATGGAAACCACCGGCATCCTGCTTGAATCGTGGGACGACTTGACGACGGCGCGCGTATGGCGGGAGATCCTGACTCACCCACTGGCCGTCACGCTCACCGTCGTCATCGTGTATGGCGCTTCCCTCTGGCTGAGTTTTGGCGTCCAGAACCAGAACCCACGCGCGCTCGCTACCGTTGGGACCCTGTTCATCAATAAGGGTGGCGCGGCCAGTCCCATCATCGAGCAAGACATCGAGCTCAGCCAGCCCGCCAGCCGGTATGGATACGCCGGCCAGTTCAACTACTTCATCGCCCTGGACCCACTCAACGCGGCGCCATACATTGACGATCCCGCGCTACGCTATGGGCGCATCCTCTATCCGATGGCGGCGCGCGCGCTGGCGCTGGACAATCCAGCACTCATCCCCTATACGCTGGTATATGTCAACGCGCTGGCGATGCTCGCCGGGACGCTCGCCGTCGCGCTGTGGCTGCGCCGCCGGAGGATGGCGCCATGGATCGCGCTGGTCTATGGCCTGTTTCCCGGCCTGTTCTTCGCCTTTCGCCATGACCTGAGCGAGCCGCTGGCATTCGCGCTCGTCGCCTGGGGCGTGCTGGCGCTGGGATGGTCCCGCCCGTACATGCGCTTCGTCGCCGCCAGCGCACTCTTCGCGCTCGCCGCGCTGACCTGTGAAGTGACGTTCATCATCAGCGTGCCGTATATCGTACGGCTTGCCTGGCCCGAGATCACCGCGCAAGACTGGGTGACGAGATACTTCGGCATCGCGCGCTCCGGGCTGGTTCTGATTGGGAGTGTCGGGCCATTCCTCATCTGGAAGACCGTTCTCTACGCGATCTTTGGCGTGGTGATACTCGACCCGCAGCAATATCTCCCCTTCTCCGCGCCGTTCGCGGGACTGCTCTGGCACTGGAGCCAGATCACGCAGCCCCGCGTGGAGAATCAGGTCTATTTCATCGCTATCCCAGGGGCCATCGCGGCAGTCGCCGCAATACTGATCCTGCTCAGGTGGCCCGTCGGATGGAGGCCATCAACCATCGCGCTCGCCATCAACGCGCTCTACATGTGCGTCTTCCTCGCGCCCCAATCCTTCTACGACTACGGTTCCTCCGGGCGTATCCAGAGCGGGATTGTGCTGGCGGCGATCCTTGCCTTGCCGGTCTTCGATGCGCTATGGCGGCAAAGCCGAGGCTGGTTCTGGGCGGCTAGCGCGCTCTGGCTCATGCCGCTTTGGCTCTTCGGCATTCAGCCCATGCTCCAGAGCTACCTTCAGTATTTCCAGCACATCTCAGGGTGAATGGCGCGCCGAGTAACTTGGGCATCGGCCACGCCGTATCGCTGCACGACACCGGCGGCGCCTGGACCGAATACGGACGCTGAGGCGCCCCGATGCCCCGGAAGCGGCTCGGAAGCTCGACCTTCCGTCACGTACTTGGGAGACCCCCACCCAGTTGCTGCGGCGCTATCTTCGCCACAACCCTCAATTCGCGCGGCGGATCTGACAGAGGTAAGCGCGGTGCGGAACCGAGCCGCTGACTGGGTCGATCGCCTCGTTACCGATGATCAGGTTGAAGTTGGCGCCATCCGGACCGAACGGGTCATAGCCGGGCGCGCCAATGGCCGTGGACGCCTGCCACCAGCCGTGCTGGCCGCAGACGACATTCGGCTCGAGCGCGTCATTCAATTTGGCGCGGGCGCGCACGCTCCCCCCAGGCGTCTCGATGTGCACCCAGTCGCCGGGGCCGATACCGCGCGCGGCGGCGGCCGACGGATGCAGCTCAACCTCCGGATCGGGCGCGAGCCGCCGCAAGCTTGGTAGCCCCCGATGCTGGCTCTCACAATAGAGGGCATGCTTGGCGCAGGTGAGGATCAGCGGGAATCGCTCGACCAGGTCCGGCCGCGATACCGGACTGACCAGGGGCTCTTCATACTCAGGCAGCGGCGGATAGCCATGCTGCAGCAACGTCTCGGAATACAACTCGATCTTCCGTGTCGGCGTGGCGAAACCGCGAGGTACGCCGTCCTGCCGCTCAGCGAACTTGCGATAGCGCGTCTGGACCGGCGCACGCACGCCGCCCGGATGCTCGCGCAGCGCCTCCAGCGAAACGCCGGATGGCTGAAGCCGGTAGCGGTACGCGGCCTCGATGTCGCCGTCCCAGAAATGATCGCCGAGACCAAGGCGGCGCGCCAGGTCGAAGACGATCTCGGTATCGGAGCGCGCCTCACCCTGCGGCTCGACAACCCGCGACCGCAACTGCGCCAGCGATTGGGCCTCCGCGCTCACCTCGAAGCCGATCTTGAGCGCCTCGCTCTCGAACGGGGTGGTCACCGGCAGCACGATGTCGGCCAGCTCGGCGGTGGGGTTCATGAACAGATCGGCATGGACGTAAAAGTCGAGGGCTGACAGCGCCTCACGCCCACGCCTGCCGTCGGCGTGGGCCATGAGCAGGTTGGCGCCGAACCCGACGAGTCCGCGCACGGGATAGGGCCGTCGCTCCAGGATCGCGCGGTAGACCTCGTCCGAAGTGACAAACTGCCAGCGAGACGGCCCCAACGGCCGTTCCTCCACGCCCAGGGTACGCGCGCGCTGCGCTGGCGCCAGCCGCCCAGCGCCGACGACATCCGCGCTGGGCGGCGCCGCGAACAGCACGTTGCCTCCGGGCGCGTCCAGGCTCCCGGTCAGCGTGTAGAGCTGTGCGATCGCCCGGGCGATCTGCGTGGAGCCAGTCTGCATCTCGACGCCGCTCCAGGCGTAGTAGGCGACAGGCCGCGCCTCCCAGAGCATTCTGGCGGCGGATTCGATCTGGTCGGGCGCGATGCCACAGATCGCCTCCACCCGTTCAGGAGGGTATCGCCGGCAATGCTCGGCCATCAGGTCAAAGACGGGTCGGCACACCACCCTGCCCTGAACCGTCTCCAGCGTGAACGCGCCGGCCAGGGCTAGCTCAGGATGGTCTCCCCCTTCGCCACCATAGCCGCCAGTAGCCGGATCATAGATGATTGGACGGCTCATCGCCTCGCTCCAGGCAACGTACCGGCCGGCGCTCCCCTGAGCGTCAAGATCGCTCTCGGTCAGCAAACGGCCGTTGTCCGTGCGCGCCAGCAGCGGGGCGTTCGTCCAGTCGCGGATAAAGTCGCGATCGTACCAGCCGCGCTCGATCATGACGTGGGCGATGCCGAGCGCCAGCGCGGCGTCGGTACCCGGTCGCACACGCAACCAGAGGTCCGCCTTGTTCGCAGGGCCAGCGCGGCGGGGGTCGACCACAATCAACCGCGCTCCTCGCTTGAGCGCCGCCGTGGTGGCCACGGCATGGGCCAACCGGGCGACATTCGGGTTGTAGCCCCAGAACAGAATGCAGCCGGCATGCTCGAGATCGGGCAGATAGGCGCCGGGAACCGGAGCCCCGAAGGTATACTGCGTGGCGAGGAACCGCCCCCATCCGCACAGCTCCATCGAAAAGCATAGATTCGGACTGCCAAACGCGTACATCAGGCGCTGAATCCAGGCCAGGGAATCGTCCAACGCCGACGTCGACGGGGAGGCCGCGCTGAAGACGACACTCTCTGGCCCGCGCTCCTGGGCGATCGCGCGCAGCCGCTCAGCGGTCAGGTCGAGCGCTTCGTCCCAGCTGATTCGCTCCCATCCGGGGTCGGGATCGCCCTTGGGCCGGGTTCGTTTCAGCGGATAGAGCAGCCGGTCCGGGTGATAGACGAGCTCCGGCGCCGCCCGCCCTTTCGCGCAGAGCGCCTTTCCGGTTGGGTGCGACGGGTCCGGCTCCAGGGCGACAAAACGACCGTCCTCGACGACCGCGATCGAGCCGCACCGTGAGATGCACAATGCGCAGTAACCCGGAATCCGCTGGACAGAGTCTGTTCGCGCCACCATCGCGATGCCTCCAGTCTTGACCGTCAACCAGTAGAAGCTCAATCCGGACATGGACAGCGCAGGCAGAGACACGGGACGCGCGGCTGTGGTAGGGCGCAATCGCCCTGTCTTGCCTGCAATGACGCCTATAAGCTGCGAGCATGCTGAAGCTGTCCATCACCGGTCCTCATATGCGGGCGTGTGTCTGTTGGGGGTAGGCTGGCGGGCGCCGCCAGGCAGCGTGCGCGCGGCGAATTCGCCTGCGGTTGTCGTCGTGTGAGATCAGAGGTCCGCGCACATTGAAGTGATGGACCGGATTATAGCACGGGCATGAGGTTCCGAACGATGGGGTTGGCCAGCAGGTTGCAGTACCAATCCGGGTTGGTGGAGGCGCCCCTTTGGTTGCGGCGATGACGAGGCGGCGGCGATCCTGCGCCGCTGCGCCGAGGCCGCGCGCCCGAACGGTCGCGTCGCGCTCCTCAACGGCGTCTCGCCCGACGACGATGGCCCCGCGCCCGAGCTGCTGATGCTGGTCTTGATAGGCGGCAAGGATCGCAGTCTTTCCGAGTTCCGCGCGCTCGCACTCGCCAGCGGCCTGGAGGTCGTCGCCGCGACCCGCCAACCCTCCGGCCGCTTCGTCGTCGAGTGCCGCCCGGTGTGATGGCCGGTGTATGCCCTCTGGCTGCTCTGGTGGGCGGATAGAGTGTGCGCAGGGCGCGACGAGCGATGTCGTGCGCCTGGCAATTCCCCACCGCATGGTAGATTGAGGACGTGCGTCCGTGGTAGTGGGTCGTATCATTCGTCCGAAAGAGAGGCATCGGTGATGACGAGGGTACGAATCGGCTCCATCGTGCTGCGTGTGGATGATGTGGAGCGTGAGGCAGCGTTCTGGGCGGCGGCGCTCGACTACGCGCCCAGCCCGGAGCGCAGCGACGACTTCGTCGTGTTGCGCCCGCGCGACGGAGTTGGCCCTAACCTGTCCCTCGACCAGGTCCCCGCGGCAGCCCGCGTGCCACCCCGCATCCACCTCGACCTCTACACCGATGACCAGGCCGGCGAGGTCCAGCGCTTGATCGCGCTGGGGGCAACCGAGGTCCATTGGAGCAAGCGCCCACCGGACGCCGATTACGTGATCCTCGCCGATCCTGAGGGCAATCGCTTCTGCGTCATCGACACGACCCGCTAGAGAGCCGGTCAAGAAATCAAGCAGCGATCTGAAGCTCAGTTTGTCCTGACTGAGAGCGAGCCAGGACATGCAAATTGTGAGTACTACTAAGCTTCGTCGGTTACATCTGGAGCGTCTGCTTTCCTGAACGGAGCAGACGCTCCAGATGAGGGAGATGAAGCCATATGAGCCAGAACGCACAACCCCTGAACGGGAGGAATCCCGCCGATCAGGCACAGGAAGCGTTCAATAACACGGCAATGAGAAAAACAAGGAGACAGGCACATGAACACAGCGCAGAAGCTTGCTCGTAATGGCGGACCAGCTCTGGTAGAAGCCATGAAATTTGTCACCATCTGTCGCTCACGCGACCCACAGAACGATTATCCGCACATTGGCGACCTTCAATGGTGGTGCCGAGATGGTTCGCTTGATGACCAGCAGAACTGGCATTTTTGGTATCAAGAAAATGGTGAGGCGCTTGCTCTAGCGATCATTGCCGGGGATGAGATCGTCTGCTTGCTTCATCCCGACTTCCGTACGCGCGAGCGCTATCTCATGGTACACCAGTGGGCAGTGCAGCGCGTAAAAGAGCGCGCTGTGCAGCAGGGCGAGAACCAGTATGAGATATGGGAACAAGCCTGGGGTTTAGCCTCCGGCGACGATCTGGAGATGGTGAGTTTTCTTGAACGTGAAGGATATGAGCGCCAAGACATGTCCTATCATTGCTACCGCCGACCGCTGATCGCGCCTGTGCCTGCGCCGGTGTTGCCAGCAGGCTTTACGATTCGCCCGATTGCTGGCGAGATTGAGGCGGAGATGCGCGCCGCGCTGCAACATGACGCTTTTTTTCGAGGTGGGAGCAAGACCTACGAGGAAGGAACCTTGCGACAACTGGCGGTGATGAAAATGCCGCACTACGATCCACAACTCGACCTCATGGTCATGGCCCCTGATGGCACGCCAGCGGCAGGCTGTATTTGCTGGGAAGACCCGGTGAACCACGTGGGTCTGTTTGAGCCGGTGGGGACGCGCCCACAGTTTCGCCGTCAGGGCTTGGCAACGGCGCTGATGCTTGGTGGGTTACAGCGCTTACGCGAACGGGGGATGCAGGCGGCGCTGGTGACAGGCGCTCATCCCGGGAAGGAGGAGGAGAGTACGGAGTTTACCTCCTCGCGTTTCGTTTATGAAGCCGTCGGCTTTCAATTGCTGTGTCGGACTTACCTGTATCACAAGGTGTTTGCCACGACCATCTAAACGTCTTTCCATCCCTTGTCTTGCGGAAAAAGGGATGGAGGAGAGCCTGCCAGCTCCCTCTTCCATCCCTCGGTCAAATCTGGAGCGATTCTCATCACAGAGGATTACCCAACGCTATGTCTCGACCGAAGCTCTAGCTGGTTCGCGTCTGGCGTCCAGTCCAGCAGCGTCTCGATGCTGCCACCGATACCGGTCTTGTCAGGCGCGGTCAGGTCATCGAAAGGCCAGATTCGCCGATCGTCGGATGCTTGGGCTCCAGGCGAACGTTGTATTATGTGGAACGCAGACGCCAGGACTGAGCGCGCAAGCAGGAGAGCGAGCGATGAGGCAGCGTGACCTGCAAACCCGCGAGATCGAGGACGACTCCAGCGAGCACCCCGCGCAGCCACGCCCGCCGGTCAATCGGCGTACCGCCGCTTCCGGCGCGGTCGCCGCGCTGCTGGCGCTGGCGCTCGGCGTCGCGACCTTTGCTATGGTTTCCGCGTACCGGCCCACGAGGTCGGCGACTGGGGCGTCAACGGCGGGCACGCCAACGGCGGCTCTCTCACCAACCGCGGCCGCCTCTCCGACGCAAGGACTCAAGCGCGGGGCAGGACTGCCGAAGGGAGTGGAGGTATCCATGTTCGCGCTGACGGGCGCCGATGAGGGGTGGGGGACCGGGGTCGTCGTTGCGAATGCGGTGAATAGTGTGGCGGATCGCAGCATGGTACTGCGCTATTCCTCCGGCTCCTGGACCCAGGTCGGCCCCGCGCTGCGGGGTGTGTATCTCGGCGGAATGGACATGGTCTCGCCTTCGGAAGGATGGGTGATAGGAGGCGACAGCTACGGCAATACGCTACTTCTCCACATCCACAACGGCGCATGGCGGCAGGTATCGTTGCCCGCAGCCGATCCGCAGGGGGCGCCCCGACTCATGGCGATGCGCACGCCAGACGAGGGTTGGATGGTGATGGCGAATGCGTACGGCGCGCCTGGCGGACCGAACACATCACTGCTCCACTACGCGGGCGGCGTCTGGTCGCTCGTCCACACCGGCGTGTGGCACATCACCGACGTCGCTCCGGTAGCCGACGGAGAGGCCTGGGTTACCGGCTCGAACACGAACGGCACAAGCTCGCTCGTCCATGTTCGGGGCGGGAAAGCGACGGTGGAGCTGACGAGCCCGGGCAACAGCGTGTTCTCCCGCCTGCGCATGTTCGCGCCAAACGACATCTGGATCGAGGGCGCGATGCACGCCTCAACGAACGCCGACATTGACGACTCACCGCTGGTCTATCACTTCGATGGCGTCACGTGGTCAAAGGTGGACCTGCATGCGACCACCAGCGCGCAGCATATCGGCATCGTGGCGAGCGATACCGCGTGGGCTTTCGCCAGCTCCGAGCCGCCGCCGCCGCTCGAAGCTACCGCGTACGGGCGAATCTCCAGGATCTATTCTAATGAGGGCGGCCAATGGCAGACGCTAAGCATGCCCTACAGGGATCTGCAGTCGCTTGAGGTCGTCTCGAGCTCCAGCGCGGACATCTGGGCGGTCGGCGTCTATATGGTCACGATACGCTTACCCAACCACAATGGCGCGCCGAGCTACGCGGGCATCAGCCACTACGTGCTGCTGCGCTATACCGGCGGCGTCTGGACCGAATACGGCCGTTGAGGCGTTTCGCCCGATGAGACCCAACCCATGGGGGGGTGGAGCGTATCTCCAGCAGGCGAGCCTCCGCTTGCCTCGCCGTGCTGACGCGCACTGAAGGAGAGCGCAGATGGGACCTATGTATCAGGACCCTCGCATGTTAGCGCCGGCAGCGAAGCCGGCGTTGGAGCAGGAAACGCTGGATCGCCTGAACCCCTACGGCCCGGCGCGGCCTCCGACGGGGTTAGAGCCACCGAACTGGCGGCAAAGAATGCGTCAGTTCTGGTCCAGGCTGCGCGCCTGGTGGCCGCTGGGGCGGAAGCGGGAAGACGGCGCGCCAGAGAACTGAACGCTTCGAACCACTAGTCATTGGCGCTTCCCGACCGCCACGCCGCGAGTTCCCCGGCATGGAGCAGGCGCAGGCCCGGCTGCGCGCTGATGGCGGCTCATGCTGGGCCGCGTCGCGGAATGGCCGCTAGCGAAGCCGTTCCAGCACGATGACGGGGATCCGCCGCGCCGTCTTCTGTGGGTAGCCGGCGAAGACCGGCATCAGCTCGGCATGGCGCGCGTACAGCCGCTGGCGCTCGGCTTCGTCGCTGACGACGGTGGCGCGCGCCTGGAAGCGCTCATCGCCCAGCTCGACGGTGACGATGGGGTTGGCCAGCAGGTTGTAATACCAGGCTGGGTTGGTGGGCGCGCCTCCCTTGGTGGCGGCGATGACGAGACGGTCGCCATCGGTCGAATACGATACCGGCGTCGTGCGCGGTTGGCCGCTCTTCGCCCCCGTCGTCGTCAGCAATATCAACGGGTCCGGCCACCAGGTGACGATGCCATTGTTGGCGCGGAACGCCTCGATGATCTTCTGCTTCTGTGCAAGCCAGTCGCTCATGCTATCTCCTTCTGGACGATGGAGACCTGCAACGGTCTCCCAGAAGATCATAGCGCGCCTGCCCCTCAATCGTCTGACCCATCCGGCAAGCAGAGTAGGCGCGTCATGGCGCGGCAGGCTCGCCATAACATGAGCGGCCGAGTAGTGTGGCGTCGAGAGAGGAAAATTGCCGGACTCGATGGCGTCACAGATGTGAGCGGCCGGGTAGTGTGGCGTCGAGCGTTGAGAGGGGAAGGTTGCCGGTGGCTGGCGAGTCGCATGCGCTGGGCAGGTGGGAGCCGTGGAGCCCGCGCGAGGTCGCGGCGCTCTTCGCTCCCCTGCAAGCTCCCTGGTGGATCGCGGGGGGATGGGCCCTCGACCTCTTCCTGGGGAGACAGACGCGGGAGCATGAGGATATTGATGTGCAAGTCCTTCGGCGCGATCAGCTCGCGATCCGGGCGCTGCTTGGCGGGTGGGATGTCCAGGCCGCCCTTCCGCCACCGCGCGATGAAGCCTGGCCGTTTCGTCCCTGGCGCCTCGATGAGACGCTCGACCCGGCGGTCCATGACATCTGGTGCCGCCCCAGCCCAACTGAGCCATGGGCGTTGCAGTTGATGATCGCCGACACGCGCGACGATCAGTGGCTCTCTCGCCGCCATCCAGCTATCGTGCGACCGCTGGACGCGATAGGCCTCGTCAGCGGCGACGGAATCCCATATCTGGCGCCTGAGATCCAGTTGCACTACAAGGCGAAGGGGCGGCGTCCAAAGGATGAAGCCGACTTCGCGCAGACCGCGCCCGCGCTGAATGCCGAGCGCCGCCAGTGGCTTCGAGACGCTCTGGCCATCGCGCACCCCGATCATCCCTGGCTGCGCCAGCTGCGAGAAGCTTAAAGGGCGGCGCGTCAGCGCGGGGCGTCTCTACATGCCATACTCGCGCTTCCGCCCGACGCCAGCGAACGCCAGCGCCCAGCGCGCGAAGACCGCCACGAGGCTGAGATGGTATGGGCGGGCGCGCAGGCGGCGCGGCGAGGTGGCGATGACGCTGGAGCGGATGTGACATATCCGCCCCGATCCCTTCCGGCGCAGGCGCGCCTTCACCCGGCGCAGGAGCTCCAGGTCCTCCGCCAGACGCAGCGATTCATCGAAGCCATCCAGGGCGAGGAAGAGCGCGCGGTCGCAGTAGAACATCTGCGAGCGGATGCCGAACAACCGCGCGCCTAGCTCCACCAGATCGAAGAAGCCGCGCTCCAGCCGCGAATCGGAGTCCGCGACGACGCGAATCGAGCCTGCTGGCGCGCCCGCGTGATAGCGGCCCACGATATCGCGCGTGAGACTGAGCGCCATAATGGAGTCGGCGTCGAGAAAGATGAGGATGGCGCCGGTCGCGTGGCGCGCGCCGCGATTCTTCGCGCGCGACACGCCTAGCGACGGCTCGGTGACGACGCGCACGCAGAGCCCGTCATGTCGCGCGGCGAACGCCTGGGCGACGCGCGCCGTGCCGTCGGTCGAAGCGTTATCCACCACCACACATTCGAGGCGCTCCAACGGATAGTCCTGCGCGATCACCGAGGCCAGCGCGGCTTCGATGTATCCGGCCTCATTGTGCGCGGGAATCACGACGCTGACGCGCTCGTACGCGTCCCGCGCGTTCCCCGCCGCCCCGTCTTCGGAGCGCGCCGCCCTCGCCACGCCCTGATCGCTTTGATCGCCTTCGCCTCGATCAACCTGATCGCCCTCCTGGCGCAAGCCGCGCGCATCATGCGTCGCCATCGCCGCACACCTCCGCGAATGTGGCTGGCCGCCAGCCATCCCGCTCGATCATCCGCGCCAGCTCCGCCACCCTCTGGCGCACGATGGCGCCAGTCGGGTCCCGCTGCGGGTGCAGGTACACCTTCGCTACCGGCGCGGCGCGCAGAGCGGTCTGCTGGACGATGCCGTTGAGGATCTGGACGCCCATCTCCTGGCGTGGCCCCGCGCCCATGTAGCCTACGGCAGGCGTCCAGATATTGCGGCGCGCCCACAGATCGCGCACGACGAACAGGTCAATCAGATAGCGAAAGCCCTCGCGCTTGAGCGCGGCCACCGCCTCCGCGTTATGCAGCCATCCCGGAGCGCAGAACGTATCGGGCCGTGGCAATCCGGCGCGCTCGAAGGCGGCGATGCCCTGGCGCAGGGCGGCCACCGCCTCATCCGCCGGGAGGGTGAGGACTTCCGCCGTGTCCCCAGCGAAGAGGCGCGCCCGCGTGCGGCTGAGCCACGGCCCATGGAAGGGTCTGGACCCGTAAGGCTGGTGCTCGAAGCCGTGCAGGATGATCTGGCTTCCCGCCGCGAGCTGCTCATGGAGCAAGGCGATGAGCGAGGGTGAACCGGAAAGGGGATATGCGCCGTGCCAGTTGGGGACGACCTTGAGCGCCACGCGCCGCACGCCAACCGTCGCCAGAAGCGCGAGCTGCGCGCGAATAGCGGCCTCGAATGGCGGCGCGACATCATGCAGCGAGACAATCACTCGCCGGGCCGCGCGTCCCCGCGCCCCAGGCCTCCTCATGCCGCTCAAAGGCGCCCTCATTCCCACGGATACGCTGCGCCGACGCTATCGCCGCCTCACCCCTTCTCGCACAATCGGCGCCACCTTCCTTAAATGTTGGCGCGATCGAGCGTCATGCTGGCGCCACGCGCCTTGAGGCGCCGCGCATTGGTCATTCACCAGCCTGTCGTATCACCTGCTCATAGAGGCTGGGGCTAAATGCAGCATCCCTGGGTGACAACGCGGTCGAGGTATGGCGTCAGCATCCGGCGCATCACTCTGGGAGGGCATTGCGCGCTTCCTGCGCTACGTCCATCGTGTCATCCAGCCAGGAGACGCCATGCGCGGAGAGGATGATCGAGGAATGCGGAGCGGTCAGTACCGAGCAGCGCCGCCGCACGACCTGAGCCGATAGCGCCCCGGCGGTAGAGCTCCACCAGTATGCGGTTTTCAGCTGCTTGGCCCTGTGGCTGCCTGCGCATACCTTCCTCCGGCGCCGCACGCTCAAAATAGAGCGCGCCGTACCGTGACTTTGGCGCCAAATCGAAGGCCCGTCAAGCGCGGGGCACTTCGGGCGGTCCGCTATCCTTGCCCCACATCCGCGCCGCGTGGTATACTCGTTCGAGACCCACCTTTAAGACCAGTCCAGAGAGGCTGGGAAGGAGTGGAGGCATGAGCTTGCGTGCGACTTCGCGCCCGCGACCGGCGATTCCCGACAATCAGACCATTTCCAATGGCGCGCCTGACCCCCAGCGGGCCTGGCCCTCCAACCTTCACCTCATCCGGCGAGATGAGCGTGGAGGTCTTTTTTTGCCCATCACATACTACGCCTGGAAAGGACGCGCCGTATGAGCGCAGCGCCCACGAACCCCAGCGATGGCGCCGGCGTCGAGAAGATCATCTTCAACGAAGAGGAGATACGGCGCGCCATCTCACGCATTGCCCATGAGATCGTCGAGCGCAACAG
>DASTKI010000175.1:0-2238 GCA_035716045.1 Ktedonobacterales bacterium
TGCTCGACCGCCGCCGTCCGCTCGCGCCGCAACAGGTCTATTTCACGCTGACGCGCTCCGGTGCGGCGCACTTTATCAGCCTCCCAGGCTGCCCGCTCGACGGCGGTGCTGGCCACCCGCTTGGCGTTCTCGAACATATCCTGCATCGCGAACTACTCCTCTTCCAGCGCGATTGCGCTGCGATAGTGGCGCACATCCGTCAGTTTGCCGCGCCCATCAAGCTGAATGGCGATCACATCGATGCGCCAGGGCTGCGCCTCGCGCTGGTGCTCCACAAGGTACCACTGCGCGGCGTCGATCAGATGGGCGCGCTTGCGGGCGGTGATCGCTTCTTCTGGCGCGCCATGCGCGACGCCCCGGCGCGTCTTCACCTCGACAAAGACCAGTTCGCCCGCCTCCTCGGCGATGAGATCAAGCTCGCCATAGACGCAGCGCCAGTTGCGCGCCAGGACCCGATAGCCACGCGCCTCCAGCCAGCCAGCGGCCAGCCGTTCGCCCGCGCCACCCAACGCTGCCCGCGCGCTCGCTTTGCCATCGGACATGCCTGGCCCCTTCTCCGCCCCTTCTCCGCGACCGCACACAGCCGCTTCTGCTAAAGATACGCATCAGCCTGTCCCTGGGTGGCATGCTCTCTCATCGCCCGGCCAGCGTGCGCCTTCGGGCGCACTCGCCGTCGCCCAACGGGCCATGCGCGCAACGGAACGCCCACCGGAACGTTCCAGATATAGCAGAATCCGCCGCGTGCGCGATATGCTAAATCTGTTGCACGAAAGAGGCATATTCATGAGTAGCGCCGGAAGCGCATCTCCCACGATTGTATTTCTTCACGGCTCAGGCGATAGCGCCCAGGTCTGGGACGCCGTCATCGCCTGTCTGCCGCAGTATACCGCGCTCGCGCTCGATCTGCCGGGGCATGGCGCGCTGCTCGACCGTCCTGGTCCAGCCACGATGTCGATTGAGGATTACGCCGGGGCGGTGCGCGCCGAGCTGACACGCCGCACCCTTAGCCATGTCTGTCTGGTGGGCCATTCACTGGGGAGCGCGATTGCGCTGCGGATGGCGGTGGACTATCCCGCGCTGGTCAGCCGGTTGGTGTTGGTGGGCGCGGGCGCGCGACTGCGGGTGTTGCCTGCCCTGCTGGAGCAGGCGCGTACTGACCCAGAGGCCGCCAAGACTGAGCTAGTCGAACTGGCTTTCGCGCCAGGACACCAGCAACAGGCGCGTGAGTTCAACAATCATCTGCCGCCTATCGCGGCGGGTACGCTGCACCGCGATCTCGCGGCATGTGACAGCTTCGATATGATGAATGAGTTGGGGCATATCGCCCAACCAACGCTGGTGCTCACGGGCGAAGAAGACCGCCTGACGCCGCCCAAATACGCCCGCTTCCTGGCGGAGCGACTGGATAACGCCCGTCTGGCGCTGCTGCCCGGCGTTGGCCACTACGCCCAGATCGAGGCGCCAGCGGCAATCGCCGACGCGATCCGCGCCTGGCTGGACTAGCGAACACCCTCACTGGCGCGCGCTGGATCAGATTTAGTCGTGGTAGCGATGGCGCTCGACCGTCCGAATCTCGGCCCGCACCGCCTGGCGCACGCCGATGAGGCGCTGGGCCTCGATCCCCAACGATTCATCCAGCGCGGGGTGGAGCAATGTGGCCTGCGCGATGAGGCGCATGGCCGTTTCGAGATGCGCCACCGACTCGCGTAGGAGCATCGCAGCATCTTTCGTTTCGGCTGACTGCGATGGATCATCTCTCCTCGCGACGACAAGCGGCGTATTCCGCAGAGGCTTGGACATAGGATACTACTCTTCTTTTTCGCAGCGCTGATAGGGTTCATCCTATAGAGGGTTACTGCGACTGGATACAGATTATCCTCGCGTACCCGATGGTCCTGGGTAATAGGCTGAAAAGGCTATTGTGGAAGCGCTTCAATTGCGGGAATCGCGCAAGCGCGGGTACCCCGCATGTATGCTGCCGGCGCATCGAGCCGCCCACCATGAACCGACGCTAGCCCCACTTGCGATGTCCGCCAGAATACGCAACTGCCTTGCTCCACATTGCGTATGCAAGCTTCTCCATAACGCTTAATTTCACCTCACCCTGTGGTATCGCCATCAGATTGCCTGTACACTGGCGCCTGGCGAAGCCACCCTGTGCGGTGGAGAAGAGCATTTAAGGAGGAGTACGATGCAGAATCAACCCGATCCTTATGGCGCGCCCGCGCCCGCAGCGCC
>DASTKI010000176.1:0-8167 GCA_035716045.1 Ktedonobacterales bacterium
ACTCGCACTCCAAGGGGAGCGACTGATGCGACTGGGCGTCGCGTGAGGCTGTATGGCTACATAGCCCCGCCAGGCGCAGTGAAGGCTGGCTTAGCGCAGGCTGTTCAGGCGGCGCTCGGCCTCATCCAATGAGATGCGCCCATTGCGCAGATCCTCGAGGACCTGCCGGCGCACCGCGTCGGCGTCCTGCGCGCCTGATGGAGCGGCGCCCGCGTCCCACGCCTGCTCGGCGCCGGGCTCTTCGTCCTGCTCGATGCGCACGCGCTGTGCGCCGCCGCTTGGGCGCGCGCCCGCGTCGGTCGTCGAGGATGAGCCGCCACGCGGCTCCCACTCGCGGCGCACCCGGCCGAACGCCTCCTCCAGGTCACCCATCGCGCGCTCGATGGTCGAGCGGACCTCGCGGCCTATCGCCTCCCAATCGGTCTCACGCGCCCGCTTGGCCGCCGCCTCACCGTACTTGCGCGCCTCTTCGCCCGCGCGGCGGGCAAGCTGCTCCGCCCGATCGCGCAACGCGTCGAGCTGCTCGCTGTACTCGCCAGAAGCGTGCGCCCCGCGCCCGCGCTCCCACTCGAAGTTGAACTCGCGCGCCTGCTCTTCCTGCTCCTCCTTGAAGGGCCCCTTGAACTGGAAACCCGCCCGGTTCGGCCCATTCTGGACGCGCACGCGGAACTTGCGCCCCGCGACATTGCCCTCGAATGTGCGGTCGCGGCCCTCGCCGCCCTGCTCGTCGTGCTCGTCGTGCTCGTCGTGCTCGTCAAACTCGTCGCTCATGATCTCGGCTCCTTTGTCCCCATCCGCGGCGACAATCGAAATGTCGCCGCCACTCTGCAGAGTTACCGTCGCCGCGCCCGTTCCCAGCGCGCCAACCAGATTGCGCCGCCGCCCGCGCTCGACTGTCAGCGGCAGCCGGGTGTGAATCTCCCCTCCGAAGCTCTGCGCCACGAAGCGCGCGTTCACCTCGCCGCGCACGCGCAACTCGATGTCGCCCCCAGCGTTGATGGTGTACTTCGACTCCGGCCGCAGCAGCGTATCGAGCCGCGCGTCGCCGCCAACGCGAGAGACCGTCACGCCGCCTGGAGCTCGCTCCACTTCGAGATCGCCGCTGATGACGCCGATTGTGACCGGCCCAAACGTATTAGTCAGGCTCGCGTCGCCGCTCACGGTGTCAATGACCACGCGGCCCGCGACGCCATCGAGCTCCAGCTCGCCGCCGATCACCCGGCCCGCGATCTCGCGCGCGTCGTTGACCTCCAGATCGCCGCCCGTCGTCGTCAGTCGGATCAGGCCCTCGATACGCCGCAGCTCCAGGTCACCGCCAACCGGCCCTTCCAGCGTGATGGCGCCGCAGCGCTCGATCTGCGCGTCGCCGCCTACCGCCTCGGTGACCGTCAGCGCGCCGACGCGCCGCGCCTCTAGGTCGCCGCCGATCCGGCCCAGCATGACGAAGGACGAGACACCATCCAGCCAGGCCTCACCGCCGATGGCCTCCACCTCCAGCTGCTCCGCGCGCTCGGCGGTCAGATCGCCGCCTACCCAGGTGATCCGCGCCGACCGAGTATCTTCGATACGCGCGTCGCGCTGCACGCGGTTGACGCGCGCTACACCGCCCAGCCGCTCACAGTGGAGGTCACCCTCCACCTCACGCACGATCACCGTCACGTTGTCGGGAGTGTGCAGCTCGGTCGCGCCAGGTAGCCGGCTGAAGCGCACACCATCGCTGAGCTGCGTCGTCTCGACATCTTCATGCCAGCGCCGCGCCGTCACCGTCACCTGCTCGGCGCCACCGATAATCGTCAGGGAGCCTTCGACCAGCCCGATCTCGATCCGCAGCGGCTGCTCCGCCTCCGACTGGGCGCCGCCAGCCACTTCCGGCTTGATGACTTCAACCTCTTCGGCGGGCGCCGCTCCGGCGGCGCCAGTCTCAGCGCCCTCTTTTACGGCAGGATGGCCAATAGGTTGCGCGCTCGGCGAAAACGGCCCACCTGCCGGCTCGCTCAGCGCCTCTTCGGTCGCGCTCTCCGGCGCGCTCTCTGGCGCGCTCTCTGGCGCGCTCTCTGGCCGCGTCGGCTCTTCCGTCGGCTCCATTGGGTCCACTGGGTCCATTCTGATCACTCCAGTCCACCGGGCGGATCGTTCTCCACCACATCGCGCCAGCCTAATGGTCCTCGTCCGTCAGCGCATGGGCGCGCGCGAGCAGTTCATGCGCCTCCTCCGCGCTGATGCGCCCCGCCGCCAGCTCGCTCAGGATCTCGCGCCGCGCCCGCCGCCGCTCGGCGGGCGCGGGCTCCTCGTCTGCGCCGAAGCCCATCGTCTCGAGCACCGCGTTCAGCCGCGCGCGCACGGTCGGATAGGACACGCCCAGCATGTCCTCGACATTCTTGATGACCCCGCGGCAGCGCAGGAATACCTCGACGAACCCCAACTGCTCGTCATCCAGCCGCGTCAACCGCCCGAAGCGCGCCGCGTCGCCGCGCCCGGCGCCGCCGAGTGGTCCCGACCGACGCGTTCCCTCGCGCGCCTCGCCAGCGCTCGTGGGCGCCTCAAACGCGCCTTCCAGCGCGCTGCCGCAGCGATCGCAGCTCAGCCGCGTAATAGTCAGATGATCACCGCATACCGGACATATCTCAGGCGCCTTCCACGTCTGTGGCATCGCGCACGCCCTCTCCCCCGAACTCCACTACCTGCCCGCATCCACCGCTGGCGGCGGGCCAGCGTCTTGTAGCTGGTCTGAGCATACCCAATCATGGTTAACTTTGTCAATACATCATTAACTATTGTGAAGTCGTTATTGAGAATTGTTAGTCATGTGATTTGGCGTCATCCCCTAATGGCTCGCCACGACACATCATCTGGTAGTACTCTATGGAGACCATTCAGCCACTCTTGTATCTCTGCGCCCGCACGCTCGTATGTAATTGAGGCAAGGCGCTAGTGCGCGGAACTGGCTCACATCCCCGGTGGCCCGCTCCACTCACTCAGGCCATCACCCGTCCCGGAATGATCCGGCTCCTCCTGACTCTTCATCCGTTCATCATCCGTCCACCCTTCCACCCACAGAATGAGGGTTCACCATGGCTGCCACGCAACATAAGCCACGCAAGACCGAGCTCTCCCCGGTCGAGGCGCTGATCGTCGAGCGGCGATTGAACGACGAGGCCCGCGCCAATTCAGCGGGCGGCGCGCTGGCTCGCATCCAGGCCCTGACCAAAGAGCGCCAGAAGCTCTACGCCAAAGCCGCCTCGCATCCCTATCAGGCGTTCATCAATCGCGCCCGCATCATGACCATCAGCGCCGAGATCGAGGCGCTGTGGGAGGCCCTGCGCCGCGAGCGCGCCGGCCGCCGCGCGCAGATCGAGCGCTCGCTCAACGTCATCCCTGAAGACGACGACCAGCCGCGCGATCAGCCCTCCATCACCATCGGCTCGACCGACGCCGCCTGATTCACCCAATCCAGCCTACGAGCAAGCGAGGCCGCGCAACCCCCAAACACTGGGAGCTGCGCGGCCTCGCCGCATGCCCTCCGCGCGTCATGCCGTCCAGACGTAGAGCGACAAGCCCGGCTCCGGCCTGTAGCCTAGCTTACGGTTGATCGCCAGCATCGGCGCGTTCTCCGAGTCATTGTGCGTGCGAATGTACGCCGCGCCGTAGCGTCGCGCCAGCCGGATGGTATGCAGCTTGAGCGCCAGCGCCAGCCCACGCCCGCGATAGGCGCGGTCCACACCAGTAATCATGTTGTACATCGAGTTGGATTCGACGAAGTAGCCCACCGCGCCCAGCCCGACCCACGTCTCGCCCAGCGCCGCGATGATCTGTCCCTCCGCGCGGTACCAGCTCGCGTCGCACACGAACCGCCGCCACTCCTCGAACGGCGCGAACGTCTGGATTCGTCCTGGTATATCCAGCGCCGCGCGCCGGTTGATCTCGTAGGCCGCGCGCCGCGCCGCCTCTGTGTCGCCCACATCCGCCAGCGAGAAGAAGCGCGCGCCTTCCGCCTCTAGCCGCTCGATGACGCCCGCGAACGGCGTCTCATCGAACTGGTTTGGGTCCAGCGTGGACTCGAATAGCCGCCGCTCCATCTTGAAGCCGCGCGCCTGTGCGAACCGCTCCGCGCCGAAATCGTCCTCGCGCACATCTACTTCGATGCGCGTCGCGCCCTCCTCCGCTAGCCGCTGGCGCAGCGTCTCCCACAGCAGCGCGCCGGCGCCGCGCCCGCGCCATGCTGGGTCCACCACCAATTCCAGCCCGAAGAGGCCCGGCGCATCCCATGGAGAATGCGTCGCCTCACCATAGGCCACCACCAGCCCATCTGGCGCTATCGCCACCAGCCGCACGTAGCGCCCATCCACCGCGCGCAGCGCCTCATGGGCAAGTACAGCCTCGACCGATGTTGGGTCCGGTCGCACGCTATTCGCGATCGCCACCACGCGCTCCGCGTCGCGCGGATACTCTAGCGCCCGCACCGTGACGCCCGGCAGCGACGACGACAGTTCCATTTCAGACATCTCAGACATTGTGAAGACTCGCTCTCGAACCCTGGCGCCCGGTTCGGCCCGCGCTTGCGTGGACAGCAAGCGGACGCCGGTCATGTGAACAGATGGCAAGGGGAGAGAAGGCGCGATAGGCGAAAGCCCAGGTGTTATGCGGCCTCAGCGCGTATCGCCCGCTCGCTATCGCAGGGCGCAACTCTCCCTGGAGAGTCCGCTGTTGGGCGCGGCGAGCAGGGCCTCCCACAGCAGGCGCGGGAGCTCAGGAGCCTCAGGAGGCGTTGGTGAGAGGGCGGGCAGGAGGCGCGGAAAGGTCTTGGTCCGCATGTGCCCGCTCCTCTCATCGGGGAAATGTCGCGCGACTTTCGCGTCGCGACGCAGGTAGTATAGTCGCCGTCCATCGCGCGAAGTCAACCGGCCTCTGGGCTACACCCTCTTGCCAGCGCGCCGCGTGGCGCCGCACAATGAAGGCCGCGCGATTGGCGCGGCAATCTGGCTCTATGCAGAGCCAAAGCGAGGGAAGAGCAGAGAAAGAGCCATGGCTAGCAAGGCGCGGGCCGGGACAAAGCCCAGTACCAACGTGATCGCCACGCTCCAGGAGCGCGGCCTCATCAGCCAGATCACCGAGAGCGGCCTGTATGAGGCCGCCGAGCGCGAGCGGCTGACGGTCTATTGCGGCTTCGATCCCAGCCGGCCGAGCCTGCAGATTGGCAACGTCGTCCCCGTCATCCTTCTCGCTCACTTCCAGCGCGCGGGGCACCGCCCGATTCTGCTGGTCGGCGGCGGCACCGGCATGATCGGCGACCCCAGCGGCAAGTCCGAGGAGCGGAACTTGCTGACGGTGGAGCAGGTGGCCGCCAACGCCGAGCGCGTCCGCGCGCAGCTTGCCGGCTACCTCTCCTTCGAGGGCGAGAACGCCGCCATCATGGTCAACAATGTTGACTGGCTCGGCAAGATGACGCTGCTGGAGTACCTACGCGATGTCGGCAAGTACTTCACTGTCAATCACATGACGGCCAAAGAGTCCGTGCGCAGCCGCGTGGAAAGCGGCGAGCAGGGCATCTCCTACACTGAGTTCAGTTATATGATCCTGCAGGCCATCGATTTCCGGCATCTCTTCGATAAATACGACTGCACGGTCCAAGTCGGCGGCAACGACCAGTGGGGCAACCTGATCTCCGGTGTGGAGCTGATCCGCAAGACGCGCGAGGCGCACGTCCATGCGCTGACCGCGCCGCTCGTCACCTCCGCCACCGGCGTCAAGCTCGGCAAGACGGAGAAGGGCGCGCTCTACCTCGATGCGGAGCTGACCACGCCCTACGAGATGTACCAGTACTGGATCAACACCGACGACCGCGACGCCGGGCGCTACCTCAAGGTATTCACGTTCCTCCCGCTCGACGAGATCGCGGAATTGGAGCGCCGCCAAGAGGCGAACCCATCGAGCCGGGTGGCGCAGCGCAGGCTGGCGTCGGAGATTACGCGCCTCGTCCACGGCCCGGAGGCGGCGGATGGCGTGGCCACCGCGTCGGATGTCCTTTTCGGCGCGGGCGTCTCCGAGCTGACGCTCGAGTCGCTGCCTTACCTGGCGCAAGCCGTGCCCGTCGCCAGCGTCCCGGCGTCCACCATTGGGGAGGGCCTCTCGCCAGTTGACGCGCTTGTGACCGCTGGCCTCCAGCCCTCGCGCGGCGCGGCGAAGCGGCTGATCCAGCAGGGCGGCCTCTACATCAACGATGAGCGCTGGGCCGACCCAGAGCGCCTCATTACCCGCGAGCAGGCGCTCTTTGGCCGAGCGCTGCTGCTGCGCGCGGGCAAGAACCGTGTCAGCCTGCTGATGATCGAAGACTGACCGCCAGCGAAAGGACCATTTCAGGCGTATGGCGCAGTTGCTCGCCCTCGATATTCCGGCGTCCCACGGCATCCTTGACGGGCTGCTGCGCCTGCCTGATATCCCGACTGGCGCACTGGAGACGCCGCGCATGGCGGCGGTCGTCTGCCACCCGCACCCGCAATTCGGCGGCACGATGCACAACAAGGTCGTCTTCCGCGTCGCCCAGGCGCTCGTAGACCTCGGCATGCCCGCTCTGCGATTCAACTTTCGCGGCGTGGGCCGCAGCACAGGCGCATGGGACGAAGGGCGCGGCGAGGCCGATGACGTCCGCGCCGCGCTCGACGCGCTGGCGGGACGCTATCCCGGCGTCCCGCTGCTGCTGGCGGGCTTCTCCTTTGGCGCGTGGGTCGGCCTGCCGGTGGGCTGCGCCGACGCGCGCGTCACCCATCTGGTTGGCGCGGGCGTCCCCGTCTCGCTGCTCTCGACGGACGCGCTGGAGCGCTGCGTCAAACCCAAGCTCATCGTCCAGGGCGCGCTCGATCAGTACGGTCCACAGCCCGCGCTGGAGGCGTGGTACGCCCGCCTCCCCGGCCCCAAGCGCCTCACCATCGTGCCCGACGCCGACCACTTCTTCACCCATCAGCAGACCGAGCTGTATGAGGCGATCGTCGCAGGCGTGCGGGAAATCACTGGTAGCTAGGCTTACGCCCTAAGAAGGCTCTCCGAGCCGGTTGCGCCCCCGCCCGCGGTATGGTATTATGGCCTGCGGAAGGGTGTCCGAGTGGTTTATGGTGCCGCTCTCGAAAAGCGGTGCGCCTGAAAGGGCGCCGTGGGTTCAAATCCCACCCCTTCCGCCACAACGGGCCAGTTGAGATGGCGATCCGGCGCTTCCTTGTCACGCTGGCCGCTCCCTCATCGGCGCGCTCGGAGGAGTCCCATAGAGGCCTAGTGGGCGCGACTGGAAATCGCGTGCGTCTGAAAGGGCGCCGTGGGTTCGAATCCCACCTCCTCCGCCACCGACCACTCACTCCAGTTCCAGCGGCCGCGAGAGCATATCGCGGCCGCTGTCTCATGTACTCGCAACTCCATTCGCCTCCATCACAAGAGAGCGCCGCCGCGCAACCTGCCCACCCCTGCCTCGTACTCTCTCCTGGAAGCGCCCGCCGCGCCCCGGCCGCCTGGAGATGCCAGGCTCGACTGCGTAGGCGCGCCGCCAGGCGCTGTGGAGAAAACTATGAACCAGCAGTATCCCGCCTATCCCCAGGCGCCCGCCGCGCAGCGCCCCGGCGGCTTCGACCACAGCCTCGTCACCGGCGCGTTCGAGCTTCCTGGCTACACCATCGTCCGCAACTACGGCATCGTGCGCGGCATCATCGTTCGCTCGCGGAGCATCGTCGGCCAGATCGGCGCGGGATTCCAGCAACTCATCGGTGGTAACATCTCGCTCTACACGGAGCTCTGCGAGCGCGCTCGCGGCGACGCCTACGAGTTGATGATCCAGCATACCGCGCAACTCGGCGCCAACGCCGTCATCGGCGTACGCTACGACGCCACCGAGATCGGCCCAGGCGTCACCGAGGTCCTCTGCTACGGCACCGCCGTCTATGTCACCCCACGCCAGGGTTAATCCACACCGTCTCGCGACGTCTCAAAACGACAGAGACAATCGTCAGGCCTAGGCCAAGAACCCGCGTGCGCGCGTGACGGTTGACGGCGTTTAGCCACGCGCGCGACGCCTAGCGCGCATGGCGCCCCAATGAATGAACCGGGAGGCCCGGGTGACTGAATTGGCGACAGCTCGTCTCAGCCTGCGGGCGGTGACAGCGGAGGATACAGATGCGATCTGTGCGCT
>DASTKI010000177.1:0-18292 GCA_035716045.1 Ktedonobacterales bacterium
GGCTGCTGCCGCTGCCGTGGGCGAAGAGCGCGATGCCCTGGGCGCCGGCGGGAATAGCGATCACGCCTTCGAGCGCGACCGGCCCAGCCGCGATGGTGACCGGATGGCCCTGGGCGCCCGGCTGGGGTGGGTTGTTAAAGCTGGTCATGAGATAGCCCCTTTCGCGGAAGCGCGCCACGGGAAGGCGCGTCCACAGTACGCCTGGCCTACACGCCCGTATTGGACTGTCAGGTCAGGGTTGGGCTTCGGGCGCCAGTCGCTCGGCAGCCGCGTGATCCCGCCATGCCCGATCGAGCAGCTCGCGGATCTCATCGTCGGTCGTTTGCGGGAACGTCTCGTACCAGAAGCCGATCGCCAGGAAATCCTTCGGCGTCTTCACGCAGACCAGATCGTCAACGTCCGCTCGCAACTCCTCGCAGGTGGAGACTGGCGCGACGGGGGTAGCGACCACGACCGCCGCCGGTCGCTGCCGCCGCACAAGCGCGATGGCGGCGCGCATTGTGGCCCCCGTCGCGATGCCATCATCAATCAGGATGACCGTCTTGCCCTCGATGGCTGGGAGAGGTCGGTCGCCGCGGTAGACGCGCTCGCGCCGGTTCAGCTCGCGCTGCTCCCTGGCGGTGACCGCGTCAATGATAGTGTCAGGGATGTTGATCATGCGCACCACGTCCTCGTTGAGCACGCGCACACCGCCCGACGCGATGGCCCCCATCGCCAGCTCCTCCTCCCCCGGCACACCCAGCTTGCGGACCACAATGATATCCAGCGGCGCGCCAAGCGCCGTGGCCACCTCGTATGCGACAGGCACGCCGCCACGCGGCAAGGCCAGCGTCAGGACATCCGGCCTGCCAGCGTACGCGGTCAGCTCTCTCGCCAGCAATCCGCCAGCGTCGAACCGATCGCGAAAGAGCCGTCCGCTCGATTCCTCGCTCATCTCGCGCCTCGCGATCTTTCAGCGAGCGGGGCGCGGGCTCCTTCCCGCGCGCGTCGTTCTCATTCAGGCTGTCGCCGTCGCGTCTCATTCCGCGCACAACCCGGACGCGTCCCGTCACGCATGTTGCGCACCAACTGACGATTCGTCACGAGACGGGAGCGGCCCCTCCCGGCGCCGCTGGCGCGCGTCTGCGCCGCACACGCCGAGTCTCCGTCCCTTTGAGCGAGGAGAGCGGCCACAAGGTGTACTCGATCCGCGCCAGGCCAGCGCCGACCACGGCGGAAATGACCTCCTGAGCGCCCTTGTAGGCCGGCGCCGCCTCATCAATAGGCACGGGCGCCTCTACGTTTATTGGAATGCCGGCCGCGCGGTATTGCGCGTTGATCGCCGCCTGCGAGAGGTCGTGGATCGCGGCGCCGCGCGACATGCGCCGCCCGGCCCCGTGATTGACCGAGAAGGCGCTTTTCACCGCGCCCGGCAGCGGGCGCAAGATGTAGCTGTAGTCCATGTTGCTGCCAGGAATGAGCACGGGATGCCCCGTCCGCTCCCACATGGTCCCCGAGAGGCCCGGATGGCCCGCCGGATAGGCGCGTGTTGCGCCCTTGCGGTGGACCCACGATTCGCCAACTTCCGGGTTCCATTCGCGCTGCGCCAGGTTGTGGCTGATCTCGTAGATCAGATCGAGCTCGGCCTGAAAGACCTCGCGAAACGCCTCCGCGACCTGCTCATAGATGATCAGCCGGTTGAGAATGGCGTAATTGCCGCCAGCGGCCACCGCGTTGAGGTAGTCGCGATAGTGAGGCGAGTCCGGCAGGAAGTAGCCCAGGTCCAGCTCTTTGATCTCGGGATGCTCGGCCTTCGCAAGCTGGAGATAGTTCGTCACCATCCCGTGGCCGAAGCCCCGGCTGCCCGTGTGAACCTGCACGAAGAGGGAGCCGGTCTCCTCGCAGCGCTGGAGCTCGATGAAGTGATTGCCCGCCCCCAATGTGCCCAACTCCTGGATGCCGCGCTCCGGCCTGCCTTTGCCACCCCAGGGAATGCGCCAGTCGTCATCAACGGGGATGCGATGGCGCTCGGCATGGCTGCGGTCGAATCGGGCGCCGTACGCCTGCGTATAGTACTCGGCGCCGCGCCGCACGAGCCGCTGAAACTCCTCCTCGCTTATCTCGCCCAGCCGGTGGCGCTTGCGCTTGCCGCCCACGCCCATCTCCACCCGGCGCATAACGGCCCGGTTGAACGCCACCCGCCGCTCATAGCTAGCGGCCTCCGCTGGCACGTCTGAGCGCGCGCTCATCATGCCGCAGCCGATATCGAACCCGACAGGCCCCATGGCGATGGCGCCGCGCGTGGCGTCGGTCAGAATGACGCTGCCGACCGGCACGCCGTAGCCGGGATGCGCATCTGGCGTGATGACCACCAGCGTCACACCTGGAAAGCGTGTGGCGTTCACGATCTGCTGGTAGAGCGACGCTTCTAGGCTGGCCAGCAGCGCGGGCGTCAGAAATAGGCGGACTGGCGTATCGCCGGTGTCTAGCGTGCGGAGGGTGTAGTATCCCTCACCGCTCCAGACCGCCCTGTCCTTCCAGTCGCGCGCATTGCGCAGCCCGGAAGCGCTGGCTCGCGGCTCACTCATAGGGCGCCTCCGTCCTACCCGCCACGCCAGGGAGCGAGGCCACTAGCGCAGGCCGCTCAGCGAGCCATCGGCGCGCAGCCGCCCAATCGCCGTCGCCAGCAGCGGCGCGACGGACACCACGCGCAGCCGCTCCCACCCGTCCGCGCTCACCGGGATGGTATCGGTGACGTACACGCCGCGTATGCTGGGGTGGCTCAGCGCATCACGCGCGCCAGCCACGAACACGCCGTGCGTGGCGGCAATCGTGATGTCGGGACGCGCACCGGCCTCCAGCAGCGCCGCGACGCCGCGCGCGATCGTCCCGCCGGTCGAGATCATGTCGTCTACGATCAGACATGGCCGGCCCGCGACATCACCGACGACGTGGGTGACGGTGGTCTGCGTAGCGCTCTCGCGGTGCTTGTGCAGCACGACGACCGAGGTCCCCAGCCGCCGCGCGTAGTGTGTCGCCATGGCCACCCGGCCAACATCCGGCGACACCACGACCACGCCATCCAGAAGCGCGGGCTGAAGCGCGTCGCAAAGCGCCGGCGCGGCGGTCAGCGAGTCCATCGGGACGGTGAAGAAGCCCTCTAGCTGATCAACGTGGATATCTACCGTCATCACCTGGTCAATGCCATCGGCCTGCATCAGCAGCGCGACCATGCTGGCGGTGATCGGCGCCCGCTGGCCGCGCCGCCGGTCCTGGCGCGCATAGCCGAAGTACGGCACGACCGCCGTGATGCGCGCGGCCGCCGCGCGCCTGCAGGCGTCGGCGAAGATCAGCAGCTCCATCACATGTTCATCAACCGGCGGGGAGGTCGGCTGGATAATGAAGACTTCGCATCCCCGCACGGATTCATCGAGCCGGACCGACACCTCTCCATCTGGGAAGCGCTCGATCGCACAGGGGCTGAGCGGCGTCCCCAGATGGCGCGCGACCAGCTCCGCCAGCGCTGGATTGGCGCTCCCCGCGAAGAGGCGATACTCGTTATTCACTGATGTCTCCCTTCCTTGCGTCCCCGTATATCGCCGCGCCAGGTCATAGGCCTGGGCGCCCCGCGTCCATCGCCTGTAGGCCGCTGCTCATCAGCCTGCTTATGCGGCATATCGCATGCGTCTCAGCACCATTGAGGCCATGTGGTCTCTCGTGGATTCCCGCTCAATGTGAGCTGTTGCGCCGCCTGGCGCGGGCGTGTAGGGGTGTTTAAGCTGACACAATGCGCCCCTGGGTCACAATGTCATCTCGTACAGGCGATCTCTGCGCACAGCGCTATCACGCGCGGACGTCCGCAGCGATGCGCGGCTAGACGCCCAGGGACGCGGAGGTCCGCATGGAGCGGGCCTATGGGAAGGGAAGATGTCTCATGTCTGTACCATCGACTCAGCCAGCTCAGATGAGCGGGACGATCAGATGGAGTATGCTCGGCGTCGCCGCTATCGCGGCGGTCTGGACGGTCTTTCACATTATCTGGGAGCTCACCGGGCAGACCGCAGACGACTTCTGGGGGATCGCGCTGCTCATCCTGTTCATCGTCGCGCTCATCCTAGCGTTTGTGCAGTATTCCTTCGACCGGCCCGCGCTGGTACGCACGACACCGGCCGAGCAGTTCCCAGAGCCGTCCATCTCGCGATTCTTCCTGGCCACCGCCGGAGCCGCCGGGCTGTGGTTCGTTGTCCGCATGAATGTCGGCGCGGAGTGGTTCATCGCCGGATGGGAGAAGATCACCTCACCGGCCTGGGGAACGAGCGGAAAGGCCATCAGCGGATTCGTCGCTGGCGCCCTGGCCAAGACCTCTGGCGCCAATCCGGCGGTGCAAGATTGGTACGCCTGGTTCCTGAAGAACCTCGTACTCCCCAACGCGGGGTTCTTCTCGTTCATCGTATCCTGGGGCGAGCTCGCGGTAGGCCTGGGGATTCTGCTCGGCGCGCTGACTGGCATCGCGGCTGGCTTCGGGGTCTTGATGAACCTGAACTACCTGCTGGCGGGCACGGTTAGCGTCAACCCGATTCTGGGCACGCTCGGCTTGTTCCTGGTCATCTCCTGGCGCGTCTGCGGCTGGATCGGCGTTGACCGCTGGCTGCTCCCCGCGCTGGGCCTGCCCTGGAAGCCGGGCGAGTGGCTCCAGGCTGGCGGCGAAACCCGGCGCGAGCCGACGCCCTTGCCTGGATAGCGAGGCGCCACCTCCCGCCAATCGCTCGCCGCGCAAGCCGCTGAAGCCCAGCGGCTTGCGCTTTTCTTTGCTGTTATTCTTTGCTCTCCCCGCCGCGCTCTTTCTTTCATTAGATACCGGCGAACTACCCTACGCCGCCGTGATGTATCCCGGCTTCGACGGCTTCATGAGCGAGGAGGAGCCGGGCGGCTGAAGCCGCGGCTAAGTGCCAGCGGCCACGAAGGCCGCCTTCGCGACCTGAGAGACGCCAGCCGCAGCCAGCGTCACGCCAACATCCTCTTCGGCGGCGCGGAGCGAACGGGGCGCCCAGCGCTGGGCGCGCCACGTCGCAAGGAGTCGAGAGCCGCTGGAGGGCGCTCACGCGCGCCGCCACATCGCCCGCTCAGTACTACTGATGACAGATCGCCACACACGCGTGATACTGTTCTGAATATACGCGCTCAAGGAGCGCTGGCTGAGGGACGCGGTGTCCTAACGGTCGAGGCGCGGCGCGACGTGGCGTTGGTACGGCGCTTGCTCATGTGGTAGCCGCCGCCAGTGGCTCGTTTCGGCATGGCCAGGAAACACCTCGGCTCGCCTGAGCGTCATACTTACGTAGACATTCATAAGAGCAGACACGACAGCGGTCATCGCCCCGCGCTCCCATGCGCGTGGAACGCCCGCGAGACAGTGTGAGACAGCCTAAACGAGGACGTGAGCGGATGAACAACCTCGACGCAGGGAACGCCGGTACGCCAGAAGAACCCAAACAGCCACATCTCAACACAGACACGACACAAGCGCTCACACTATCACCTGGCGCGCGAGTCAAGCGCTGGGCGAGCAAGCCGCTGGGGCTCCTGCCCACGCCCAAAGCGCCAGAGAAACGGCGAACGGGCTGGCAGCGATGGATCACGCCCATCTCCGCTATGATCGTTGGCGTCATCTTGCTCGCCGCGATTGGCGGCGTCGTCAGTATCGTCGCCACCAATAACGCCCACTCTACCGAACAGCGCGACAAGGCGGCGCTCGATCACGCTCTGGTCGTCGCGCGGACGCAGTACAACGTCCCGCCCTCACGCCTCAAGCCCATCATGGACGCCGAGCGGCGGACCATCGCCGGGATGGACAAATCCTTTGGCGGCTACCGACAGGCTGGCGAGCAGCTGGTCAAGCTGACCAAGCAGGTCAACGCGCTCACCCAGACCACGCCAGCCCAGGCGCGCGCCATGACGCAGGCCGACTTGACCACGCTCAGCGCTGGCGTTGACACCCTCGTGAAGGCTGGTTTCATCGAAGCGCCAGGCTTCCAGAAGCGGCTCAAGCAGGCGCAATCACAGTTCGCCGCCGCCCAGACCACGCCCCAATACTTCGCGGTGGATACCTTCACGCTCGACCAGCTTGGCGCAGTCAACGCTTTCCAGCCCACCTACCAGCGGCTCCAGGACTTCACGAAGCTCATCAAGAACGAATCAGTTCTGCTCAACGGTCCGGAGGGGCCGCTATCCAACAACCTCCAGTGCGCGCAGGGGCTGGACGAGTCCTACTGGCTTGATGACCCGTACGTCCAGGTCACCAAGTCGCCCGCGAACACCGTCGTGACGCCCGAATCGCAGTGGCCCGCATCGGATCTTGAGCTCCTCCGCACAGCGAGCACCTCCGCCGACTTCGACGCGCTCAACCTCCTGCTGACCTCCCAAACTCAGCAGACGCTCGCCAACGAGACGGCGCTCCTGCCTGGAGTGGCGACCAACCTGCTTCAGCAGTATCAGGCGAACATCGCCCTGATGAAGCAGTACAAGCAGGACACCACCACGTTTGAGCAGGTCTACGCGCAGGACCAGCAGCAGGCGCAGACGGTAGCGGCGACACCCACGCTGGCGAACTACACCGCCTTCGTCACCACACTGCGCCAGCACGGCGACGAGGCTGAGCTGCCGCTCATGAAGGCCAAGACGAGCGCCGACCTGGAGACGCTCAACAAGTTGATCGCCCAGGGGCAGGCCTCCAAGACGGTTGACCCGGCGAACGGCGTTGGCTACCCCAACGCTTATGAGTACATTGACTCGCATACCGGCGTCGGTGACGCTACGGATCGCCTCGCCCTCGCGAAAACGACGCAGGACTACAAGCTCGTAGACGACGAGATTCTCATGTTCACCGCCAACATTCAGGCGATGCTGGCGAACCTCAAGGACAACACGGTCTGGAGCAAGCCGCACGCGACCGACGCACAGCTCATGACGCACTACGGCGTCACATCCACCCGCGTGATCGTCGTCTCCCTGCGCGAGCAGGCGATGCGGCTCTACGACAACGACAAGTTTGTCAAAGCGATTCAGATCACGAGTGGCGCGCCCGACCTGCCCTCCGTCCCCGGCATCCACTGCGCGCTGAATCACGTGACGGACGTCATCTTCAAGTCGCCCGATCCGCCCGGCTCGCCCAACTACTACCAGCCGACGCCCATCCACTACTCGATGGACTACTCATACTATGGTTACGCGGTGCACGACGCCTGGTGGCGCTCGTGGTTCGGCAAGTACTCCAACCTGCCACACTATGACCCCGCCGCGTTCAACGGCGGCTCGCATGGCTGCATCAACATGAGCTACTCGAACGGAGACGCCCTCTACGTCTTCAACTTCGCGCAGCTCGGCACGCCGATCATCGTGTACTGATCGCGCGGGTCACACGCGCGGATGTGCCAGAGAGGCCGCTCTCCCAGCAGGGAAACGGCCTCTCCGGCACATCCGCGCCTCATTTCCCAGCGCGGATCAGCCGCCGGTCAAAGTCAGCGGCGCGAAACGCGCGGCGCGACGTATAATTGCGGTACGCATGCCTCCGCGCGCCTGCCACGGCCCCATGGACCGCGACACGCGGCGCGCGAGGAAGCCATCGCGCCGGCGACAGCGCGGTCCGGTGGTCGCGATCAGCGACGATGCGTCGGCGCGTGAGGCGCTCACCCGCACAATCGGAGCGTTCATGTCACAGAGAAAGCTGGCGAGCTTTCATGTCTCGAATAGCGCTTCCGCCCGCTCGCGCCGCGCTCTCACGCTCATACGCCGCCATGCTACCAGGCGCCCCGCCTGGAGGCGTCTCAGCGTTTCACCCCAGTTCATCAAGGAGTAGCGCGCATGTACAGAGGTCAATCCGGCCAGTGGTCGTGGTTGCTCCACCGCATCACTGGTCTGGGAGTGCTCCTGTTTCTGCTCGTCCACATCGTGGACATCACGCTCATTGGCTTCGGGCCAACAGTCTACAACGACGCCATCGCGATCTTCAGCACCGGCATCATCCGGTTGATCTCGGTCGCGCTGATCGCTTCCGTCATCTTCCACGCCTTCAACGGCATCCGCATCATCCTGATTGATTTCTGGCCAGCGGGCTACAAGTTCCAGCAGCCGATGTTCACGATCGTGCTGGTCATCTCGATCATCTCCACGCTGGTGATGGCCTACTACGTCCTGGCCCCCGCCTTCGGCATCTGTCCCCAGGGCGGTTGCTCGGCGCCGGCGATGTAGCGCCCGCGTCCGGCCTGATCACGACGAGCATGTGCGCGCCACGCGAGCCCAGAGCCGCTGGCGCTGAATCGAGAAAGCGGTATCTCTTGCCATGGCAACGAAAACACCCGAGCGCCCGCTGACTAGCTATGGGGCGTACAAGAAGCCAGCGCCGGGCGCTGGCGGCTGGGAGACCTTCTCCTGGTATTTCTTCCGCGTCAGCGGGGTGGGCCTGGTCTTCCTGGCCATCATCCACCTCGTCATCATGCACGTCACCAACGATGTCTCCGCGACGGTCTACGACTTTGTCGCGCAGCGCTACGCCAACCCCTTCTGGCGAGTCTACGATCTGCTGCTGCTCACCCTGGCGCTCTTCCATGGGCTGAACGGGTTGCGCATTGTGTGCGAAGATTACATTAGCTCGCGTGGCTGGCGCCTGAGCGTCCAGTCGGCGCTGTTCTTCATCGCCATCGCCTTCTGGCTGATGGGCTCGATGACGATCATCACGTTCCAGCCCAACCATACGCTCGCGCAATCCATCCTCGGCCTGCTCGGTCGCTAGGGGCGCGCAGGCGCCTGGTGGAGCGCTCCGCGCGATGACGCTTGTCAGCGCCGCGCGGCCGGGAAGAAAGCAACAGTCATGAATTACCACAAGTTCGATGTCGTCATCGTTGGCGCGGGCGGCGCCGGTCTGATGTCCGCGATGCAGCTGGCGCACAACTCCAGCATCGCCGTCGTCAGCAAGCTCTACCCCACGCGCTCGCATACCGGCGCGGCGCAGGGCGGCGTCGCCGCGGCGCTGGGCAACCAGGAAGAAGACCACTGGCAGTGGCACATGTTCGACACGGTCAAGGGCGGCGATTACCTGGTGGACCAAGACGCCGCCGCCGTGCTCGCGCAGGAGGCGATTGACGCCGTTTACGATCTGGAGCACTGGGGCCTGCCCTTCAACCGCACTGACGACGGCAAGATTGACCAGCGCCGCTTTGGCGGCCATACCCGCAACTATGGCGAGGGGCCTGTGCGCCGCTCGTGCTACGCCGCCGACCGCACCGGCCACATGATCCTCCAGACGATGTTCCAGCAGTCGGTAAAGAACCAGGTGCGCTTCTTCAACGAATACATGATGCTCGACCTGCTCATCAGCGACGGCCAGGCGGCGGGCATCGTGGCGCTCAACCTGCGCGACGGCGAGCTTCACGTCTTCCACGCCAAGACCATCGTCCTGGCGACAGGCGGCTATGGGCGCGCCTGGCGCGTCACCAGCAACGCCCTCTCCTGCACCGGCGACGGCATGGCGGTCGCTTACCGGCGAGGCATCCCGCTGGAAGACATGGAGATGTACCAGTTCCATCCCACCGGCCTCTACAAAGTCGGTATCCTGCTCTCCGAAGCGGCGCGCGGTGAGGGCGCCTACCTGCTCAACAGCGAAGGCGAGCGCTTCTGCATGCGCTATGCGCCGACGCTGCAAGAGCTGGCCCCGCGCGACATGGTCTCACGCTTCATCTATCAAGAGATCGCTGAAGGGCGCGGCATTGACGGCAAGGATTACGTCTACCTCTCGGTCACCCACCTGGGCAAAGAGAAGATTGACGAGAAGCTGCCGGACATCACCGACTTCGCCCGCAACTACCTCAGCGTCGAGCCCTACTACGAGCCAGTGCCGATCCAGCCTACGGCGCACTACGCGATGGGCGGCATCCCCACCGACAGCGAGGGGCGCGTGGTGATAGACGAGAACAACACGGTGATGCCAGGCCTCTACGCCGCTGGCGAGGTGGCCTGCGTCTCGGTGCACGGCGCTAACCGGCTGGGCACCAACTCACTGGTGGACCTGATCGTCTTCGGACGCCGCGCCGGCAAGCACATCGCCGCCAAGTGGCTGCCCGAGGCGGATTTCGCCCCCCTGCCGCCCAACCCCGAGGAGCGCGCGCGCGAGCAAGTCGAGTCGCTGCTGAGCCGCGCTGAGGGCGAAGGGCAGGACGCCATCCGCCAGGAAATGCGCGACGTCATGATGGACAAGGTCGGCGTCGTGCGCGACGAGAAGTCGCTGACCGAGGCGCGGCAGGCCATCGTAGCGCTCAAGGAGCGCTACGCCCGCGTGCGGCTGATGGACCGCTCGCGCACCTTCAACACGGAGCTGATGGAGGTCATCGAGCTGGGCAACCTGCTCGACTGTTCCGAGGCGACGGTCGCTGGCGCGCTGGCGCGCACAGAGAGCCGCGGGGCGCACTACCGCCCCGACTACGAGAAGCGCGACGATGTGAACTTCCTCAAGCATACGCTGGCCTACCAGACCGAGCGGGCCGGCGAGCCTGAGCTGCGCTACAAGCCGGTTGCCATTACAGAGTTCCAGCCGAAAGAGCGGAAATATTAGGAGTATGTCGTCATGGCGGGTGATAGCAGTAAGCGGCGCGTGCATATTCGCGTCAAGCGCTTCCAACCGGACCAGCGGGCGGAGGCGTACTGGCAAGACTTCGAGCTGGAGGTGGAAGGCACAGACCGCCTGCTTGATGCGCTCAACCAAATCAAGTGGACGCAGGACGGCACGCTGACCTACCGCCGCTCGTGCGCGCATGGGGTCTGCGGCTCCGACGCGATGCGGGTGAATGGGCGCAACCGGCTGGCGTGCAAGCTCCTGATGGCCGACCTGGGGACGCGGATTGCCGTCGAGCCGATGCTCGGCTTCCCGGTCGTGCGCGATCTCGTCGTGGATATGGATCCCTTCTTCGCCAAATACGAGAAGGTCAAGCCCTATCTCATCAATGACGAGCCGGCCCCGCGCACCGAGCGGCTGCAATCGCCGGAGGAGCGGGCGCGCTACGACGAGACGACCAAGTGCATCCTGTGCGGCGCCTGCACGGGCTCGTGCCCATCGGTCTGGGCCAACGCCGAGTGGGTCGGGCCAGCCTCGATCGTCAACGCGCACCGCTTCATCTTCGACAGCCGCGATCGCGGCGGCGCCGAGCGCCTGGGCATTCTCAGCGATCGCAACGGCGTGTGGCGCTGCCGTACGATCTTCAACTGCACTGAGGCTTGCCCGCGCGGAATCCATGTCACGGACGCCATTGAAGAGGTAAAGCGCGCCATCGTCTACGGCGGCGAGTAACATCGCATCGCAAAGGCCAGGCGTCCCTGATTCTTGACTGATCGGGGACGCCTGGCCTCTGTCTGCCCGTGTCTGCCTGGGCCAGCATGCGAAGGCGCCTGAGGCGCCTTCGCCTCAATTGCCGAGGAGGCTCCAGCCACTGCGCTTCTGCTGGTCTCCGCCGGCAGCGGTGGTCAGCACCTCATGGACGCGCTTGGCCAGCTCCGCGATCGAGCGCGAAATCGGCGCCCCGCGCTGTGTGATGATGAACGGCACACCCCGGTTCGTGGAGGCGATGACGAGCTTCTCATCCTCGGGAATCTGCGCCAGGAAGCGGCGGCGCAGCTGCGACTCGACCTGGTTGGGCTTGATGCCGTAGTACTGCTCGACGCGGTTACAGATCAGCCGGATCTTCGAGTGGTCAATGCCCACTCGGTCGGCGATCTGGAAGAACTGGCTGACGCGATGAATGGCCGTGACCTCCAGCGTCGTGAGGCCGATGATGATATCAGCCTCCTCCAGCACGGTCAGCGTCGCCTCAGAGTACGAGCTGCCGGTATCCACCACGACGTAGTCGAAGTGGTCGCGCAGCTCAACCAGGATCGCGCGCATCGTGTCGGAGGTGTACATCTCCGCCGACTCCGGGGCGAGCGGCGCTCGCAGCAAGCCGATCTCGGACTCAGCATGCTTGACGATGGTGGAGTTGATGATATCCTGGTCGAGCTCGCTGGCCTCTCGCAGATCGTCTATGCTCGAACTGGTGTTGACATTGAGCAGGACATGCGCGTCGCCGTTTTGCAGATTCGCGTCCACCAGCACGACCGACTTCTGCGTCGTCTGCTGGATGGAGATCGCCAGATTGGCGGCCAGCACGCTCGTGCCCACGCCGCCCTTGGGGCTATAGACCGCGACGATCTTACGCAGCCCGATATTGCCGGAAATCGCGCCAGTCATGGGCGCGCGCGGAATCACGAAGTTTTCGGTGGCCTTGCGTAGGGTGCGGATCAGCCGCTCGCTGGTAAACGGCTTGACGAGGTAGCCACGCGCGCCCACCGCCATCGCCTGATTGAAATATTCTGGCTCGCTCTGCACGGACATCATCACGATGCAGGTCGGCCACTGGCGCATGATCGCCTCCGCGACCTCGAGCCCATCCATATCGCGAAGATTGATATCCATCAAGATGACGTCGGGGCGCAGCTGATCCGCCTTCTGGAGCGCCTCGCGCCCACTGGCCGCGACACCCACCACGCGGATGTCGCGCTCGAAGTGGAGCAGCTTCTGCACGTTCGTCGCCGTGTCCGGTATATCATCTACGACCAGGAGGCGAAGGAAATCGCCCCTGGATCCCCCCGACTGTAGGCCCATGCTTCACCCCGTCCCTCAACGATGTTTCCGGTCGCACTGGCGCAAAATTGGTGATCTGGATTGGAAGTCTGGCGCGCCCGAGAGGGGCGCAGAGAGATGAGCGGCCCACCGACCCCATGAGGTCAGCGGACCGCTCACCCCGCTCGCTGGTATCGTTACCGCGACAGTATACCGCATCCAGCGACCCGCGCCAGCGGCTCTAGGAGCATCCGGCGCCACGCCACGCGCGTGGCGCCGGAGGGACACATGCACGGAGCGAACGGTCTAATAGTCGAACTCTGACGCGATCGACTGATTGTCAGCGGGCGTCGTCGAGGGTGTCGTGTCGTCACCCGGCTTGCGGATCACCAGCTCGTAATTGGAGGCGTTGGTTGTCAGGTAGAGCAGGTTCACCGCATCCTGATTCTTCAACACCACGAATACGGTATTGCCAGAGACCGCGTAGACATAGACATTCTTCAGCGTTGTCTGCGACTCGCACTTTCCAGGCTTGCTGGGGATGCTGCAGTTGGTGGCGAGAATGTTCACGTAGTCGCCAGCCACCACCGCGGGCTTGCCACTCAGAGTGATCTGCGTCAGTACCTCGCCATTAGCAAGCTTGCCGGGGCTGAGGGAAGTCAGACTGCCGGGCGCCCCGGCGCCAGCCGTGATCAGGCGAGGGTCTTTGTCGCGCAGGATCTCACCCGCGTAGAAGGTGCCGGAGACCACTTCGTTCTTGAGCAGCGCGTTGAGATCATTCTGGCTCTTGAAAACGTAGGCGTTTTTGGGCGCGAAATCGGTATTCACAGACTTCGCAACAAAGATAGTCGAGATCTGGCAGGTGATGGGGCCTGTGTTAGCCGAGGCGCTTGCTGGCGACGTGCAGTTCTTGCCAGGATCCGTCGTGAGGATGGCGCCTGCCGGTATATCCTGCGTGGCGACCACCACCGTCTCGGTAGCAGCGAGTGGACCACCGCCATAGCTGCTGACGACGAAGATTACGATCGCGCCTGCGGCAAGCGCCAGCAGCACGCCGAGCAGAATAAGCGTGCGCCCACCGGATGCGCGGGCGCGGTTCGGGCGAACAGGGGCTTGCATGGAAGCGACCTCCTACGCGGCATCTTGGCGCTGTGCTGGCCGGGTACAACTCTATACAGGCGAGCACAATCAGGCGCGTCTACATCTTCCAGCGTGGCAGCCATTGGCGCGGTCACGCACGCCCCCCCTACGGCCTAGCGTGGAAGTCCAGCGCAATCCAGCGCCTCGCTCCTTAGAAGCGGAGCCAAAGTCAGAATATCAGTCGGATGATGCGCCGGGCGGAACTGGGACAGCGCATCCTAACGGAGCCACTGTCCCGTTCTGTCCCGGGCGGAATGGCGCGGCGAAAGACCCCTGAGACAGGGCGCCGCGTCACGCCAGCGCCTAGAGGTTGCTGTTGATGGTGTCGAAGATGGTGGCGATCTGCGGGCCAAGCAGGATGAGCGCGCCGATCACGACGACGGCGACAAGAGCGATGATGAGAGCGTACTCTACGAGGCCCTGACCACGGCTGCGAAGGAGCGAGCGGTTCTGCATTCGGGAATTCCTCCAAAACCTCTGCGAGAGACAGGACTGACGCTTGAACCAAGCTCAGCGCCAGCATCAGCAATGTAAGCGCCCGATGCGCTCACCTCAGCCACCAGCCACCCGTTTGTCTGGCGGTTGAACCAGTATCCGGGTAGCGGGGGACGAGTGGGACAATTCGTGATCGTGGGTTGGCGCCTGCGGTACCTCCACTACCACGTGACCACTCTTGAGCGGCCCGTCGCGCAGGCGCTTCGGCGCGCCGCTCACCATTCCCTAACGCTGACTCTTCGGTGCAGTAACTTCGCCCTGGCGGCGGTACTTACTTACCGGACACGGCGCCCCTTCGCGCTACGCTGGCGCTACGCTGGCGCTACGCAGGGGCAATCCACTGGCTTGACTACTCGCTTTCCCGGCCAGGCGCGGCCGTTTCACCACCACCGGCATCCCCCACCTTCTCACTGGCGGCCTCATGTGTGACCTGACTCGCGGCGGCTCCTGAGGTGAGCGCTTCCCCGCTGTCCTCTGGCCCCTCTTCAACTACGCCGATGATCTCGAACTCGCCCGACGCGAGCAGCGCGGCTTCGTCCGCATCCAGGATGAACTCGTCGAGATCGCTCTCAGGCCGCGCATCGCGTAGGCCGCGCGATGGAGCGGATGGAGCGGATGGAGCGCGGCGCGCCCAGCGCTGGGGATCCTGGTAGAGCACGGTCTCCTGCGAGCCTTCGCTCACAGGCGCGTCAGCGCCCGCGCTGGCGATAGGGCCGCTGCTGACGCCGCCAGCCCGGCCATCGCTCGCGATCACGACATTCGCCGGGATCGCGCGAACCGTCGCGATGATGCGCGAGAGAAACGCCATGAACCCTTCGAGCAGCTCGGCGCGGCTTCGCAACAGGTCGCGCTCTTCCTCCGCACGGAACAGCCGCGCCTCGATCTCGGCGGCGCCCAGATAGACCTCGCGCAACTCAGCGCGACTATGGAACTCCAGGCGCGCCTCCACCTCGCGCAAGCGCAGAGCCGCCGCCGCCTGCTCACTGCGCAGCGCCTCGATGTCGCCGCCGCTTTGGTCCAGCAGACGCCGGGCCTCGTTGTAGGTGGCGACCAGGCGGTAATATTCATCCAGGCAGGCGCGCAGCATCTCAGAGCGGCTGCTCCAGGTAGCGCCGAATGACAGATCGGCATGGAGCGCGCCCGTCACGCGATCATCGAGCCGCAGCATCCCCGTGACGCGGCCCCAGTTGGGGCGCTGCTGGCCTCTGGGGTCGGTAGGGGCGGCGCCCCCACCGCTGGACGGCGCCGAAGGAGTTAGCTCGTCATCGGACGGCGCCGGGCCGCCAGGAGTGTAGGCTGGCGCCGGGGCGCCAAACGCGAGCGGCTGGGATGCGGGCGCGGCCGGCGGCGCCGATGCCCGCTGCGAGAGCCGCGCCCCCAGCGGCCCCTGGCGCGGGCTGCGGGAACTGGGCGTCGGAGCAGGCTCATCCGGACCGGTATAGAGCGGCGTCAGCGGCTCTCGCGGCGCATAGCCATCATCCTCATCTGACGTCATGACTGTCTCCCCCCTCGACACACCTCACCCGCCCATAGTCAGACCCCGCGCGCCGCCAGGCCGCCACGAGTTGGCGCCCGCATGGCGTGAACGGATTACTCGCCGTCCATCTTGATCCAGCCCTTGCGCAGGGCGTGCACGACGGCGGCGGTCCGATCATTCACGGAGAGCTTCTTCAGAATGGACGTGATATGGTTCTTGACCGTCTGATCACTGATCTTCAACGATTTGGCGATCTCTTTGTTACTGTTGCCCCGCGCGATGTAGTCAAGAATCTCGATCTCACGCGTGGAGAGCGGCGAGTAGAGCGGCTGGACCTCGGGGGGCTCTTCGGCGGTCATCTCACGGAAGACGCGCAGCACGCGCTTGGCGACCGTCGGGCGCGAGAGAACGTTATCGTTGATGATGTAGATGCCCTTGCTGACCTTGATGACAGCGTCCACCAGCTCCTCTGGCGAGATGCCCTTGAGCAGGTAGGCCGCGGCGCCCAGTTTCATGGACTGGAACAGCTGCTCCTCATCCTCGAACGCGGTCAGCATGATGATCGCCACCTGTGGCGTGCTGTGGCGAAGCTGGCGCGCCAACTCGAGGGCGTCATTGGTGGAGAGCAGCGCGTCAATCAGGATGACGTCGGGCGAATACTGCTTGGCCAGCTCAAGGCCCTCGCGGCTGCCCGACGTCTCCGCGACGACGACACACGAGCCTGTCGCCTCCAGGGTCGTCCTGCAGCCCTGGCGGAACAGCGGATGCTCGTCTATCAACATCACCCGGATGGAATCCATGTGGTCTCGTCTCCCACTTCTCTCCCACAGGCCGCGCGCCCCTCTTGACAGGCATGCGGACGGTATCGCCGCTGGCTTGGCAAAAGTCCCAGTCAGGATACGCTTCAGTATAGGCGATGGCGCCGCTTAACCGCATTCGGCTAGTACCCACAAAGCGTGCAGAAAGCTCGCGGGGCATGCGTACGACGCACGAGGCGCAACGCACGACGCGCGCCCGGCGTCGTGGTGAGCGGCGGGCGCGCGTCATTGTCGTCCTGGAATCGGTCTTGGCGAATCGGTCTTGGTGGAAACGGCGCGCTCAGGCGGAGTATTCGCCGAGCAGGTCGCGGAACTGCTTGGCCAGGTCGAGCGCCTCATCGAAGGGCCGCTGCCAGACGTTGCGCCCGAAGATTAGCCCCGTCGCCCCAGAGTCCATCGCGATGCGCGCCTTGTCAATGATGTCGCCCTCGCCCTGCATCTCGCCGCCGCTGAAGAGCACCAGCGCCTTGCCCGCCGACTCCACCACCATGCGCGTCGCCTCTTCGCGAGTCGGCGTCATGCTGTTGTACGGCTTCGGCGCGTCCTTGTCCTTCTCTGGGTTGAGCTTGGGGACGTTGATCTTGACAATATCGGCGCCCAGCTCACTGGCCACGCGGGCGGCGTAGTCCACCGCGTAAAGGCTGTCGCGCCCGCCCTTGCCCTCGATGGACGAGCCGCGCGGGTAGGCCCAGACGATGATCGGCATGCCGTAGCGGTCGGCCTCTTCCCGCATCGCCCGGAACTGGGTGAAGTCTTCGACCTGCGACGGCGAGCCGACATAGAGCGTATAGCCCACGGCGTCCGCGCCCATGCGCACGGCGTCTTCCACGCCGCAGATCATCGGCGAGAGCGCGCTGGCGTCAGACGGGATCTCCGTCTTGCCGTTGAGCTTGAGCACCAGCGGCACCGCGCCCGCGAACTTGTACATATGCTTCTGGGCGATGCCGTACTGGAAGACGATGCCCGAGAAGCCGCCCTCCTTCGCCAGCCGCAGCTGGAAGTCGGGGTCCTTGGCGGGCGGGTTGACGAAGAAATCGCGTGGGCCATGCTCCAGTCCCTGGTCAATGGGCAGGAACATCAGCGTGCCATTGGCGGGGCCGAAAGTGTGGAGCAGGCGGTGGAGGCGGGTCTTCTTACCAATACTCAGATCGAGGTCAGCCAGCGTCGGGCGCTTTACCTTTGTCATCGCCATGATGAGCTTCTCCTGTGCGCGTCGCCCGGCCACGCCAGCCGCCAAACACCGGCGGGACGCCTACGGTCGGGCGCGGAACAACGGCGCGACGAGCCAGCGTCTGCTGGCCAGCGTCTACGCCGCTCCGCGCCACGCGCCTCACCGTGGGGCGCCGCGCGTCACAGCCGCTGGCCACGCGCTCATCCACAGCGCCGCCGCTCTCGACGTTGAGAGCGTATCGCAGTCTATCATGCGCGCCAGAACGGCGCCAACACGCGCCAGTCCACCAAACCGCGCTTGACACACGCGCCAGCCGATTCTATGCTGCCTACTATATACTGGATACTGACCGGGCGCGCCGCCGCGCGCGATGATTCCCTCTTTCCACGCGCGGTCAATCGGCGCAGAGCTCGATGTATCACAACCACCAAGCGGAAGGTTGGAGGCGAGGGCATGGGTAGACTCAGCGGACGGGTCGCGCTTGTGACGGGCGCGGGACGCGGCATTGGCGCCGCCACCGCGAAGCGGCTCGCCGAGGAGGGCGCCCGCGTGGCGCTCGCGGACCTCGACATGGA
>DASTKI010000178.1:0-16738 GCA_035716045.1 Ktedonobacterales bacterium
GCTCCAGTTCAGCGCGCACGGCCTCCAGCGGGTCGGCGCAGGGCGCGCGCTCCACCTGGCCCGCGCGGGCGCCGCGCAGCCAGCGCCGCTCCGCCGTCCCGCCCTTCACACGCAGCGTCAGGTAGGGGTCAGCCCCGACGAACGAGTAGCGCGCGACCCGCTCGCCGCCTTCGACCGACTCCAGCAGATAGCCGTAGCGCCCGCGCGCCAGCTTGAGGTAGGCCGAGACGGGCGTCTCCAGATCGGCGGCCACCTCACGCCAGACCGGCGCCATCGCCGCGCCTTGCGGCAGTGCGCGCTGGCTGGTCACGGCGCTGGCTACCCGCTGGCGCGGGGGTGAGGTGGTGGCCATATCCCGTCTCCTTTGGTGAGCTAGAGCAGCCCGACGCGCTCTTTGACCGTGCGCAGGGTTCGCTCGGCGATCGGACGCACGGTCTCCGCGCCATGCGCCAGCAGCCGGTCGAGCTCGCCGGGGTCGCTGGCTATGTCGTCGTAGCGCTGCTGGATCGGCTCCAGCGTGGCGACCAGCAGATCACCCAGCGCCGCCTTGAACTGCCCGTAGCCTTTGCCCGCAAACTCGGCCTCGATGGTTTCCCGTGTCTGGCCGGAGAGCAGTTGATAGATCGAGAGCAGGTTGAAGATGCCAGGGCGCGCCTCATCGAAGACGATCGTCGTCTGCGAATCGGTGGTCGCGCGCTTGATCTTCTTGCGAATGACATCTGGCTGGTCGAGCATTGCGATGTAGGATGCTTCCGCGCCGCTCTTGCTCATCTTCTTCTCCGGGTCATCCAGGCTCATGATGCGCGCGCCCACCTCGCGGATCAGCGCGCGCGGCTCGACGAAGGTCTCGCCGAAGCGCGCGTTGAAGCTGTTGGCGATGTCGCGCGTCAGCTCGACGTGCTGGCGCTGGTCCTCACCGACCGGCACGGCGTCGGTCTGATACATCAGGATGTCGGCGGCCATCAGCACCGGGTAGGTGTACAGCCCTGCGCTGGCCGACTCCTGGGCCTCCCCCGCCTTGACCTTGAACTGGGTCATGCGGTTCAGCCACCCGGTCGGCGTCATACAGTCGAGAATCCACGCTAGCTCGGCATGTTCGTGAACGTGCGACTGCACGAAGAGCGCGCTGCGGTTGGGGTCAATCCCACAGGCCAGCAGCATCGCAGCCAGACGGCGGACGGCCACGCGCAGCTCGGCGGGGTCCTGTGGCAGGGTGATGGCGTGCAGGTCGACGACACAGTAGATGTTGTCGAAGATGTCCTGCTCGGCGACCCAGTGACGGATGGCCCCCAGATAGTTGCCGATGTGCGGCGTGTTTGTCGGCTGGATGCCGGAGAAGACGCGCTCGCGCTTCGGCTGAATGGTCTTCGCCTTCGCCGCTAGGGCCGCTTTGGGCGCGCGGGCCTTCGCCGCGCCGCCCGCTTTGGTTGGGGCGCTCATAACGCCTCGCTCCTCTCACTACGCTGAGCCTGGCAAACAAGCCAACCAGGCCCAAAACAAAAGCGCCTCTCATCCGCTACGGGACGAGAGGCGCTGGCCTTCGTGGTACCACCCTGTTTTGAGCCGCGGCGCCCTGGCGCCATCCGGGAGCGCGCCGCTGACGCTGTGCGCGTCATAGGGACTCAACCGGAGGCCACAGGCGTGTGGCTCCTCATTCAGGAGCGCGGGCCGCATGCCAGACATGCTGGGATACAACCGATGCTCCGCCTCTATAACGGGAGGCGCCCGGCGATACCTCGTGGCGCGTCAAGCGCGCCGGTCGGGTCGCTGCTCACAGGCCCATTCGGCGGGAGCGCCAGCGCCGGGTTCCACCATCTCCGGCTCGCTGGTAACTGGCGCGCGCCCGCGTACTTCATCCTGATCGCCGCTGGCTACGATATGTCGTTGTTGTGACGCATGATAGCCCCGTGGGCGGGCGGGTGTCAAGCGTCGCCTCTATGATATTGACGTCGGCGTGTGATGCGCCTGTTTCCTCCATGCTTGATGTTGGTGCAGCGCGTCCTCATTCTGCATGGTGTGGGTGGGCGGACATCTCGAGCGCGCTTCATCACTCGTGATCACTCGTCATCATTCGCCATCACTCTGGCGACTGGGCTACTGCAAAAGCGTCGCGCGTTATTCCCCGCGATATTCTAGCGCTTCCTCGTTATACGTTTGAGTGGTGTTCTTTTTGGCATAGTGACAGGGTATTCACGGGAGATAGGCATCGATGAGCTCCTGGCTGGAAGATACGCATATTCGCCCGCGAGTGACTGTTAGCTCCATTAACTTGCCACAGGCGAGACCTTCATCAGTGGTTTCACTTTTTGATCGCCTGGCGTGGCGCGACGCTCTTCTGGCTTGGCTTGGACAGATCGCCCTGATCTTCACGGTCATTTATGTCGGGCGCACATTGCTTCTCACCCAGCATTCGATGCCAACAGGAGCGACAATATCGTGGAATCAATTGTTCGCCAAATGGTTGGGCTGGGATGGCGCGAATTACGCCAGGATTGCGATGACGGGGTATACCCAGTCGTGGATGCCCGCGTTTTCACCAGGCCTGCCCTTTTTGGAGCGCGTCGTGAACGCGTTGACCGGACTGTCCCCGCAGATGGCTGGCGGCACCATCTCGCTGGTTGCGGCGCTTGTGGTGTACGGGCTCCTGCGAATCCTGGCCGAGAGAGAGTTTGGCCGTGATGTGGCGCGACGCGCGACGCTGTATCTGGTCGTCTTTCCAACTGCGTTCTTCTTCCTGACCGCGTATACCGAGTCGCTCTTTCTCGCATTCACGTGCGGCGCGTTCTTGGCGATGCGGCAAGCGCGCTGGATCACATCGGGAACGCTGATCGCGCTGGCGGCGCTTACTCATCTGACTGGCGTGATACTGTTAGCTTCTCTCGCGCTCGAGATGGCGCAGCGATGGCGCGAACCGGACTCGCCATACACCCTGCGCAAATGGGGAACGATAGTGGCGAGTTTGGCAATCGCGCCCCTGGCGCTAGGCGCATTCAATCTCTATCTCTATCAGCAATTCGGGACGTTTTCCGCAGTGACCAGAGCGGAGGAGACCGTTTGGGGCAAGGGCTTTAGTATTCCTCTTATGGGGTTCGCGCGAGCGGGCGGCGCGCTCCTGCGGAATGGCGTCAATCCGGGCGCGGAACAGGCGCATATCCTGCTCGATGGCGTGTTCACCTTGGCGCTAATTGGGATGGCGGTCGTGGTGTGGCGGCGTCTCCCCCGCGCATATGGTGTCTATATGGCGGCGCTCACCTTCCTGATCATTTCGACCCCTCTGCACAATTGGTACTCCCTCATGTCCAACCCGCGGTTTGTGCTGGCGGCGGTTCCCGCTTTTATGGCGCTCGGCATATGGGGCGCCCGGCCATGGATCGATCGCCTGATTCTGCTGCTTTCACTGCCGTTACTGACAGTCTTTACACTGATTTTCGCAATGGGAGGATGGGTCGCCTGATAGATCGAAAGGCCCGCCCCATGCTGGTCCTATCGTCCAGCTAGCGCGCTATGGCATATGGGCGATGACGTGCTATGAGCGGGTCGCCACCAGCCTTGCGGCTCACTTCGGCTCACGATTTGCGGGTAATATGGGATGGAGTGGCTATCGAGCAGAGAAAGTAGGATAGAGGATAGGGCCATGCCACTGATTTCCCCCAAGGACCAACAAACCCTCCGCGACCTGTTCGCCAAGCGCCTGCAACAGGATGTCACGGTGACGTATTTCACGCAGCATGACTCGGTCCTGACCGTGCCTGGGAACGAGTGCTCGTATTGCAGGGAGACGCACGAGCTGTTGGATGACCTGCAAGACCTGTCGGACAAGCTCCACCTGGAGGTCAAGGACTTCGTGCGCGATGAGGCGGAGGCGCAACAACTTGGCGTCACACGCATCCCGGCGATCATCTTGAGCGGCCAGAACAAGGGGAAGGTCCGCTTCTTTGGCGTCCCGGCGGGCTACGAATTCTCCACACTGGTCGAGGATCTGCTGACGGTATCGAGCGGCGAGCCCGATCTACGGGATACGACCAAACAGGCGCTGGAGGGGCTCCAAGAAGATCTCCACATCCAGGTCTTCGTCACACCGACCTGACCCTACTGCCCCCGCGCGGCCAGTTTAGCCCATAAGCTCGCGAGCGCGAATGCGCATATCACCGCGGACGTGATCGAGATCACAGAGTTCCCGGAGTTGGCGCAGCGGTACCAGATCTACGGCGTGCCCAAGACGGTCATCAATGACAAGGTGGAGTTCGAGGGCGCGATTCCCGAAGAGATGTTTGTCCAGCAGGCGCTGAGCGCCGCGCTGGAAGAGGACTAGACGCTCTCCAGTCACAGAGACGGAGCGTCATGGGACGAGCGGCGCGCCATCGCAAGGAGGCGCCCCGCCGCTCAGGCCTGCTCACTTCAAGGAGCCCATGATGACGGCTGCGCGCGACGCCCTCGCCGACCTGTGGCGGCTGACAGGGCTGCCCGCCAAGCCGCTGGACATGGTGGAGTTGACCGGGGATGACCCGGCGCTGCCGTCGTCGTTTCGTGTTGGAACGGCGGCGCAGGCGTCCATCGCGGCAGTGGCGTGCGCGGCGAACGCGATCTGGCACATGCGTGAAGGGCGCTTGCAGCGGGTCAGCGTAGATATGCGGCATGCGGCGGTCGAGTTCCGCAGCGAGCGCTATCTGCGGGTGGATGGCAAGCCCACGCCGGAGATATGGGACAAGATCGCGGGCGCATACCAGTGTGGCGATGGCCGTTGGGTCCGCATCCACACGAACTTCCCGCACCACCGCGACGGGATGCTGCGGCTGCTCGGCTGCGCCTACGACCGCACGGCAGTGGCGGACACGCTGAAGGAGTGGGACGCTGAGTCGCTGGAGACAGCAGCGGCGGATGCGGGGCTCGTCGCGGCGATGATACGCTCGTTCGAAGAGTGGGACGCGCACCCGCAGGGACGTGCGGTGGCGGCGCTGCCTACACTCACCATCACCCGCATCGGCGACGCGCAGCCGCAACCGTTCGCTGATGAGCCAGAGAGGCCACTTTCTGGCGTGCGCGCGCTCGACCTCACACGCATCATCGCTGGGCCAGTGTGTGGCCGCGCGCTGGCGGCGCATGGAGCGGACGTGCTGGCGATCAGCGCCGCCCACCTGCCCGCAATCGCGCCGCTGGTCATTGATACCGGGCGCGGCAAGCGCCCGGCGTTCGTTGATCTGCGCGCGACTGAGGGCAAGCAAACGCTCGCGCGGCTCGTTTCCGGCGTGGATGTCTTTGTTCAGGCGTACCGGCCAGGGGCGCTCGGGGGCCTGGGCTTCGGCCCAGATGAGGTGGCCGAGATACGTCCCGGCGTCGTGTACGTCTCGCTCTCCGCATACGGCCATACCGGTCCCTGGGCTCGCCGTCGGGGATTCGACTCGCTCGTGCAGACAGCGATGGGGTTCAATCGGGCTGAGGCGCAGGCGGCGGGCGTGAGCGAGCCGAAAGCGCTGCCCTGCCAGGCGCTGGACCACGCGTCTGGCTATCTCATGGCGTTCGGCGCGCTGGCGGCGCTCGCCCGGCGGGCCACAGAGGGCGGTAGCTGGCACGTCCAGGTGTCGCTGGCGCAGACGGGCGCATGGCTGCGCGGCCTGGGCCGTGTAGAGAATGGTTTCGCCTGCGCCGATCCCACGCTTGAAGTTGTGGCGGACCTGCTCGAAGAGGGGCCAAGCGGGTTCGGGCGACTGCTGGCGGTGCGGCATGCCGCGCGGATGAGTGAGACGCCGCCGCGCTGGACGCTGCCAGCCGTGCCGCTCGGGACGCATCCATCCGCCTGGAGCGATGGAACCGAGGCGTAGCGCCAGTCAGCTTATGCCACCAACTCTCCCAGCCGCCTTTCCAGGTAGCGGCGCTCGACGCGGTTGTGGCAGAGGGCGAGGGCGCGCTGGTAGGCGGCGGCGGCTTCAGCGCGGCGGCCCGCGCGGCGCAACAGGTCGGCGCGAGCGGCGTGGTAGTGGTGGTAGTCGCGCAGGTCGTCCGCCAGTGTGGGATCATCCAGCAGGGCAAGGCCGTGGTCGGGGCCGTCCGCCATAGCGACGGCGGCGGCGTGATTGAGCGCGACGACCGGCGAAGGCGCCAACTCGGCTAGCGCCTCGTAGAGCAGCGCAATCTGCCGCCAGTCCGTCTCCGCGGCGGAGGGCGCCTGGGCGTGCAGCGCGCTGATCGCCGCTTGAATCTGATAAGGGCCGCGCCGCCGAGCCAGCAGCGCGCGGTCGAGCAGCGCCAACCCTTCGGCGATCTCGCCCTGCATCCAGAGCGTACGGTCCTGCTCCTCCAGCGTGATCAGGTCGCCCTGAGCGGTGGCGCGGGCGCTGCGACGGGCGTGGGTCAGCAGCATCAGCGCCAGCAAGCCCAGCGCCTCCGGCTCGTCGCCCTCCAGGCCCGGCTCGCGCGCCAGCAACGCCAGCAGCGTGCGCGCCAGGCGTATAGCCTCGTCGCACAGCTCGCGGCGGATCAAAGTATCGCCCGCCGAGGCGTCATAGCCCTCGTTGAAGATCAGGTAGAGCACGGCCAGCACGCCGTCCAGCCGCTCCGGCAGCAGGTGGAGCGGCGGCACGCGGTAGGGGATGCCCGCGTCGCGAATCTTGCGGCGGGCGCGGGTCAGGCGCTGGGCCATCGTCGTTTCAGTGACGAGAAAGGCGCGGGCAATCTCCTCGGTTGTCAGCCCGCCCAGCGTCCGCAAGGTGAGCGCCACACGGGCGTCGAGCGCCAACGCGGGATGGCAGCAGGTGAAGAGCAGCTTCAGCCGCTCGTCGGGGAAGTCGTTGGAGCCGTCATCTGGCGTGGCGGGCTGCGCGGCGTCGCGATCGGCCAGCGCCTGAAGCGCTTCCTGCTTGCGCAGCAGCGTCTGGTCGCGGCGCAGGCGGTCAATCGCCTTGCGGCGGGCGATGGTGGTGAGCCAGGCTGCGGGCTGGCGCGGCGCACCCTCCCGCGGCCACTGGCGCAGCGCGGCCACGACGGCGTCCTGCAGCGCATCCTCGGCCACGATGAAGTCGCCGGTGGCGGCGATCAGCGTGGCCAGAATCCGCCCGGACTCCTCGCGATAGACTCGCTCGATGAGCTGTGACGTCTGCTCCATGACTCCTTAAACCCGCGCGCGGCGGTCTCCGAGAGAGTGAGTGGATTGAGAGCGAATGGCTCTCATGTGTCCCGCTATTCTCTCTGACCGCCGCGCGAAGGGAAGCGTAACCCAGGAATCGGCGCCGGGCGTTACTCCTCGCCGAACTCCATGATTGGGCGCACCTCGATCGAGCCGAGCTTCGCGCCGGGGATGTGTGAGGCGATGTTAATGGCCTCGTCCAGATTGGCGGCCTTGGCGATGTAGAAGCCGCCAAGCTGCTCCTTGGTCTCCGCGAAGGGGCCGTCAGTCGTCAGGGCCTTGCCGTCGCGTACGCGCACCGTCGTCGCCGACGATGTGGGCATTAGCGCCTCGCCGCCCTGGATCTGCTCCTTGAACTGCTCGCCAAAGGCGTTATAGGCGGCCGTCATCGCATCCCAGTCCTCTTTGGTCGCCTGCGCATCCTGGGCCTCATCGGTGTAGATCAGCAATGCGTATCGCATGCCTGAACCTCCTCACGATCGCGCTCGATCGCTCCTGAGTCGTCATTGGGGATAGGTCCGTTCGCCCATCCTCACCTGCATGTCGAACGGGCTCCTACCAAAACGACACCGAGCGAGCGGTATAGTTACGAATTGAGTGAGACGTGTGGTCTCTTTGTGGTTCGCGTGGCTCAGAGGAGCAGGAAGCCATAGCCCAGGACGGCGTAGCATAGCAGGGTCGCGCCGGTGAAATACAGTACAGCGCGGAGTTTCATGATGCGCGTAAGGGCTGCGATCTCGGGCAGGCTGAGCCCCGAGGCGGCGATCATGAAGGTCAGAACGACAGCGGTTGGCGCGCCATGCTGGATGAGCGCGTAGCCCAGGGGTATCAGCAGCAGGATGTCGGCGTAGATCAGGCCGCCCAGCGCGGCGGCGAGCGGGATAGCCAGGATGATCGCCACTGCGCCCAGGCGCGCCAACATCGAGGTTGGGATGAGCCAGTCAATCAGTAGACCCGCGGCGGTCGCCAGCGCCAGCCAGGGGAGAAACTTCCGGGTGATCTGCCCTCCGAGGCTGGCCGCGCGTCTCAGCGCCGCGCTCGTCGTTGTCTTGGCTGGCTCGTCCTCCTCGAACCAGAGATAGTCGCGCAGGGCGTCCTCGCGCCGTGTGCGCCCTAGCAGCCAGCCGACGATCACCGCCGCGCTGACGCAGACCACGAGATAGAAGAGAGCGATGCGCCAGCCGAAGACGACGAAGAGCAGCACAACCGCGCCCAGGTTGATTGTTGGTGATGCGAGCAGGAAGGATGTCGCTGGCCCCAGCGGGACATCCACCTCCAGCATCCCCAGGAAGAGCGGCAACGCGGTGCAGGTGCAGAACGGTGTGGCGGCTCCAAGCAGGGCGGCGAACACGTTGCCCCTGACGCCCGCATGCGTCGTGAAGACCGTTCGCAGTCGGGCGAGCGAGAGGCGCTGCTTGAGATAGAAGGCAAGCGTCGCGGTGCTGAAGACCATCACCCCGATGAAGACAAATAGGGCCGGAAAGAAGGCGAGCCCCTGCCAGGGCAACGCCGCCGGGGCCAGATTGGTCATGGGATATCCACTTCATCCGCCTGCCGCGGCCGCGCGTCAGGCGAGCGCGGGCTAGTTGACGCCGATGTTTTCGCTGCGTGCTGCGTGACGAGGTCGCGCGTCTTGGTCATGTACTTGGGCCGGTGGAGCGTGTTATAGGAGCAGAACGGGATGATCTTCCCATCCGGCAGCACGTTGTGCACGCAGCATTTCTTGGCTGAGCGCACATCGAAGGTCCAGGCGTCCATGAAGTACATGATCACGATGCGAAACATATTCTCGTAGAGTAGCGTTCCATGCTCTTTTTGGGTGAGCATTCCTGGCGCTACTGGCAAGCAGCAGCTGAAATCGTAGAGCGTGTTGAGGGTTGATAATGGAGCGGAGGCCGACCACAGCCGCATCAGCGCCGAGCCGACGACGCCTTTCATGTCATCCACCCGGAAATTGATCTGGTTGCCGATGACATCGAGGTACTGGCGCACGTCCACATAGCGGGGCAGCGGCTTCACCTTGGCGCCCTTGGTATAGGCGTAGGTGACGCTGATGCAGTCGCTGTGGCAGGGGAGCGGCACGAAATCGCTGGCCTGGAACAAGCCGCTGGTCTGCGCCTCGACGGCGTGGATAACATCCGGGATTGTGGTGCGGTCGAGCGGGTCGAACGCTTCGTGTCGCCCGACATTGGTAATGGGCTGAAAGGTGATACCGCGCACCATCTTCTGCGCCAGGCCGAATTTGACGATTGCCCCTACCTCGTCCTCATTCACTCCGCGCTGGATGGTCGCGGTGAGATTGATAGGGATCTCATATTTCGTCAGGTTGGCAATGGCTTGTTCTTTGACTGAGCGCAAGTCAACGCCACGAATTGTCCGGTAGGTGTCCTCGCGGAACCCATCGAACTGGAGATAGACCTCGAAGTTGCCGCGGAACTCCGCTAGTCGCCGGACGAACTCTTCGTCGCGCGCGATGCGTACGCCATTGGTGTTGATCATCAGCGCCTTGATGCGCTTGCTCTTCGCCAGCTCCAGGATTTCGATGATCTGGGGATGGATGGTCGGCTCTCCGCCGCTGATCTGGACGACATCGGCATAGCCATCGTTGTTCACAACGGTGTCGAGCATGCCCTCCACCTCGGCCAGAGAGTAGTATTTCCCGACATCAGAGTCAGCGAAGCAGGTGGGGCAGCGGAGGTTACAGGCCTCAGTGATCTCGATGAGCGCCAGGCAAGTGTGCTGCTCATGATCGGTGCAGAGGCCGCAATCGAGTGGGCAGCCTTGCTCTACCTTCGTCTGGAAGTGGCGCGGCAGCGTGCCAGGCTTGTTGAACTGGGCCTGGCTGAGATAGTACTTCGCGTCCGATGACATCAGCGTCTTCATGGCGCCGTGCTCCGGGCACGTCTTGTACATGTAGACCTTGTTATCCTGGATCAGGATTTTCGCCTGAATAACCCGCAGGCACTTGGGACACAGGCTATTGGTGAAGTTGTGGTAGATGTAGGGGCGGTCGCGGCGCTCAACAGCCATCTCATCCGTCTTGGCCGCGATCTGCTCTGGCGCGACGGGCGCTCCCGCGCGGGTTGAACGCTTGCGCATGGTTCGCCTCTCCTCTCGATAGCGCCGACGAGAGCGGCGCGGTTCGGCGTCAACGATACCAACGACACCAAGAATGGACGTGTGATGTCTGCCACGCCCGGTTTCCTCTAGTCCCGCTGCGCCTACGTGCTCGTCCCGCCAGCAGGGAAGGGATGAGTGAGAACGGCCACGCAGCTGATAAAGAAGATGACGGGGCTGGAAAGCAGCGACGTGAGCATGCCGATCCCGACCTGGCGCGTGCGACCGACGATGATCAGGATGATGCACAGCACCCAGGCAACCAGGTACAGGATTCCCCCAACGGCGAGTAAGTTGCCCAGGCCGCTTGCCAAGTTGAAGACGCCGCCCAGTCCGATCATCGCGAAGATGAGGGGAATGGCGCCAATGAACAGTCCCAGGAAGAAGTCACTCCGCGGGGCCGGCGGTCTAGGTGGCGTCGAGCCGGGCGGCGTGGGGTAGAGTGGCGGCAGGCCAGGTGGCGTCGAGCCGGACGGTGGTGGCGGAGGAGGAGGTGGAACCGCGAACGATTCCTCTGAGTGGCCATCGGTAGACATGCGCGGGCCTCCTGTCGCAGAGGGGACGCAATCTGGCGGTGGTTAGATGGATGCAGGGGAATCGGCGATGAGCGCGGGCGGTGAGATGGGGACCGTGGCGGCGCGCGTCCGCGCTTTCAGGTACGACCTGAGCAGGGAATAGCCGAACTGCGCGATGGCGAAGGCGTAGAGGACCTGCACCATGGTCAGGCCCCCGAGCACATGCGGGTCGGCGCGCGAGAAATCCACCATGAACCGCAGGCTGCAATAGCCGAGCACATAGAGCTTGAACAGGTCGCCCGCCTGCGGCATGCGATCGCGCAGCGCATAGAGTGCGGCGAAGAGGGCGAGATCGAGGACGAGCTCATAGAGCGCGGATGGCTGGCGGCGCACGCCCTGCTGGACGATGCCCCAGGGCAGGCTGGTTGGCAGGCCGAATGGGTCGCCACCAAGCAGATTACCGAGGCGGCCAATAGCCTGAGCGACTGGGAGGGCGAGCGCGAACACATCACCCGTCGCGTAGGTGATGCGGCGCGCCCGCTTGACGATGAGCACGCCCGCGTAGCCCCCAAAGAAGCCGCCTGTCCACGCCTGGCCGCTGTACCACAACTCTGGCAGGTCGCGCATGAACGTTTGCGGACCCAGGAAAATGAGCATGCTGACCTTGCAACCAATGACGCCGCCGACCAGCACGCCAAGCGCCACATAGAGCATGTCTTCGGTCGCGCGCTCGCGGCGCTGCGCCTCGCGGTAGACGAGATAGCCTCCGATGAGGAACGCGGCGAGAAAGCAGAGGGAATAGGTAGAGAGATACACCGGGCCAATGCGCAGCCATGGATACATCGGGACCACCTTACCGCATGATGGGACGCCCGTTACCGGCGGCTCGTTGGCGCCATTATGCCATACCCGCCACCACCTGGCGTGTGGCGTTCTGCACAATCGCGCGCCCGCCGGATCACAGTGGACCGCAGCGGGCGCGTGGAAGGAGACGCGGCTGGGGACTACTCGCCCTTGCGGCCCGCCAGCAGGAAGGCCAGCTCGGTGAAGAGGCGCACGCCATAGCCAGTAGCGCCCGCCTCGCCCTCCACGTCGCGTGTGTCGCGCACGGCGGTATAGGCGATGTCGAGGTGCGCCCAGGGCGTGTCGCCGGCGAAGTTGCTCAGGACCTTGGCGGCGGCGATCGAGCCGGCCAGCCGCCCGCCGGTCTGCTTCACGTCGGCGATCTCGCTGCGAATCAACTGGTCATACTCGTCGTCCATTGGCATCGCCCAGACGCGCTCGCCCGAAGACGCCGCCGCCTGCTCCACTGAGCGGGTGATGTCCTCATTGTTGCTGAAGAGGCCCGCGCGAAGCCGCCCTAGAGAGATGCCGATGGCGCCAGTCAGCGTCGCCGCGTCCACGATCGGGGTATAGCCGTGCTTGACCGCGTAGCTGATGCCGTCGGCGAGGATCAGCCGCCCCTCGGCGTCGGTGTTGTTGATCTCGATCGTCTTGCCGTTGGAGGCGCGCAGGATGTCGCCGGGGCGGTAGGATGAGCCGCTGGGCATGTTTTCCGTAGCGGGGACGATGCCGACGACGCTGATGGCGGGCTTGAGCAGCGCGATGGCGCGCATCGCGCCCAGCACCGCCGCGCCGCCGCACATATCCATCTTCATGCCGACCATGCCATCGTTGGGCTTGAGCGAGAGGCCGCCAGAGTCGAAGGTGATGCCCTTGCCGACCAGGGCTATCGCGGGCGCGCGCTTCGAGCCGCCGTTGTAGCGCAGCACGATGAAGCGCGGCTCCTCGACGCTGCCCTGATTGACGCCCAGCAGCGCGCCCATCTCCTGCTTGCGAATCCAGGCCTTGTCGTGGACTTCGCACTCCAGGCCAACCTCGGCGGCCATGCGGCGGGCGCGCTCGCCCATCTCGGTCGGGGTGAGGGTGTTGGGCGGCTCATTGCCCAGGTCGCGGGCGAAGTTGGCGGACTCGGCCAGGATGCGCCCGCGCGCCACGGCGGCGCGCAGCGCCGGCTCGCGCCCCTTGCCGAGGATGGTGATCGTCTCGATGGCCTTCTTCGGCTTGCCGTTCTGGCCGTTCGCCGCGTTGGCGGCGTTGGCCCCGTTGGCGCTGTTGTTCTTGTAGTTAGTGAACTCATAGAGGCCCAGCACCGCGCCTTCAGTCGCGGCGCGCGCGGCCAGCGCGAGGTTGACGCCCGACTCCGCCCAGGCCAGCGCCAGGCCGACGCGCTTTGCGCCCGCTGTCCGCAGCGCGCGGCAGGCCTGTGAGGCCGCGCGGCGCACCCGGTCCACGGTGAACTTGTCGCGCGCGCCCAGTCCAATGATGGCGACACGCGCGGGCTCGATCTTGCCGAGGGTATGCAGCAGCGTGATCTCGTCCGCCGCGCCAGAGACCTCGCCGCTGGCGATCAGTTCGGCGATGACCCCGGCCAGCGCCTCATCGAGCGCAGCGGCTGGCCCTTGCAGCGCTGTCTCGCCAGAAAATACCCCAACCGCCAGCGCGTCGCCCTCGAATTGCTGGACATCGCGCGTACTGACACGTACCTCTGCCATTAACAGTCCTCTCGTTCACGCTGCGTAATGCAGCTGGCGCCACGCCGCGTGAAGTGGCGCGCTGGTCATGGGAACGCGCTCACCCTCACGCAGGGCGAGCGGCGCGGTTCTGGGCGTCTGTCTGGGGACATTCCGGCGTGGTCCTGGCGTCACATCCATTCCGCCGCTGGCGGCGTAGGCTCTTACGATGGGCGTATGGTCGTGGTCTGGCAGGGAATGCGGGCGTGAGTGGGGTTGACAGGAAAACCAACGTCTTCCCGTACACGACGGATGATGTCTCAGAAGACAGGATATTCTGGATTCGCGCTTGCGTCCAGCCATGGGGGAGAGATGGGCGGCGGGCGCCGTCACGCCCAGATTATCCAGATTTCGCGCGTGTCCATCGCGCGATGGTCCGCAAGAGCGTTGGGGTAGCGACGGGCTTGACCAGGTAAGCGTCCATTCCTGCGTGGCAGGCCCGCTCGTATGCGCTCTGCGTCTCGTCGCCGGAGGTGATGATGACCGGCAGCGTGGAATAGCGCGGCATGTCGCGCGCTGTGCGAATGAGTGCGGCGCCATCGCTCCCTGCCAGATCCAGATCGGCGATCATGATCGCGATGCGCTGCGTCTCATCCGCGAGGATCGCGAGCGCCGTGGGCGCATCTGGCGCAATCTCACATTCATAGCCCGCGAAGCGCAAGCTGCCACTCCATGGCTCGGTCAGGGCGGAGTCATCCTCGACGAGCAGGATGGTCAGCCGCGCCGCCGAGTCGCGCGCGCTGGCGTCGCTGGCGTCCAAAGAGCCTCGACCAGGCGCGGACGGCGCGGACGGCGTGTCATCGCGCTGGTCGTCCCCTCTGTCGCGCTCACCCGCGAGGAAATTGGGAATCGGTGTCATGGGCAGCCTGTTTCAGCGCTCGCCAGTACCCGAATCCAACCCAGCCAGGGCTGGGCAGAGCTGACCACGTTTCCACCCACCTATTCCCGGCTAATTAGTCCCAACGCATCAGCCCTGCGATGTCATTGTAGATTCCCGTCAGCATGCAAGTCAAGTGACGCAGGTCACATTTCTCATCGGCGCCGCCCCATCGTTCATTAATCCGCGCCAGATACGCCCATCGCGCCCTCATTACAGAAAGCTACAACATTTGCACTCGACATGACATAGCCTCTCTATGCAATAGAGCAGCATTCACACTTGGTGGTGAAATCGAGCAGCGCGGAGCGGCCCTCTCTGAAGCGTATGCGATACTTGGCGGGCGGCTCTCCTACCGGACGCATGGCGCGATAGGCTGTCGCACGACCGGTCGGCGCCTCACGTAGTGTGATACGCATGCGGCCCGTCTGCGGTTCTGTCTCGTGGATGGAAAGACTGATCTATGTTCTCGGCGATCATACGCCGCCTGACCTTCGCACGGGCGCTGCGCTCGCGGCGCTTCGCTCTACTCTGGAACGGGCAGACAATCTCCGCCCTGGGCGATGGCGCGTTCTTCACGGCGCTCGCCTGGCAGGTGCTGACGCTCACCGGATCTGGGACCGCGATGGGGCTGGTTTTGGTCGCCGAGACGACGCCGATCGTGCTGTTCATGCTGATTGGCGGCGTGGTCGCCGACCGCCTGCCGCGGCGGTTGACGCTGCTCTGGTCTGATGGTGGGCGGGCCGCCGTGACGCTGGTGGTCGCTGGGCTGGGGATGGCTCGACTACTCCAGTTCTGGCATTTGCTCGCGCTGGCGTTCCTCTTCGGGCTGGCGGAGGCGTTCTTTCGCCCGGCCTATCAATCCATCCCGCCAGAGCTCGTGCCGCCTGATGATTTGCCCTCGGCCAACGCGCTCACCAGCCTCAGCCGCAACGTCAGCACGCTGCTTGGCCCCGCGATCGGAGCCGCGCTGGTTGGGCTATCCTCCCCTTCGCTGGCCTTCGCCTTCGACGGTCTCACCTTCATCGCCTCTGCGGTGTGCCTGGTCATGATGGGCCAGGTGGATCGCCGCCCTGGGATCGCGCCGGTTATGCCCACCCTGGATGAGGGCCGCGAGGGGAGCGAAGCTGTATGGGCCGTACGCGCACAGGCGGATGCGCCTGCGCCTGGGGTGGCGACAGCCGAGATCGAGGTCCCTACTCCCGCGCGCCCGGCGAAAGGCCCGGCCGGCATGCTGGCGGATATCCGCGAGGGCATCGGCTACATCACCGGCTCGACATGGCTCTGGCTCACCATCGCGCTGGCCTCGCTAGGCAATGTCGGCATGGCCCCACTGCAAGTGGCGCTGCCCAAGCTGATTCACGACACCTATGATCAGGGCGTCTGGCTGCTCGGCGCTACCCTCTCCGCCACAGCGGTCGGCTCGATCGCGGCGGCGCTCATCATGGGCCAGATCGGACGCATGCGGCGGCGAGGGCTCCTGGCGTATTTGAGCCTGCTGCTGGTATACATCGCCGAGATTGGCTTCGGCCTACCCATCGCGCGCCAGCTCGCGCCATGGCTGCCGCTGATGGCTGGCGTCTTGATTGGCGCGGGGAACGGCGTCTTTGAGATCGTCTGGATCACTACTTTGCAGGAGCTGGTACCGATAGAGAAGCTTGGCCGTGTGAGCAGCGTGGATTGGATGGGCTCGCTATTGCTCCAGCCGGTCGGCCTGGTGGTCGTTGGCGCGGCCACCGACGCTATAGGACCGGCCTGGGTGTTCATCGCTGGTGGCGCGCTCAACTTCGCGCTGACGCTCATCGGGCTCGCCTCACGCGATATTCGCGGTCTCGACTGAGCGCCCGCCATGTGGGGCTTGTCCATGTGGGGCTTGTCCGTGGCAAGCGTGGTAAGCGCCGAACCGCTTGGACTCGACCGTATCGCATCGCCAGAACATCGCTGGCGCCCCACCTGGGCCGGGCCTTTTGGGTAGGCGCTGTCACATGCGAGTTTTCGGGAACGGGCCTCGCGCATCTTGACACCACGTATGGCATGTGGCATGATAGACGAGCGCCTCCGAGACGGGCGTTCAATGCGGCTGGTACACGATACCAACGCAGCGACCCCTTCGGAGGCCAACCCATCGCCGCTCGGCGCAAGCCGGGAGTATGGCGAGACGTTCCTTGAACAACCGCATATTGTGATGAGAGTGCACGATGCGCACCTGACGAGCATTGAGCGCATCGTGACTACTGCTTCAATTTTGCCGTAGCGAGCGAGTTTGCTTGCGAAGGGATGAATTGCGTGCGCGTGTGAGAAGCGCCCGCTGAGCTACCAGCGGGCTTGACGCGCACATACGCATGGCGAACACCTGGGCGCCTCTATCGTGAGATGGAGGAGCGTAGGAGGGATAGCCAAGCGGAGCAGGGCGTGGGGTGGATGCCTAGGGGCCAGGAGCCGACGAAGGGCGCGGAGAGCGGCGAAACGTGGATGGGGAGCTGCAAGCGAGCGAAGAGCCATCCGAACCCGAATGGGGCAACCTACCACCTTTCAT
>DASTKI010000179.1:0-6428 GCA_035716045.1 Ktedonobacterales bacterium
GATGGAGAAGGCGATGGTGAATGGTGAGGTCGCCATCGAGTCGCTACCGGGCATGTGGAACCAGAAGTACAAGGACTATCTGGGCATCGAACCGCCAACGGACAGCGACGGCATATTGCAGGACGTCCACTGGGCTAGCGGCTTCGGCTACTTCCCGACCTATACGCTGGGTAATCTGTATGCGGCGCAAATCTACGCCGCGCTCCAGCGAGCGTACCCCGACATGGATGCGCGGCTGACATCGGGTGATACGGCGTTCGCGCTCGACTGGCTGCGCAAGCGGATGTATCAGTATGGCAAGACGTATGAGCCGGAGACGCTGCTCCGCATCGTCACAGGTGAGCAGCCCGACCCAGCCTACTTCGCGGAGTATCTGACGCGCAAGTTCGAAGGCGTCTATGACCTGCCGGAGGAGCTAGCGCCCGTTGCGCCAGGCAAGGCCAGCGCCACTCAACCTGCCAGGGCGGATACCGCGCACGCCGAGAAGCCAAAGGCCAAGAAGAAGTAGCGTGTGCGCCGCGAAGCGTCCAGATGGCGGAGGGTGAGACGGCATGGACAGCGGGGACATCGCGCCACATGCCAGCGGTGAGGCCTCCGGCGCTGACCCGGATGAGATAGTATCCAGGCCAGCGCCGGACCCGCATGCCGCGCGGTCGGACGCCCGCGCGCGCTGGAAGGCGCTGGGTCAGTCGTGGCGTCTGGAGTCGGAGATTGGCGCCGAGCGCCAGAGCTACCTCGCTCAGCGTCGCGCCATCGCACCGAATATCGCGCGTGGGGTCTATCCATTCGGCGGCGAGCGGCTGACCCGCGCCGATATGGAGTGGCTGCTGGCGACACTGGGTGATGGCGCAGGACCCATAGCGTGGGATGACGAGGGGCAGCGTGAACGGGCGGGGCTCGATCTGCGTGGCGCGCTGCTTTCGGGCGCCGACCTGCGCGGCTTGCCTCTCGCCGGGATGGTAGGCGGCCAGTATGGCGGCGATGAGCGCCAAATTGAGGCGGCGGCGGTTCACCTGGACGGCGCGCGGCTGGAGCGCGCCGACGTGCGCGGCGCGTCGCTGCATGCCGCCCATCTGGAGCGGGCGAGACTGGACTCCGCTGATCTGCGGCAGGCCACCTTGACCAGGGTGTCACTGGCGCGCGCCAGCCTGCGGGAAGCGCGGCTGCAGAAGGCGGACTTGCGGGACGTGGACGCGACAGAGGCGGACTTCCGGCGCGCGAATATGGCTGAGTGCCGCGCTATCTCAGGGCGCTTCGAGCGTGCGCGGCTGGACGGCGCGATTCTGGATGGGGCGAACCTGGACCAGGCGCGATTCAATAATGCGCAGATGGGCGGGGCGCGGCTGGACGGCGCGGCGTGCCGCCAGACTGTGTTTACGGGCGCATATCTGCGGCGGGCGTCGTTCCGCCTCACGTTGCTGCTGCGGGCGAGCCTGGAGCATGCGCACCTTGAGGAGGCCATCCTGCACGGCGCTGAGCTGCGGGCGGCGCGCCTGGAGGGAACCAATCTCTTCGACGCCCGGCTGGACGGCCTGACGCTGCCGCCAGACGAGTACGAGCGGCTCGCGCGGCTGCGCTATCGTGAGGAGTTGTTGGCGCGCCCGTCTGCGCTGGAGCCTGCGGACCTGCGTGGCGCATACTTCGATACCGCGACCAACCTGCGGCGGGCCGCGCTGGGCGATGTGAAGCTGGGATATCCGCGCGTCGCCGACCTCCAGTGGGGTGGGGCGAATCTAGCGGTGGTTCCCTGGTCACCCAGACGTTCGCGGCTGCTCCAGCGCCGCCCGGCGCCGATTATCTTGGGAGATGAGCGCGCCGCTCGCATGGCGGTGACGCCCGAGGGCAAGCGTAAGGACCGCGCGACACGCGAGGAGGAGTTGGAGGCGGCGGTTCGCGCCAACCGGCAGCTCGCCGTGGCGCTGCGAGCGCAAGGGCTGGATGAGGAGGCGGGCGTCTACGCCTACCGCGCGCAGGTCTTGCAGCGGCGCGCGCTGCTGCGGGAATACCGGGCGGGCGCGTGGCTCTTCTCGCTCTTCCTGGACGCGCTGGCGGGCTATGGCTACCGTCCCGCGCGTAGCCTGGTCGCCTATCTGCTGGTGATTCTCAGCTTTGCGGCGGCGTACTTCACATTGGGGCCTGGGGCGGGCGTCCATCTCTCGCCGCTGGGGGCGCTGGTATTCAGCGTCACCTCGTTTCATGGGCGAGGGTTCTTCCCCGGCGGCATCCCGCTGGATGATCCGCTGACCGCGGTAGCGGCGGGCGAGGCGCTGGCGGGTCTGCTGATCGAGATCAGCTTCATCGCCACCTTCACGCAGCGCTTCTTCGGCAAGTGACGCGCTATGGCTTATAGCTCGCGAGCGTAGACCCACATCGGGTTCTCCTCGCCACGGACGTAGCCCGCGCCGTTCATCGCATCGCGCAGGATGAGCAGGTCGGGCAGCCACAGCCAGACCCGCTCCAGCTCGCGCTGGTATGCCTCGCTACGCAGGAGCAGCGCCAGACGCCCGATAGCGTCGGAGAGACCATCAATGTAGCGTACCTCCAGCTCAGGGTGGTCGGCGTGGTCTTCGGTGACAATGGCGAGCGCCTGCGTCGCGCCCCACTCCTCCAGCTCGATGATGGCGCCCGCTGCCAGATACTCGCGCACGGCGGGCTCGGTGACGCCCCGGCCAGCCCAGTGGTGGATCTCGACGCCGCCATTGAAAGGCGTCAGGTTGGATTGCTCCAGCCAGGCCCACAGCCGGTCAAAGTCGGCGGGGCCGGGTGCGCGCAGGCGCGCGCCAGTCGGCAGCGCTCCCACGGTAGTGTCGCGCGTGGTTTCGGCGATGGAAGTCTCCAGTTCGGCGGCGGTGCGTGGCCGCGCGGCGTGAGCGGCCTCCTCGGGGTCGGTCGGTAGGACGTCGGCGGTATACCACGCTAGCTCGGCGATCCTGGTGAAGCCAAAGTCCGCGAAGAGCCGCTGTGACGCGATATTCGCCGCGCTCGTGAACATGCGGGCGACAGAGGCTCCCATCTCGCGCGCGCGAACCAGCGAGCGGGATACCATCGCGCGACCGATACCCTGGCGGCGCGCCTCTGGCGCGACACGCAGCCCTTCGATCCAGGCCTCTTCGGTCGCTATCATGCTCACGTGGCTCAGGGCCACTGGCATTCCGTTCTCGACGCCAACCAGCACAGCGCCCGCCGTATCCGCGAACCAGGCGTCCCATACATCGGAGATGTAGTCGCCGTCGTCGCCCCAGGTTCGCGCGCAAAACGCGACGACCGCGTCACGGTCCTCGGTCCGGGCGTCGCGCACGTCCAGCGCCATCTGTTTATCCATGTCTCGCGCCTCGCTCGCTCTCCCTATCGCTTCACTCGCGCTCACGCGGTCAGGGCGTCCTCCAAGAGCATACCGCACGGTGGGGAAGGGGGCTTGCGCTCGGCCACCCACTGGCTCTATAATGAGAATGTTCTCATTGAGAATGTTCTCATTGATTTCGGGAGATACGACCATGTTGGACCGGCTCAGCCATGCCGGCTACAAGATCACAGAGCCGCGGCGGCGCGTACTGGGTGCGCTGCGTAAGGCGGGCGCGCCGCTGACCGCGCAGGAGGTGGCGGCGCACGCGGGAGCCAGCGTCGCCTCGACCTACCGCGCGCTGACCTTGCTCGTCCAGCTTGGGCTCGTCAGCGAGCTGGCGGACCCGATGGCGGAGCGCGATTCGCATGTGTCCGGCGCGGACGGCGCGGGTGAGACGCGCGGAAAGCGCTATGCGCTCTGCGCCAGCCTGGAGCACCATCACCACTTCACCTGCCGCAGCTGCTACGTGACATTGGAGGTGACGTCCGACGCGCTCGAGCGGGCGCTGGAGGAGCTTGAGGCGGCGACCGGCGCGCTGATCGAGCGCCACGAGGTGTCGCTACGTGGGCTGTGCGCCGCGTGCCGGGGCCAGATAGGGGCTGAGGGATGACACCGCTCCTGTTTTCCGTCGCCAGCTTCTTCTCGACCATACTTGGTGGCCTGCTGGCGCTGCGGCTGCGCGACAAGTTGCGCTATGTGATGGGGTTCACGGCGGGTGTCTTGATCGCCCTCGTCGCCTTCGATCTGCTGCCGGAGATCTTCCAGCAGGCGCAGCTCACTGGCCTCGATCCAGTTATCCCGATGGTGGCGCTGCTGGTGGGTTATTTGGGATTCTACTCCGTTGAGAAGCTGTCGCTGATCCACCATGGCGCGCATGAGGCCGATTTCGAGGGCCACGCGCCGGGGCACCCGACGGTGGGCGTGCTGTCGGCGCTGGCGTTGACGGGGCACAGCTTTCTCGATGGCGTCGGCATTGGCCTGGGATTTCAGGTGAGCGCGACAGCGGGGCTGGTGGTGGCGATCGCCGTCATCGGACACGACCTGACTGATGGGCTGAATACAGTTACGCTGATGCTGGTGAACCACAACACGTCGCGGCGGGCGCTCGTGCTACTAGCTATGGACGCCATCGCGCCTATCTTGGGCACGCTCTCGACGTTCCTGTTCACCATTCAGGGCCTCGCGCTGCCTGTGTATCTGGGGTTCTTCGCGGGATTCCTGCTCTACATAGGCGCAAGCGATATCCTGCCAGCGGCGCATAGCAAGCAGAGCTCGGCAGGAACGGTAGCGCTGACGGCGGTAGGCGCTGTGTTCGCGTTCATCATCACGCGGATGGTGGCGGGCAGCTAGCCGCGTTGGTGGCTCCCGCGCCTAGGGCTCGGGCTGCGGGTCGCCTGCCGTGGCGCGATGCGCGGCCTGAGATGCTGATGAGATGCTGAAGCGAGCGCGTGCGGCATGATCTCTGCCATGCCGCACACGCTCGCGCATGTCTGTATTCCTCGTTCGCTCAGACTGGGTTCGCTCAGACTGGCCGCCCTCTAGAAGGGGACGATGCCCAGCGCGTTGAGGACGACGAAGAGGATGACAACGATGATCAGCAGAATCAGCACTGCGATGGCGCCGCCCATGCCGCGGCCAGACGGAGCAGGCAACGTTACACCGCTACCGTCGGACCCCGCGCCAGTGGGCGCGCTGCCGCTGCCGGCGGGTGGTTGCGAGGTGGCGCCAATCGGGAATGGGTTGCCGCTCGGCGGAAGCTGCAAGGCGCCGCCAGACGCGAGTGTAGAGAGGTGGCTCATGAAGTCCTGGAAGCCCTGGGCGGGACTGTTTCCCGTAAGCTTCTGATAGGTTTCGCCGAGCGTGGAGCCGCCCGTGGCGACGATTGTCCGCCAGTCGTAGCCGAGCTGGCTATGAAGGTAGTAGAGGAACAGCGGGCCGCAGCCGTTGCTGTTCTCATCCTGGTCACTGGCGTTGTTGGTGGTCACATAGTCCTGGGCGCCATTGGCCCACCACGCCTGGCCGGTCTGCACCTGAAGCTGCGCGATATTGCCGTTGCGCTCGGTAGCTAGAACGCGGGACAGCGCCTCGCCGTTGGTCTGGCCGCACTGCCATCCGTTGCTGACGGCGGCCTCGAAGATTTCGACCAACTCGGCGACCATGAAACCGCTGCCAAAGTTGGGATCGGGCTCGCAGTAGATGTCGGTGGCGTCGCAGCCGAAGTGATACGCGCCGCCAGCCTGCGCATCCATGAGTACCTGCACGGGAGTGGCGGTGCGCGGCGTGGACTGATCGTCGCCATCATGGCCGGGCGGCAGGCTGATACCACCGAACCATGCTTGCGTAGCTTGATAGTCGGCCTCGGCGGACTGAAGAATCGCCTGCGCGGTGGCGTTCCCGTTGGCCGAGCCATCGGTGTACACGATCAGGTTGGCCGTACGCCCATATTCAGTTTGGCCGCGAAATACCGCGCGGCTGCGCGCATGGGTCAGGCCCTCCATTGGCATGGCGCCGCGTCCACGATACACCAGCACATGCGCGCGTGGGCCTGAGCCCGCTGGACCCTCCATCAACTGTCGCCCCCTATATCGTCTATCGTCCGGTGATATACCGTGCTGCACCGGAAACCATGACGCCGGGGCTCCGTGCCGCCGGCAGGGGCGATTGTAACCTGACATTTCGCAGGCTGTCAATCAGTGATAGCAGGCATGACTACCCGTGGCGACGTCTTAGATGGCGTTAATCCTGAGCCGCTCCGGTTTGTTTGGAGGGCGCCTTCGTAGCGCGCGCGGCGGCTTTGGTCGGCGCGGGAGCTGGCGCCGGCTCAGGGGGCAGGCTGGCGTAATACTCGTCGAGGGCGGCGCGGTCTTCAGGGGAGAGCGCCGTCTCGAACTCCCGCTCTAGCTTACCCTTCTTGAGCGCGATATCCCAGCAGGACCGGCGCGCACAGACGTACGCGCCGCGCCCCGACTTCTTGCTGGTGGGGTCGAGCGTGATATGGCCATCGGGCGAGCGCACGACACGGATCAGCTCGCGCTTGGGCCGTACCTGCTTGCAGGCGATGCAAGTGCGCTGGGGGATGTGCTTC
>DASTKI010000180.1:0-9052 GCA_035716045.1 Ktedonobacterales bacterium
AGGGCATCGGCCCGGAAGAGCCAGACATCGGCGCACCTTCACAGATGGTCATCTTCGACCGTGACGCAGATGCGGCGGACACGCTTGTGGCGGCGGGAAATGAGACGGTGAGGCAGGCGACATCGTGAGTGAAGAGACGAGCGAAGAGGCTGAGAAGCCAGAATCCGAAACGGAGCCAGTCAGCGGCTCGGAGCGCGTGATCTCTGTCCCGCAACTTTGCCTGATTGCGTTGATCGGTCCTACCAGCTCAGGCAAGAGCACGTTCGCGGCGCGCCACTTCGCGCCCACCGAGGTGCTCAGTTCCGACCAATACCGGGCGATGGTGGGCGATGATCCCAACGATCAGAGTGTGACCGGCGCGGCGTTCGAGGCACTGCACTACGTCGCCGGGCAGCGGCTGAAGCTGGGTAAACTCGTCGTGGTGGACGCGACAAGCGTCAAGCCGCAGGACCGCGTCTCGATCGTGCGGCTGGCGCGAGAGCACGATGTCTTCCCCATCGCCATCGTCTTCGATCTGAATGAGCGCATCCTGCGCGAGCGCAACCAGGCGCGGCCTGACCGTCGGCTCAGCGAGCGCGTCATCCAGCGGCACATGCAGGACTTGCGGCGGGGCCTGAAAGGGCTGGCACGCGAAGGATTCCGCCAGGTCACCGTCATCCGGTCGCCGGAGGCGGCCGACGCCATCCGCATCTCACGTGAGCGGATGTGGTCGGATAAGCGAGACGAGCGTGGGCCGTTCGACGTCATCGGCGATGTCCACGGCTGCTACGACGAGTTGATTGAGTTGCTGGCGCTGCTCGGCTATCAACGCGACGCGGAGACGGGCATGCGCCATCCGGACGGGCGCAAAGCTGTCTTTGTAGGGGATTTGGTTGACAGGGGACCCGGCGTCGTCGAGACGGTGACGCTCGTTCGGCGCATGGTGGAGGGCGGACAGGCGTTTTGCGCGCCCGGCAATCACGATGTCAAGCTGGGGCGCAAGCTGGCTGGCCGAAATGTGCAGATCGCGCATGGGTTGGCCGAGAGTCTGGCGCAGATCGAGGCGCTGCCGGCGGAGGAGCGCGACGCGTGGACACGGGACTACCGCGCCTTCGTGGATGGCCTCGTCTCGCATTACATCCTCGACGGCGGCGCACTGGTCGTGGCGCACGCTGGCATGAAGGAGGCGTATCAGGGCCGTTCGTCGGGCCGGGTGCGCGACTTCGCGCTCTACGGTGAGACGACCGGCGAGACGGACGAGTTCGGCTTGCCCATTCGCGCGAACTGGGCGGCGGACTACCGAGGCCGCGCCTCCGTCGTCTACGGGCATACGCCGACGCCGGAAGCCGCCTGGCTCAACAGCACCATCAACATTGACACGGGCTGCGTGTTCGGCGGTAAGCTGACGGCGCTGCGCTGGCCGGAGCGCGAGCTGGTGAGCGTGCCCGCGCGGCGCCAGTGGGCTGAGCCGATGCGACCACTGGCTGGGGCGGCCGCGCCGGCGGATGCGGGACGCGCGGATGTGGACACGCTGCTGCGCATCGAGGACGCGCTGGGCAAGCAGATCATCACGACGCGGCTGGCGGGGTCCGTCATCATCGAGGCGGACCGGGCAGCGGCGGCGCTGGAGGTGATGAGCCGCTTCGCCACCGATCCGCGCTGGATCATCTACTTGCCGCCGACAATGTCGCCATCGGAGACATCGAAGCGCGCTGAGTGGCTGGAATATCCCTCAGAAGCGTTCGCGTACTATCGCGCACAGGGCGCGCCGCGCGTCGTCTGCGAGCAGAAGCACATGGGCAGCCGCGCCGCACTCATTCTGTGCCGGGATTCTGCCGCCGCGAGCAAGCGCTTCGGCGTGCCGGAGGACAGCGCGCCGGGCGCCTGCTACACCCGCACGGGCCGTAGGTTCTTCGAGGACGACGCGCTGGACCGTGCGCTCATTACCCGTCTTTCGGCGGCGCTCGCAGCGTCGGGATTCTGGGAGCGCCTCGAGACGGATTGGGTCTGCCTGGATGCGGAAGTCATGCCGTGGAGCGCGAAGGCGCTGGGGCTGCTGCGCGAGCAGTACGCGCCCGTCGCGGCGGCGGGCGGCGCGTCGCTGCCCGCCGCGCTGGAGGTGGTCAGCTCCGGGCAGGCGCGCGGACTCGATCTGGGCGCCCTCGCGGAACGCGTGGAGGAGCGCCGCGCGAATATCACACGCTATGCGGAAGCGTATGGCCGCTACTGCTGGGACGTGAGCGACCTGGACGGCCTGCGCATCGCGCCATTCCATCTGCTGGCGACGGAGGGCCACGTCCATGTAGACCGCGACCATCTGTGGCACATGACCGAGCTGGCGAAGCTGGCGGAGGCCGACCCGATCTTCATGGCGACGGAGCACCGCGTAGTGAATGTGCTGGACCCTGAGGAGTGCGCGGCGGCTGAAGCCTGGTGGGAGGGGTTGACCGCCAGCGGCGCCGAGGGCATGGTCGTCAAACCGCTGGAGTATCTCACGCGCGGGCCGCGTGGGCTGGCGCAGCCCGCACTGAAGTGCCGCGGGCGCGAATACCTGCGAATCATCTACGGCCCCGATTACGACGCGCCGGAGAACATCCAGCGGCTGCGCGCGCGCGGGCTGGCGACTAAGCGTGCGCTGGCGATCCGCGAGCTGTCGCTAGGCGTCGAGGCGCTGGAGCGCTTCACGCGCCGCGAGCCGCTATGGCGCACCCATCAGGCGGTGTTCGGTGTGCTGGCGCTGGAGAGCGAGCCGGTGGACCCGCGTTTGTAGCGCCGCGCGCCTGTCGCGCCTTGTGGCGAGTGGGGCGCCGCTGGCATAATAGCCGCAGCGGATACAATTGTGCGATTGCGACGGCTGGCCCATCTGTGGCCACGGCGATAGCGGCGAGGAGTGACGATGATGTCCACGACACTGGCGACCGAAGAATTGCTGATCGGCGGTAAGCGGGTTCCCGCCGCCGACGGGCGCACATACGAGACGGTGAATCCGGCGACTGGCGAGAAGCTGGCGACGGTGGCCGAGGCGGGGCTGGAGGACGTAGAGCGGGCGGTGGCCGCCGCGCGCGCCGCCTTCGATGACGGCCCCTGGCCGCGCTGGCCCGCCGGGCGCCGCGCGAAGGTGATGCTGAAGATCGCGAGCCTCATCAGCGAGCGCGCGACGGAGCTGGCGACGCTGGAGTCGAAGAATTGCGGCAAGACGATCCGCGACGCGCTCGCCGAGGTCAAGGGCATCGCGATGTGCTTCGAGTATTACGCGGGCGCGGCGACCAAGATCTTCGGCGAGACGATCCCCGTCTACGGCTCCGGGCTGGACTTCACGCTGCGCGAGCCGGTGGGTGTGGCGGGCCAGATCGTGCCGTGGAACTTCCCGATCGTGATGGCGGGGTGGAAGCTCGCGCCCGCGCTGGCGTCGGGCTGCTCGCTCATCATTAAGCCCGCGAAGCAGACTCCGTTGACGGCGCTGGCGCTGGTCGCGATCTGCCAGGAAGCGGGCGTGCCGGATGGTGTGGTGAACGTGCTGACGGGGTCGGGGCCGGTGATCGGCGCGGCGCTGGTCAAGCACCCGCGCGTGGACAAGATCGCTTTCACCGGCTCGACCGAGGTGGGGCGCGACCTGATGCGCATGGCGGCGGACGACATCAAGCGCCTCTCGCTGGAGCTGGGCGGCAAGTCAGCCAACATCGTCTTCGATGACGCCGATCTGGAGAAAGCCGCCGATCAGGCCGCGCCGGGCATCTTCGGCAATGCCGGGCAGGACTGCACCGCGCGCTCGCGCATCCTCGTCCAGCGCGGCATCTACGAGGAGTTCACCGCGCGCTTCGTGGAGCGAACGAAGCGGCTGAAGGTGGGCAATCCGCTGGACAAGGCGACCGACGTGGGCGCAATCATCTCGCCACAGCAGAAGGAGCGAGTGAGCGACTACGTGCGCATCGGTCAGGAGGAGGGCGGCAGGCTGCTGGCTGGCGGCGTCACGCCAGATGACCCAGAGCTGGCGAACGGCTCGTTCCTCGTGCCCGCCGTGCTGGACGAGGTGAACGCGGGGATGCGGGTGGCGCAGGAGGAGATCTTCGGCCCGGTGGCGGTCATCATCCCCTTCGACACTGAAGACGACGCGGTGCGCATCGCCAACGACAGCATCTACGGCCTCTCCGGCTCGATCTGGAGCCGCGACATCGGCCGCGCGCTGCGGACGGCGCGGCGCGTGCGCACGGGGACGCTCTCGATCAACACCAACCACTCGATCCACGTCGAGGCGCCCTTCGGCGGCTACAAGCAGTCAGGCATCGGGCGCGAGCTGGGAATGTACGGCATCGAGCTGTACACCGAAGTCAAGAACGTCTACGTGGACCTGTAACAGCGCCCGCCGTTGCATTTGACAGAACGCGGCGCCGCGCGCTACAGTATTCGCATCGAACATGATACAGACAGCCCGCGAGGACTGGGACCAGTAACCGAGCATTTCCCAACAGCGACCCGGGACAGAGTGGAAGCCCGGGATGGTGAGATGGCGGCGAACGCGCTCAGGAGCGGCTGGCGGAAGAACGCGCCGGGATTATCCCAGAGGCGCAAGTACGCCAGGTGAGTCCACACGCTGAGTCGGACAGCTGAGAGGTCGTTTCCCATGCCAGCAAAATTGGCGTGGTCGGAGCGACAATCGGGGTGGCACCGCGGGGTCTAGAACGCCTCGTCCCCATGCTGCATGGAGTTTGCGCAGCGTGGCGACGGGGCGTTTTCCTTTTTGCCCTCCGCCCTCCACTGCGAGTTCGGGAAGCGCGCGGGCGCGCTACGAGGATGTCTCTTCCGGCGATGAGGCCGGTGGGACGCCGCCCATGATCCCTTCCCTGAAATCGGTCTGAATCCAGGCCAGCGCGTGGGTCATCCACACTGGTGGCTGAATTTTCAGAAACGCGGCTAACGCGCTTCGGGGTAGCTTTGTACCTCAATAGCAAGCGAGCGCCGTGGCTAGACGAGAAGGGTGAGTGAACCCTATGGCGACGACACTCTGGGCGAAGGGCTATTCCCACGAAGCGACCATCGCCCGCTTCGAGGCGGCGCGCAACGCCGCGCTCGACGCGGAGCTTGCCCGGTACGACATCCTCGGCTCGCTGGCGCACGCGCGCATGCTGCGCCACGTCGGCTTGCTCTCCGCTGGCGACTGGGCCGCGCTGGACACCGCCCTGCGCGCGCTGCTCACCGAGGCGCAGGCTGGCGCGCTGGTTCCCGCCGCCGAAGAAGAAGACATTCACACCCTGGTAGAGCGGCTGCTGGTAGAGCGCGTAGGTGACGCTGGCAAGAGGCTGCATACCGGGCGCTCGCGTAACGATCAGGCGCTGGTGGACCTGCGGCTCTACGCTAAAGACGCGCTACTGGGCGTTGTCGCGCGAGCGCTGACGCTAGCGGAGACGCTGACGGACCTTGCGCGAGCGCATGAGTGGGTCCCCATGCCGGGCTACACCCACATGCAGCGGGCGATGCTCTCATCGGTCGGGCTGTGGTCATCGAGCTTCGCCGAGGCGCTGCTCGACGACCTGACCGCGGCGAGCGCCGCCTGGGCGCTGAATGACCAGAGCCCACTAGGCTCCGCCGCCGCCTATGGCGCGCCGCTGCCACTCGACCGCGCCTACGTGGCGAAGCTGTTGGGCTTCGGCGCCGTCCACCACAACACGCTGACGGCGGCCAACGCGCGCGGCAAGATAGAGGCGGCGACGATCCAGGCGCTGGCGCTCATCATGCTCGACCTGAGCAAGTGGGCGCAGGATGTCCTACTCTTCACCACCAGTGAGTATGGCTTCTTCACCGCGCCCGAGGAGCTGTGCGACGGCAGCAGCATCATGCCGCAGAAGCGCAACCTGAGCGCGCTGGAGCTGGTGCGAGCGCGAGCGCACACCGTCATCGCGATGCAGGCGCAGGCGCTGCACACGCTGACCGGGCTGCCCTCCGGCTACAACATGGACTACCAGGAGACAAAGCAGCCGCTGATCGAGGCGCTGCATCTGACGGCGGCCAGCCTGGAGGTCGTGACACTCTTCGCCGCCGGACTGAAGCCGCAGCGCGACAAGCTGGAGGACGCCTGCTCCGCTGAGCTATTCGCCACCGACCACGCGTATGAGCTGGTCACCCAGGGCGTCCCCTTCCGCGACGCCTATCGTCAGGTGGCGGCGAGTCCCGGCGCGCAGGAGCGGGGCGACCTGATGACGCGCCTGCGCAAGCGCGCGCACGAGGGCGCGCCGGGCGCGCTGGACCTCGACGGCGTGGCGCGACGTATCGCCACTGAGCGCCAGGTGTGGGTGCGCCGCGAAAAAGCGTTTACCGCCGCGCTCGACGCGCTGGCCAGCGGCGGCCTGCCAGCGCCAGAGCCAGGCGCGCGCGCCGGTCACTCGACTGGCGACCGGGGCGCTATCACCGACATGTCCATCGCGCTCGGCATCTGAGCGCCATCCCGACACATCACGATACACGACAGACGCGCGATTCGCGCAGGGGGGAACGACCGATCATGGCGGACAAAGTTGTACTGGCGTATTCTGGCGGGCTCGACACCTCGGTGGCGATCCGCTGGCTCAATGAGACCTACGGGCTGGATACCATCGCGCTGACGATTGATGTCGGTAACGAGAAGGACATCAGCGCGGTGGCCGCAAAAGCGCGCCAGATTGGCGCCGTCAAGGCGATCACGGTGGACGCGCGGGAGGACTTCCTGAAGTACTTCGTCTGGCCCGCGCTCCAGGCGAACGCGCTCTACGAGGGGACGTATCCGCTGGCGACGGCGCTGGCCCGCCCGCTGATCGCCAAGCTGCTGGTGGATGTGGCGCGGCAAGAGGGCGCGGTCGCGGTGGCTCACGGCTGCACGGGCAAGGGCAACGATCAGGTGCGCTTCGATGTCTCGATCATGGCGCTGGCGCCCGACCTGAAGATCATCGCGCCGGTGCGTGAGTGGAGGATGACGCGCGACGCCGAGATCGAGTACGCCGCCGAGCATGGCATCCCTGTCGCCGCGACCAGCGCCAGTCCCTACAGCGTGGACGCCAACCTCTGGGGCCGTAGCGTCGAGGCTGGCGTGCTGGAAGATCCCTGGGCCGAGCCGCCCGCCGGTGTCTGGGACTGGACGGTCAGCCCGGAGAGCGCGCCCACCACGCCCGCTGAGGTGACGATCACCATCGAGCGCGGCATCCCGGTCGCTCTAGACGGCGAGACGCTGGATCCCGTGACGCTTGTACAGAAGCTGAACGCGCTGGCCGGCGCGCACGGTGTCGGGCGCATTGATATGATCGAGAACCGGCTGGTGGGCATCAAGTCGCGCGAGGTCTATGAAGCGCCCGCCGCGACCACGCTGCTCGCGGCGCACAAGGCGCTGGAGTCGCTGGCGCTCAGCCGCGACCAGGCGCGGGTGAAAGACTTGCTGGCCGGGGAATACGCGCGGCTGATCTACAACGGCCAGTGGTTTACGGCCCTGCACGCCGACCTGATGGCGTTCATCTCCAGCTCGCAGCGCTTCGTCAGCGGCGATGTGCGGTTGAAACTGCATCGCGGCCAGGTGATGGTGGTGGGCCGCCGCTCGCCGCACTCGCTCTACCAGCATGCGCTGGCGACCTACGACCGGGGTGACCAGTTCGACCATAATGCCGCCCTGGGATTCATCAAGCTGTGGGGCCTGCCGGTCAAGACGCAGGCCCAGATACAACTGCTCTCCGGCGAAGCGGGCGGCGCGGCGCTCGCCCAGCTCGCCGGCCCCACACTTCCCGCGCCCGCCGAGGCGTCCGCGTCGTAAGGCGCGCCCGGCGTCCATGCGGCGCGGCGCGCGCAAGCCATCATGAGAGGCAAGGCCCACTATGACAAGCGAGACACACCTGACACATCTGCTCACGCTGGACAGTATCAGCCCTGAGGACATGGAGAACCTGTTCATGCAGGCCCGCCTGTTGAAGCTGGCGCGCACAACGGCGGCGAACGCCGCACAGCCGCTGGCCGGGCGCACGGTAGCGCTACTCTTCGAGAAGCCGTCGCTGCGCACGCGCGTCTCGTTCGAGGTAGCCGCGCGCGAGCTGGGAGCGAACAGCCTGTATCTCTCCTGGCAGGAGGTGGGCCTGGGGCAGCGTGAGGCGGTCAAGGACGCGGCGCGCGTGCTGGGGAGCTATGTCCATGCCATCGTCATCCGCACCTTCAGCCATGCGCTGGTCGAGGAGCTGGCGCGCTGGTCGCCGGTCCCAGTCATCAACGGGCTGACCGACAGTCACCACCCCTGCCAGGGCCTGACGGATGTCTTCACCGTCGAGGAGCAGCTTGGCGGCGCGGCGGGCAAAACGCTGGCGTATGTCGGTGACGGCAACAACTGCGCCCACTCGCTGGCGCAGGCGGCGGCCAAGGCGGGCATGTATGTGCGCATCGCCACGCCCGCTGGCTATGAGCCTGACCCCGCCGCACTCGCCAGCGCCCAGCGCGACGCGGCGCTCTCCGGCGGCTCGGTCACACTGCTGCGCGACCCCGCCGAGGCGGTGGCCGGCGCGGACGCGATCTACACTGACGTGTGGGCCAGCATGGGGCAGGAGCATGAGGCGGAGGCGCGGCGTGCGATCTTCGCGCCCTACCAGGTGAACGCGGCGCTGCTGGCGCACGCGGCGCCAGGCGCGATCATCCTCCACCCGCTGCCCGCGCATCGCGGCGAGGAGATCACCGACGAGGCGCTGGACGGGCCACGCTCGCGGGTCTTCGTCCAGGCGGAGAACCGGCTGCACGTGCAGAAGGCGATTCTGCGAGCGGCGGTCGCGGCGCGACGGCAAGCCGTGCTGACGGCGTAGCGGTGGCCTCGCCCCCTGGCCCCCTCTCCCTGTGAAAGAGAGGAAAATTCGCCTCGATTTAGGGCCAATCAGACCCTGCTATCCATGCGTGACCAGTTGGAAACAGATGTGCCAGGGCGGCCAGGGCCTCGTGGGAGAGCTCCAGAGAAGCTTCGCGCGCTATCGCGGAGATCGAGCGATATCCGAAGGCTAGTTGCGTCAGAAGCTGCGGCGTCAGCTGGACCTGAACTGGAGCGTCGGGAGAGGCGATCAGCTCTGGTGATGCGAAGCGTCGCGGC
>DASTKI010000181.1:0-2229 GCA_035716045.1 Ktedonobacterales bacterium
CAGGCAAGACCGCCGCCTTTGGCCTGCCTATCGTCGAGCGGCTGGATGTCAACCAGCTCGCCCCGCAGGCGCTCATCATCGTGCCGACGCGCGAGCTCTGCATCCAGGTTTCCGAGGCGATGCACAACCTGGGCAAGTATCGCGAACTGGTCTCGCTGCCCATCTATGGCGGCCAGCCCTACGAGCGCCAGTTTCGCGCGCTGGCTCGTGGCGTGCAGGTGGTAGTCGGCACACCCGGTCGCCTGCTCGACCATCTCAACCGCAAGACGCTCGACCTCAGCACGGTGAAGATGGTAGTGCTGGACGAGGCCGACGAGATGCTCGACATGGGCTTCCAGGAAGACATCGAGGCGATCCTTGGCGCGCTGCCCGACGAGCGCCAGAGCGCCCTCTTCTCCGCGACGATCCCGCCGCGCATCGCCCGGCTGGCCGACCAGTATCTGCGCAACCCGGTGCGCGTGAGTGTGGCGGCGCGCGAGGCGGTGGCGCCACGGGTGCGCCAGGTCTACTACGAGCTGCCCTACCCGGCGAAGGCGGAGGTGCTCTCGCGCATCCTCGACCTGGAGACGCCAGAGTCGGCGATTGTCTTCGTCAACACCCGCCGCGAGGCCGATACGGTCTCGGAGCAGTTGAACGGCCTCGGCTATCTGGCGCAGGCGATCCACGGCGAGATCACCCAGGCGCAGCGCGAGCGCTCGCTCGCGCGTTTCCGCTCCGGGCGCACGCAAGTGCTGGTGGCGACGGATGTGGCGGCGCGCGGACTGGACATCCCCGACGTGAGCCATGTCATCAACTACGATTTGCCGCTGGATGCGGAGTCCTACGTCCATCGCATCGGCCGCACTGGGCGCGCCGGGCGCACGGGCGAGGCGGTGACGCTAGTGACTCCCCGCGAGCGGCGGCAGCTGCGGCTGATCGAGCAGGGTATCCACCGGCGGCTGGAGCGGCTGCGGCTGCCGACCCCGTCGGATGTGGCGGCGCGGCGTAGGATGGCCTTCCGCGAAGAGATTCTCTCGATTCTGGATGGCGGCCAGCTCGACCCCTATCTGGCGCTGGTGGAGGATCTGGTGGGCACGCGCGAGCCAGCCGATCTGGCGGCGGCGGCCTTCAAGATGGCGGCGCAGGCGATTCAGGCGAAGCGACCCGGACAGCCGATGAACTGGATGGAGATGCCGCCCCCATCGGAGCAGCCCGAACCCTTCGAACAGCCCGAACGGCCTGAGCGCCCCGGCTGGGAGGATCGCGGTGAGCGGGGTGAGCGTCCGCGCGTCTCACGCGAACAGCGGGCGCGGGCACGGAGCTTCCTGCGCGATACCGAGCGCGGCGCGCCGGGCATGGCGCGGCTCTTCATCCGCGTGGGGCGGCAGGATAGCGTCCGCCCGACCGACATCGTCGGCGCGATTGCCAACGAGGCGCATATCCCCGGCGACAGCATCGGCGACATCGATATCTACGACGGCTTCTCGTTCGTCGAGGTGCCGGAGGAGGTGGCTGAGCGCGTGCGCACCGCCCTCAACGCGACTACCATTCGCGGACGCGCCCCCCGCGCCACGCTGGCCCGCCCGGCAGGTGAGTGGATGGAGGATGAGGACACCCGCGACGAACGCCGCCCCGCCCGTCCATCGCGCCACGCCGAAGATGAGCGGCGCCCTCTGCGCGCGCCGTTCGGCAGCCGCCGCGCCAGCGCCAGCGGCGGATTCCGCCCTGCGCGTCCCAGCGAGGGGAGCCATGGTAGCCGTGGTGGCCGCAGCGAGCGCCCCGCCCCGCGCAAACGACGGTAAAAGCTTAAGGGCTGATGCCGCAACCGAAGGCCGAGCGCGACCTGATGCACCAGTGGGAGACAAAGGTGGTAACGCATCAGGCGGATCCCCATACACATCGTCGCTCGACAGTAATACGATGAGATCATACGTAGACATGTCACTTGACATTGCTGCATGATCATGCTACACTCATTCACACAAGAAAGGAGGCGGGCAACTTGATCTAAATTCCCAGGATGGTTCCGTGCTTCCCTCGCATCGTCGCCCAGGATGGTTCCGTGCTTCCCTCAAAATGAGGGAATAGATGGAGATGGGTATGCGTAAGATAACGTGAGTTCGGGATAACTACAGAGTAACATGCGCGGGCATCTCCTGAATGAGCGAGGGTTTCTTGGGCTGGCGGCAGTAGGCGATAAGGCCCGCGAAGAGATGTGCCAGGAAGTTGAGCGGACTGCGATGGCGGGTA
>DASTKI010000182.1:0-10031 GCA_035716045.1 Ktedonobacterales bacterium
TTGCACCTCTCGCAAGACAATGTTGCTGGGCAGACTCGTCATAAGGTTTCCTCCGCAGACTATGGGGTGGCTGGATCAAGACGCTGCTCCCAGCAGGCTTGCCTCCTCCGTAGGAGGAGCGTGCCAGGTGGCGTGGTAGGCCTGTCAGTTCGTTGCTGAGCGCGTTTCCTGCTCATCTCTTCTGAGATGGATGAGTCAACGGCTTCTAGCTCGCTCGCACCATCCCTTCGGGTGGCAGGAGCAGTATACCGAAGATTAGAACATTTGTCTAGAGGAAGCTGCTCATCTAGCCCTTGAGCAGAAATATGTGCAAGACGCGCTCTGAGAACGTGTTGTGTAGCGAAGAGGAAGAGTTACTGTTCAGGAGCCGAGTCGAAATGTGAGCGACTCACGCCTGGTCGAGGCACCCTTATTTCAACGTATCCACCCATGAGAAGGAAACTGAAGACGCTCCTGTGCTCAATCCAACTCGACGACTGGCAGGCCGTGGACGCCGAGAGTGGTGGAGATTTCGCTGCCGTGATGGATGTCATGTTCGAGCACACCCCAGATGATCTGCTGGAGCGAAACCGCGGGTCTCACTTGTCCAGAACGAGCCGTCGCAGCCAACCACATGTGGGCGTATGGCTGGAGCGCAGGCTCGACCAGTTGTGCGTGACGCACACGTTCCGCCTGATCCAGCGGCGGGAAGACCTCGAAAAGATCAGCGGGGGTCAGGCGGGCAAGCGTCTCCTGGATCATCTGCCAGGTCTTCTCCAGTCCGGCAACCAGTTCCGCGGCCGGGTGGAGTGGATCTACGTCCGCCTCACAGACTCCCAGCGCCCACAATTCGAAGGGAGTCAGATCGTCGCCCCCCTCGCCCATCCGTACATGGAACCACCAGGCGCGATTGGCGACAATATGCGTTGCGTACATGCCAATCGACCAGTGTTGCGGCGTGGTGCGCAAGGTAAGCTGCTCTATGGTAAGGGGCGCGATGGCCGCGGCCAGACGCTGCTGATATCTACTCCAACCCGCGTAGAAGGGGAGGAGGGAAAGCTGTTGTTCTCTCACGAGAGGTACTCCTTGCTTCTTTCTTTGCGAAAGAAACAGCACGAGTGTATCACCACGCGCGTATCACCACGCGCGAGGAAATGATGGGGCAGAATGAGGGAGGAGAGAGGGAGGAGAGAGCGGGTCATCGCTTGCGCATGGATCGCATATGCAATGCCGCGTCAGGGGAAAGAAGGCATCCATCCGCCTATGGTGTGGCCTATCGGGAACATCAGCGATGCGTTCGCCGCGGTTCTATGCCTGACACCTCTCTGCCGCACGCTTCTCCATATCTCTGAGCGCCATCACAGGCTTGCGTTCTCAATCTCCGCTGTCTCGCTTCTGGCATAGCCAGAAGGGCCGTCGAGCAGGAATCATGCTCTGGGCATTCCAGGCGTCGAACGGCTGAGCGCTCATGCCTGATGAGAGACACGCGATGGATGGAAGCAAGCATGGTCTCGTCTGTTTCACTGTTTGAACAGGAAACAGGATGGAGTTAGCGGCAAACCGGCATAGGTGTCAAAACCTCTCCAAGAAAACGAGTGGATATGCCACCACTGTACGGGAAGAGATCTGAACCTGTCAAGGACCCTTTTCTGAGACAATCGGCTCGCAGTGGTACAGAGCGATCATCTGATCAGCGGCGACTGCTTTCGTATCCTGCCCGTCTGGCGCCACGGCTATAGGGACTATAGGGGCCGCTACAGCCGCGGCGGGCCGGCGGGAATGCGAGCGGGTCCGCGAACTCCTCAGTTGTGGGAACGTCCAGCCCAAAGCGCATCACGCGTCTCCCGCCGGCTCAGCGTCCTCCGCTGCATCCACGCGATCCGCTCGATCTACTCGCCGCGCCAGCTCCGCCCGCAGCTCCTCGGCCAGCCGCGCGGCGAGGTCGGGCCTGCCGTGAAGCTGCGCGGGTGTGTTCTGGAAGAGGGCGATGCGCCATACACCATCGCGCCTGACCGCCACCACGGTCTGCCGCGCGTTCAACGCCGGATTCAGGTCGGACTGGCCGCGCGGCAGCAGGCCAGCGTCGGCACGCAGGATGGCGGCATCGAGGGCTAGGAAGCGCACGCCGCGCACGAGCGCGACATACTCCGCGGTGAGGTGATCGGCGAAGACCGCCGCCATCGTCGCGGCGATCTCGGCCCGCCCGACCATCTGGCTGCCATCGAAGCCGATCACCTCGGCGTCCTCGGCGAACGGCGCGGCCATCGCCTCGCTGTCGCGCGCATTCCAGCCATCCAGCAGTCGCCGGTAGAGCGCGCGAACGGCCTGCTCATCGGCAGCTCGCGTATCTGGCGAGGATATCTCTGGCTCGCTCATTAGTCACCTCTCAATCAGCGGGCCGCCCGCGCCACGTCGCCGGGCGCGTCTATGCGCGAGACGGTCAAATAGCCGGCAACGACGATTACCAGCAGTGTCAAGACGAGGCTCACCGGCCCGTCGCCCAGCCCCAGGCCGCTGGCGCTGTGCGGCTTCCCCAGCCAGTCGGCTATCGAAGCCCCCAGCGGACGGGTGACGATGTAGGAGAGCCAGAAGGCGGCGATCGCATTCAGCCCCAGCAGCCGGTAGGCGAGCGCCGGCAGCGCGAACAACACCGCGAACAACACCGCCGAGCCGAAATAACCCAGCCTGAGCGTCGAAGCGGTCATGTCGCCCGCCGCGGTGCCCAGCGCGAACGTCGCCATCACCGTGGCCCAGTAGAACAGCTCGCGGCGCAGCGTGGAGATGCTGTGGATGGAGAGTGTCCGCTCGACGAGATACCAGCAGACGAAGATGACCGCCAGCGCGAGCGCGAAGAACACCGTCGAGTCCAGGTACGACACGCCCAGCACAATATGGACGACATCCGCCGCCATCGTGCCAAAGACCGCGACCATGACGACCGCCAGCCAGTAGATCCAGGCGACATAGCGGCGCGCGATGAGCTGCAAGGCCAGCGCGACGGCCAGGCCGGCCCCACCGAGCGTGACGGCGAGATAGGGATCTATGTGGAAGACCAGATAGTCCGAGGTGGACTCGCCCAGCGCGGTCGTCAGCAGCTTGGCGATCCAGAAGTAGATGACGATCTCCGGGACTTTGAGCGCAACGGACCGCACACGCGGCATGCGCGCGGTGGGGACGCTGAGCGGATCACCTCCCATGTCCAGGCGGCGCGGCGGGATCGGCTGGCCCATCTGTTCCCTGGCTCCTGTCTACAAGCGATACGCTGGCGCGTGGCGAGCGCGCTGACTCCAATATCCACCTGTCACTCTACCTGACGCGTCAACCATATTGCGTAGCGCGCCTGACAAGACGGTCTCATGGCAGCGCGCCCCTTCGCAATTTGCCAGAAGGAATCATGATAGCGAGGCGGTGGATGGCGGGACCGCCTTGTGACTCGAACAGGACCACGCGTTACCTCCATGTGACCCACGCGCGCCAGCATGCCCGTGAAGGATGGGAATCAGTCTTCTGGCGGCCGGCGAAACCGGAGGCCCCGTATGAGCTACCCAGATCTGCATCCGGGCCTGCGCCAGGGCGAATATCTCATGTGCAGGCGCTGCCATGAGACGGTGAGTCCGAATTGGCGGAGATGTCTCAATTGCGGCAACGACCTCTCTGAGCTTCCCGGCTCTGCGCCTGGCGCTGGGGTGGAGCATGTGGTCTCAGAGTACCCGCCCGCGCAACCTGACAGCAGGTTGGGGAAGGTAAGCGGCGCCGGGTGCGCGCTCCTGCTCGCGCCCGCCCTGGCCGCTGTTGCTGTCTATCTCCTCATGATGGGACTTGGCCCCACGGCGCTTGCTCTTCCGGTGGCGCTGGCGGTGGCTGCGCTCGGCTTTATCGGGGCAGCGCTGTACCTCAGACAGGCTCGGAGCCCAAGCCACGGCGGTGAGCCCTTATCGGGCTAGCCAGCTTGCTCAGCGCCGGCGCCATACTCGTTGCCATGGAACCGCTCCCATAGGCGCGTGGGGTAGACGGCGAGCCTTTCTGGCGCTCCCTATTTGGTCGAATCCTGCTCAAGCTTGTGGTCAAACGCCACGGCGGCATGGCGAAGCAGATCATATTGTCAGGGAGTCTTCGCGCCTCAAGACAAACCAGGCGCCACCGTTCGCATCGAAGTAGTCATTGGGCGCGGGCCGCATTCCTAGTTTCTCCAGCACCCGTAATGAGGCGGAATTCGCCCGCAACGCGCCCGCGCCGATCACGTCCCATCCCAGGCGCTCAAAGCCATACTGGAGACACGCGCGGGCGGCCTCGGTCGCGATGCCGCGTCCCCAGGCCACCCGTCCAAAGACATATCCCAGCTCCGCCTTCCCGACGAAGCCGCACATCCCCAGCAGCGTGTGACTGTCCCGCGCCTCCACCGCCCAGACGCCATAGCCCACATCGCGCCACTCAGCGATGTACTCATCGAGAACGGCCGCGGTCTGCTCCCCCGTCCGCACGCCGCTGCGCAGGAAGCGGGTCACCTCTGGGTCGGCGTAAATCGCGGCCAGCGCGTCCAGGTCATCGCGCTGGAATGCGCGCAGCGTCAGACGCAGTGTGACGAGTGTCGGGGCGCGCGATGATTCCATGGGCGGCCCTCGCTTCGCTGAACGGAGGCGGGGGCGCGCTAGCCGGAGACGCCCATCGGGCCAAGGGGCTCGACAACACCCGCCAGCGGCCAGCGCGGCTGGCCGACGCGGTAGACGATGCGCGCGATCTCCCATTCGGGGCGCTCGATGGCGCCCGCGCGGCGGCGGACCTTGGTGATCGGCCAGGTGAGCCAGCGGCTGAGACTGCTCTTGCCCAGCGGCGTCAGTTCGTAGACGCTGCCCTGGCGGAAGCAGGGCACGCCCAGCGCCCAGACGACCTCATCCGAGCCGATCAGCTCGAAGCAGGCGCGGTGCAGGCCATGCCCGGAGAGGTCGGGGTCCATCGCGATCAGGCGGCCCAGGCGGCCCTTGGGGTGCAGCGGGCCGCGCTCCCATGGGCCGCGCAGCCGGTGCGCCCAGCCCCAGCGCGAGTCCTGCTCCGGATGCTCCTCGTCCTCGGGCGTCGGTAGCAGGGTCAGCAGCAGCGCGAGCTGGCGGCGCGGCAGCCCGACGACGCTATCCGGCTCGCCCTGCTCCAGATGCGCCAGCGCCCAGGCCATATCGCTGTTATCCAGCAGGGAATCGGGCCGCTCGACGCGGAATACGCCAGTATCCGTCTCGACCTCGACGGAGGAGATGATCTGGGGCGCGGGACGCTGCGCGGGCAGCGCGGAGCGCGCCTTGCCGGGTTTGCCTTCCCTGGCCGCTTTGGCGGTCTTGCCAGCGGCGGCCGCGCGGCCCCGCTTGCTACCTGGGCGGTCGGCGCTGGCGGGGCCGATGCCATCCGTCACTACCTGCGCGCCGAGCGGGCCGCTGGGCTCCGGGGTGAGCGCCCCGCTGCCCGTGGAACCGGACATCTCGAGCACGCTCAGCGGCATGACGGGCCGGATCGAGCGCAGATGGCCATAGGGGCGGCTGACGCGGATCGCGCCGGGCCGGCCCAGACCCTCCAGCGAGCGCATGCCGCCCGCGCCGTTGGGTAGCGCGATCAGCCAGACGTCGGGATCGAGCGCGGGCGCGGCTCCGGGCGCGGTGAAAGGCATGTAGGGGCGCGCGGGCAGCGCCGTAGCGTAGCCCATACCAATAGACATCTCTGGCGCCGCGTCCGGGCGCGGCGGCTGGACCGGATAGACGGCGGTCGCCGCGCTCAGCGAGGCCCGCGGCGGCGCATGGTCGCCATACCCACTGGAGCTATTCTCGGCGCCCGTCTCGCTCGCACGCTCGAAGCGCCAGCCAGCCTGGCCCAGGCCGCTCCAGCGGGCGCGCCGCTGTGGATCGTCGCTCGCCTCACCGTAGTTTGTCGTTGTGTTGGGAGCCCGCATGTCCTAACCCTCCCGCCCTCAAATGGCGCCGCCGTGTCCGCCCTATCGCCTACCGTCCGCCCTGTGGTCTTCGCCTGTGTCTGCGTCTGCTGGTTGTCCGCCTCATGTGTCACTGCGCGGCGCTATAACGCCGCTTCGCGCCCTGGTTCGCCTACAAGCGCGCGGGCGCGCGTGGCCGCTGGCTGTCCGCCTCTGGGGGCGATTGTCCGCGTGCTCGCTCTGGGGTTGAGTGTACCGTAGAACAACCGTTCGTGTCAACGGCGAGCGCTGTTGGGATGGTATGGAGGAGGTGACGTGGAATCTAGCGGGCGGACAGCATTGTTCATCGCGTAGATTGTGCGCTTGTACAGACGGGTGAAAGACAAGATGAGCCACGCCAGTACCCTATCCATCGCCAGAAATCGCGCAGGCGGCGCCGGGGAATGGCCATGGGCGCCCGCGAATGTCCCCAACTGGCTGGCGCGATCCACCCACCTGGGGCGCCCCAAATGGCAGAGCGCGAGCTGGGGAATGATAGAATGCGGGGTGCGATGCTGGAATACAGGAGATATCCAGGCGGCGTCATGGGAGGACGAGCATGGCAGGGCGCGGCGGCAAGCGCGCGAAGCCGGAGAGGCGCGATGGGGCGTCGGATGTAAGCCTGGATGAGGCGGTAGAGGAGTTGAGCGCGTGGAAGCCGGGCAAGCGCGCTCGCCGGAACCCATTCCCGCTGGTCGCCGGGGCGCTGGCGGCCGCGCTGCTCCTGGTAGGCGTCGCCAGCTATTTCGCCGCGAGTCTGCTGGGTGACGCGGTGCGGGTTTCGGCGCGGCGTGGCGCTGAGACGCCGTCAGCGCTGTCCGCCACTATCTGCGCCGATCTCATCCACCAAAACTACGGCGACCTCGTGGCGCGGGTGGACCCCAAACCCGCGCCGCCCGCCGCGACCGGCGCCTTCGACGCGGGCGCCCTCACCCAACAGCTTCACACGCTCGACCGCGAGAATGGCCCCGTCATCTCCTGCGCCGCCGCGCCGCTAGACCCCAACCTGGTAGACCTGCCCAATGGCCCTGACGGCGCGCTGCGCCTGCTGCTGACGCTGGGGCGCTCTGGGACGCCGCGCCCGATCGCCGCAGTGCTCATTACCCGCACATCGCCGGAAGGCGCCTGGGTCATCGAGCGCGACAGTTCGTTCCTCCTCGCCACCTGAGCCACCCGCCAGCCCACAGGAACCAGGGCGGCGCGCTCAGTCAGCGTAGGTGGCTCCGCGAGGAGAGCGGTAGCGCCTATCCGAAAGGAGGCAGGCATGAGTGCGCCGAACGCTACCTGGCGGATCGCGGGGCGCTCGGTCTCCGTCACCAACCTCGACAAGCTCTACTGGCCCGAGGATGGCGTGAGCAAAGGGGATATGCTGCGCTATTACCGGAGCATCGCCCCGGCGCTGCTTCCGCATCTCCAGGGCCGGCCGGTGACGCTGCGCGTCTATCCTGACGGGACGCAGGGCTTCTCCTACTACCGGCGTGAGATGCCCGAGAACGCTCCCGCCTGGCTGCACAGCGCCCCCTATCGCCCGCGGACACCCGCGCCCGCCATCCAGATCCCCGTGATAGACGACGCCGCCAGCCTGATCTGGCTGGCGAATCAGGGCTGCGTCGAGTTCCATCCCTGGCTGTCGCGGCTGCCTGATCTTGCCCAACCTGACCAGGCGGTCTTCGACCTCGATCCCGGCGATGAGGCTACTTTCGCCGATGTCTTGCGCGCCGCGCTGCGCCTGCGCGAGACGCTGGAGGCGCTGGGCTTGCATGGGTACGCCAAGACCAGCGGCGGCCGGGGCCTGCACGTCTATCTGCCCCTGGCGCCCGGCCAAACGTTCGCCGCGGTGCGGGCCTGGGTCAAGGCGCTCGCTCAACGGCTCGCCACCACCTCGCCTGATCTCATCGCCGTCGCGCGTGGCGCCACCCACCTCGGGCGCCTGGTCACAATTGACTACGCCCAGAACAGCATCGGCCGCAACACCGCCGCGCCCTATACCCTGCGCGCCCGCCCCCACGCCCCCGTCTCAGCTCCGCTCAGTTGGGAGGAGGTCGAGGCCGGTCACCTGCGACCGGCCGACCTGACGTTACGTACTGTCCCAGACCGCGTGAGCCGCCTGGGCGACCTCTTCGCGCCCGCGCTCGGCGGCGGCCAGCGGTTGCCGCGGTTATCCGAATAGACGATCATCTCCCCTCGGACGAGGCAAGGCGCCCGCGCCCTAGCGCTCCCCGGCAGGGACGCGCGCCGCCCCGGTCGGCGCCTCTTTCGCCTCCGGCTGCGCGGCCAGCGTCGGGTTGGCGCGATAGCAGCGCCAGAACTCCTCGGCGTACGGCAGCGCCACGAAGGCCCCAATGCTCGCCAGCAGCCCCACGATGTAGCGCCTGGAGAGTGGGCGGCTCTTCGGCCGCAGGCGAAAATCTGGCTTGCCGCGTCCGCGCCCGACCAGCGCCAGCGCCTGGTCCCAGTGCAGCACGGCCAGGAACGAGACCGCCAGCAGCGGCGTCACCTCGAGGAAACTGTGGATGTGCTGCTCAGTATCCGTGACCTCTCGCCGATCCTCGGCGTAGGCGATATCCTGGATGGTGGTCAGCTCATGGGCGACAAACCCGGCGAAGGCCGCCAGCAGCACGCCCGCGTTGACATCCAGAAACAACCCCAGCGTCGCCGGTATCCCCGCCTCCACCATCATCAGCGAATGGAGGGCGGACTCGCGCGCGCCCGCCGTCGTCTCGATATGCGTGCGGCGGTGGCTATACCAGTCGGCCAGCCCCGTCGCGATCCATAACGGCACGACGAAGTACTGCAGCGAGCGCCGCGTCGCCTGCTCCACCTCTATCGCCTGCCGCACATCCTTCGCGACCGCCTTGGGACTCCTCCGCCCTTCACGCCTCAGTAGCGGCCCTCGCATGGCGTCTCTCCATTCTTACCTGACCTGAAACCCTCGGAGACATCCCCGCCAGGCCCGTTTCGCATAGGTCTCCGCCGCCTCACCGCGACGGCCCGCCTGAGCTTCGCGGCGCGCCATCCACTGCTACAGGGGGTATGCGCGTCATCCGCACAACCGGCGCCGCGCCAGCGCCGCGGGTCGTCCATCGCGCGCACCCACACGCAACATTCCAGCCCGTTCCGCGTAAACACGCAGGAGCGGCGCTTGTCAGAGCGCCGCTACTCTCCTATACTGGCGACGACGGCTGCCAGACCAGCTGCCGGATCAATTAGGAGATGCGCGTTAGCGACGATGACGGAGGCATGGGCGATGACGAATCCGGCGAACCCAGACGGGCAGCGGACAGAAGAGGAAGACGCCTACCTCAATCCCGCCGGTGGCGTCGTAGGCCGCGCGTTCGGCGCTGTACCGAGCGCCGTGCCGCCGGAAGTCCAGCAGCTGCTCAACGTCAAGCCGGGCAAGACCCACTCCCGCATCCAGCAGGTGATCGCGTGGGCGGCGGCGCCCGACGCCGAAGTATTGCGCCAGCACCGGCGCCATAACAAGCGCATCCACACGGCGGCTGACATCCGCGCGGCATCCATGCGTGAGAAAGACCACGTCGCGAACCACTTCGCCCGGCAATACCGCCATCGCGCGGCGCTGACTGGGGCGGTCACCGCGCTGCCGGGCGGGCTGTGGGCGCTGGTCGGCATGGGCGCCGACGTGCAGTTGACGGCGATCTACGCCGTGCGCATGGCGTCGAAGATCGCGCAGTCCTACGGCTACGACACGTCAATCGTTGAGGAGCAGGCCAATCTGGCCGATGTCCTGGCGCTGGCCGCTGGGGTAGATAGCCTGCGCGGAATGGGCAACTGGCTGGCGCGCGAGGGGCTGGCGCAGTTCCTGCCGGAAGTGCTGCCGCGCGTGCTGGCGCGCCTGAGTGTAGAGCTGACCGCCGAGCAGGCCGCCAAGTGGGTCGGGCGCATCGTCCCCGGTGTCAGCGCGGCCATCGGCGCCACCGTGGACTACACCTTCCTGCGCGCCGCCGGGGAGCGCGCCATTGCCCACTACCACAACCGCGCGCTCAATGAGGGGCGCGCCCTGCCAGGCGCCGAAGCGCCACTCGCGCTGCCCGCCGCCACAGCCAGCGCCGCCGCGGTGGCGGGCGCCTCCACCAGCGCC
>DASTKI010000183.1:0-12328 GCA_035716045.1 Ktedonobacterales bacterium
GGAGTAGTCCAGCGAGGCGTAGCCTTGCGTGCGCGACTTGAGCTGGTCATAGAAGTCAATGATCAGCTCGCCCAGCGGCATGCGGTAGGTCAGGTGGACGCGGTCCTCCTCGATGTAGCTCATCTGCTGGAACTCACCGCGTCGCGTGCTGACCAGGTCCATGATCGCGCCGATGTAGCGCGCGGGCGTGAAGATCGAGATGTCCATCAGCGGCTCTTCGATCTTCACGTACTCGTTGGGCGGCGGCAACTCGGCGGGATTATGGACGCTGACGACCTCGCCGTTCGTGCGTGTGACCAGATACTCCACGCTCGGCGCGGTGGCCAGGATATCCAGGTTGTATTCGCGCTCTAGCCGCTCCTGGATGATCTCCATATGCAGCAGGCCGAGGAAGCCGCAGCGGAAGCCGAACCCCAGTGCGACCGAGCTTTCAGGATCGAAGACCAGCGAGGCGTCGTTCAGCTTCAGGCGCTCCAGCGCGTCGCGTAGCAGCGGATAGTCGTCGCCCTCCACCGGGAAGATGCCGGCGAAGACCATCGGCTTGGCGGGACGATAGCCAGCCAACGCCTCACGGGAGGGCTTGGCCGAGAGCGTGACGGTATCGCCAACCTGGCAATCCTTGACGTTCTTGAAGCCGGTGGCGATATAGCCAACCTCGCCAGCGGTCAGCGAGCCAGACGCGATGAGCTGTGGGGTAAAGTAGCCGACCTCCAGCGTGTCCGTCTCGCTGCCGACCTGCATCATGTGGACCCGGTCGCCCGCCCGCAGCTTGCCGTCCACGACGCGCACATAGGCGATGACGCCCTTGTAGGCGTCGTACTTGGAGTCGAAGATCAGCGCGCGCAGCGGATGGTCCAGCTCGCCCTTCGGCGTGGGGACGCGGCTGACGACCGCCTCCAGGATGTCCTGGGTGCCGATGCCCTCTTTCGCAGAGGCCAGCACGACTTCCTCGCGCGGGATGCCGATGACGTCCTCGATCTCCACCATGACGCGCTCAGGGTCGGCGCTGGGCAGGTCAATCTTGTTGATGACCGGGATGATCGCCAGGTCCGCTTCCATCGCCAGATAGAGGTTGGCGAGCGTCTGCGCCTCGATGCCCTGCGTCGCGTCAATCACCAGCACGGCGCCCTCGCACGCCGCCAGGCTGCGCGAGACTTCGTAGGTGAAGTCCACATGCCCGGGCGTGTCAATCAGGTTGATCTCGTACTCCTGGCCGTCGCGCGCGTCATAGCGCATGCGCACGGCCTGCGCCTTGATGGTGATACCCTTCTCGCGCTCCAGCTCCATCTGATCGAGCACCTGCTCGGTCATGTCGCGCTTGGAGACGGCGCCGGTATATTCGAGTAGGCGGTCGGCGAGCGTGGATTTGCCATGGTCAATGTGGGCGATGATGCAGAAGTTGCGGATGTGTCGCTGATCCATGAGGCTCGGTCGCGGCGAGCGCCTTGGCGCTGGTGAGGCGCTCCGGGCGGCCTGCCTTATCCTTTCATACCCAAGATGAGACGCGCGGCCTTGAAAGGCTGGCGCACGGCGTAGGATGGGGCTGAAGCCCTCGCACGGAGGGCATCGCGGTTCACACGCCGCGCGGCGCCCAGCGTATTATAGCGCGCGGCGCGGCGCTATGGGTGATCAGGCCGAAGTGGCTTGGAATTCGCGTTCGGACTCGATTAGCCCGCCACCCAGCGCCTCGTCACCGTCTGGGCCGCCATAGAAGACAGCGGCCTGGCCGGGCGTGATGGCGCGCAGCGGCTCATCGCAGCGCACCAGCGCGCGACCGCCTTCCAGTGGCGTCACCGTGGCGGGCGCGGGCGCCGCCTTGTAGCGAGTCTTGACTAGTGCAGCGAACGGCTCAACCGGCGTATGGCCTGATGTCCAGGTGGTCGTGCGCACGGTGAATTCGGCCCGCTCCAGGTGGGATGCGGGGCCGACGACCAGCGCATTGCGCCCGGCGTCCAGCCGCAGGACGTGCAGCGGCTGGGGCGCGGAGACGCCAAGGCCCTTGCGCTGGCCGACGGTGTAGTAGGCTAGCCCGTCATGCGCGCCAATCCGCGCGCCGGTCTCGTCGAGAATTGGCCCCGGCTGCGGCGCCTCGCGGCCGGTAGAGTCGGCATAGCGACGCATGAAGCCGCGGTAATCGTTCCCGGCGACGAAGCAGATCTCCTGGCTCTCGGCCTTGCTGGCGACGGGCAAGCCGCGCTCAGCGGCCATCGCCCGCACCTCTGGCTTGGTGTACTCGCCCAGCGGGAAGAGCGCGTGGCGCAACTGCTCCTGCGAGAGGACATGTAGCACGTAGGACTGGTCCTTGGAGCGGTCCACCGCCATGCGCAGGCGGCGCAGCCCGGTCAGCGGGTCGTCGTCCAGGCGGACGTAGTGTCCGGTAGCCAGGTAGTCCGCGCCGAGGGCTAGCGCGCGCTCCAGCAGCAGGGTGAAGCGGATGTGGCGGTTGCAGCGCAGGCAGGGGTTGGGCGTGCGCCCCGCGAGATACTCATCATAGAAGAAGTCCACGATCTCGCGCTGGAAGGGCTGCTCGACGTTGACGACGTAGAACGGGATGTCCAGGGCGGCGGCTACGCGGCGGGCGTCGCCGACGGCCTCCAGCGAGCAGCACTTGTTCTCGGCGACCAGCTCGACGCCGTCATCGTCTACCGTCGAAGGCTCGGACCATAGGCGCAGCATGATGCCCACGACATCATAGCCCTGCTCCTTGAGCAGCGCTGCGGCGACGGAGCTATCCACGCCGCCGCTCATGCCAACTACAACCCGCGTCATCTCGCCTGCCTCGCCCTTGTCGCCTTTGTCGCCTCTGTCGCCTCTGTCGCCTCTGTCGCCTCTGCCGCCTTGTCGTATACCTCTCATCCCTGCTTGGGCCAGCGCGCGCTATCACGAGAAGGCCCTAACTATGGAAGTATACGACATGCGGTGTGGATGGAGGCGGCTCCGGCGTCGCTCCGCGACATCACGCCTGCGATAGCCGCACGTATGCTATACTCGCGTCACGCCTGTTTGGCGGTGCGTCGTATCAACTCGACATCATGCGACGCGGCGCCGGCGATAGGAGCGGCATGTGGGCGCTGGCGGTGGCGGCTACCACGCATCTCACACAGATGCTGGCTGAATGGTGGGCGCCGTCCGTTACTTCATTAATGCGCACCTGGGCAATGGATGTGTGCGCTGAGAGACATTGAGCGCTGGGAGGACGCATTGGTGGCAAGATGGCGGCGAGTGGTGGAGGCGGTGGGATGGGGCGCGCTCATTGGCTGGCTGCCGATGATCATTTCGTATGCCTTCGCGGTTCAGACACCTGATAAAGCTGACTTCGGTATGTTGTACGCGGCGGCTGAAACACTCCGCTTCTCGCCACATGCGAATATCTATTCGATGCAAACGCTCAGCGCTACCGTCCAAGCGCACGGAGGCTGCGGGATCATTGGACCGTATCCTTACCAGCCACTGCTTGCCTTGTTCCTACAGCCATTGACGTTAATCCCCTGTCATACAGCCGACACATACTGGCTCATCTTCAATCTGGCCCTCTGGCTCGGCATTTGTATGTTTAGCGCGTACCGCGTGTGGCGACTGCATGGATCAGGGCGGGCTCTGCTGGTTGCCATGATAACCATGTTCTTTCTTCCCATTCTGACAGGTATCGCGTTCGGCTCGGTTCACCTTGTCATGCTGGCAATCATGCTGGCTGGCATCGTTCTCATCGAGGATGGCCACGACGTCATGGGTGGGATCGCGCTTGGGCTCGGCGCGACGCTCAAGTACTTTCCCGCCTTTCTCATCCTCTATTACCTCCTGCGCGGACGGTGGCGCGCTGTGACGAGCGCCAGCATAACCGCTCTCGCGCTCATTCTGGTGGAATGGCTGATCGTGGGGCGTGACGTGCTGCTCGCAAGCATTGGGGCGGCCAGTTCCGCCGTGCGCGCTGGCGCGACGGGTTTCCAGGGCGGGCATTGGATGGGCGCGCTACCCGGCGGGGTCGCGCTCGCGTACCTCGCGGGGACCACTTTTATCGTTGTGGTCGTGTGGCTTCAAAGGCGCCCTGAGACATCGCGCGGCGATCTGACGCTCGGCGCGGGGTGGGCGATCGCGACGATGCTTCTGTTATCACCACTCGTTTGGTGGTCGTACATGACCTGGCTGCTTCCCACGCTGCTGGCGTGTCTAGATGTCGCCTTGCGGTACGCCAGTCAACCCCTCGCTAGCCAAGGCTGGCGCGCGTGGGCCGCGCGCTGGTGGCCACTCGCGACAGGCTTCGTCGCGTATGCGCTGTTACTCATTCCTCAGATCAATGCCAATTTTCGAGAGCAAGCCCTCGGAACTATGCTGCTCTGGCTGCTGTGCGGCGCGCTCTATCTGTGGAGCGCAGGCGTGCGTCTGTCACAGATCGTTGGCCACCCGGTAGGCCGCCCTGTTCGAGCCTGATAGGCGTATGGCGCCCGCCTCCTGATGTGGCGGCGGCTCGCGCGTCTACATATGAGAGGAGCGCGAGCCGGGACAGTGGCATGCTGGCACGGGAAGGGGTATGAGACGAACGTAACGGCGAAGCGGCTGGGCTATGTGGACGGCCTGCGGGCGCTGGCGGCGCTGGCCGTGGTAGTTGACCATGTGACGCTGGAAATCTGGCCAGTAGGTTTGCCACAACGTATCGCTCCATTTGTCGATCCTGCGGTCTACGGCCACACCGCTGTGAGCGTCTTCATTGTCCTCTCTGGCTTTTCGCTCATGCTTCCCGTAGCGCGCAACGGTTTCCGCCTGCCAGATGGCGCGCTGGGCTTCTTCTGGCGGCGCGCCAAGCGTATCCTGCCACCCTATTACTATGCGCTAACGCTCTCCCTCTTGCTCATCTGGCTCTTCATCGGCCGGAAGACCGGGACGCATTGGGATGTGAGCATACCGGTCACAGCTCAGGGCGTCGTCACGCATGTGCTGCTCGTTCAGGACTTCTCAGCGACGACGGGCTCTATGATCAATCATGTGTTCTGGTCTATCGCGCTCGAATGCCAGATCTATCTGCTCTTTCCAGCGCTCGTATGGCTCTGGCGGCGCTATCATCCGCTGTTTGTCACGCTGATGACGCTGGTGGTGTCGGTCGTGGGGTTTGTGGCGCTCCTGGCGACATCAGTGGGACATGAGCCAGGCTACGGCATCAGCGCGTTTGACCCGCAGTATCTCGGTCTCTTCGCGCTGGGGATGCTCGCGGCGACGATCTACACCATGCCAACGCCATTCTGGAGCGCGCTGGCCCGTTGGCGCATCTGGGATGTTCTCGCGCTGGGCGGTTTCGTCTTGCTGTTGAGCCGATCGCATGTCGAAACCCTGTTTGGCTGGCTTGCCCTCGATGCGCTAACCGGCCTGATGACCGTGGGACTGCTGCTGGCGGCGTCGCATCACAGCCGCGCCAACCCTATCCGCGCGGCGCTGGAGTGGCGCCCGCTCGTCTGGATCGGCGGCTTCTCCTACAGCCTGTATCTGATCCATGCGCCGCTCATCCAGGTTATCTGGCAATATGCATTGCGCCCGCTCAGGCTGAGTGATACGACGACCTATCTGCTCCTGCTGGGGGTGGGGGCGCCGCTGATCGTCGCCGCCGCGTGGGTGTTCTGGCGCCTGTGCGAGCGCCCCTTCCTGAACACGCGCCCAGCTAGCGAGGGCGTCGTCGCGACAGGGCATACGCAAGTGGCTGGGCAGCCCACGCAAGTCCAGACGCTTGAGATGTAGCGGGATGGCCTATCGCTGCACGATGCAGCCCTCAAGCGGACGTCCTTGGGATTGCGCTCTTGCGCCCAAAATCACTCTCGCTCACCGTGGCCGCTCCTGAGCGCGGCCTGGGCGGCGGTGACGTCGGCGCGGGCGCGGGCGTCGTCAGCGATGCGTTTGGTGACGGCGGCGCAGCCGTGCATGATGGTGGTGTGGTCGCGGCCGCCAAGCTGCGCGCCAATCTGGAAGAGGGAGGCGTCGGTCTCCTCGCGCATCAGGTACATTGCCACCTGGCGCGCCCAGGCCACCTGACGCTCGCGCGATTTGCCGAGCAGCGCCTCGGTCGAGACGGCGAAGCGACTGGAGACGGTGGCGAGCACGGCGGCGGCGTCCACCGGGCGGCTGGCCTGGCGCTCCTGGCGCATCGGGCCGAGCGCGCGGGCGACGGTCTGCGCGTCCAGCGGCGCGCCCATCGTTCGCGCCCAGACAGCGACGCGCTTCAGCTCGCCCTCCAGCTCGCGGATGCTCTCGCACTCCGGCCGCGCCACCTGCTCCAGCGCGTCATCGGGAGCCTCGATCTCCAGCTCGATGGCCTTGGCGCGCAGGATCGCTAAGCGCTCCTCGAAGGTGGGCGGCTGGATGTCCACCATCAGGCCCCACTCGAAGCGCGAGCGCAGGCGGTCATGCAACTGGGGCATGGCGCGCGGCGGGCGATCGCTGGTCAGCACGATCTGCTTGTTGGCCTCGTGCAGCCAGTTGAAGGTATGGAAGAACTCTTCCTCGGTGGAGTCGCGCCCGGCGATGAAATGCACGTCGTCCACCAGCAGCGCGTCCACGGTGCGATAGCGCTCGCGGAAGGACGGCGTGGCGTGGCGGCGGATGGCCTCGACGATCTCATTGGTGAACTGCTCCGCCGTGACGTAGGCGACGCGCTGGCCACGCGCGGTGAGCTGGCGACCAATCGCGTAGAGCAGATGCGTCTTGCCCAGGCCCACGCCGCCCCAGATCAGCAGCGGGTTGTAGCGCTCGCCGGGCGCGCGGGCGATCTCCTGCGAGGCGGCGTAGGCGAAGCGGTTGCCCGGCCCGACGACGAACGTCTCGAAGGTGAAGCGCGGGTTGGCGTCGGCATCCTGCTCGTTCGGTGGACGGGAGCCGGAGCGCAGCGGTCCCGACGCGGGCGCGCGCGTCGCGCTGATGGCGGGCAGCGGCGTGCGCAGGGGTCCACTGCCTGGGGCGCGCGAGAGTCCCAGCAGCGGTGGCTGGGTGACGTGAAGCTCCGCGCGCTCGACGCCGCCGCGCGCTGCCGGCGCGATGCGCGGCATGGCGACGGCGGGCGCGCTCTGGGCGCGCTCTGGGCGCGGGGACGCGCCGCGCCGCGCGCGGGGTGGGCTGGCGGGGCGCTCATCCTGACTCGCGCGGCTGCTCGGGGAGCTGACCTCGAAGCGCACCTCCGCGGGTACGCAGAGGACCTGGCTGACGGCCGCGCGGGCGATATCCTCGAAGCGCCGCGCGAGATGCTCGGCGGCGAAGGTGTTGGAGACGGAAACGGTCAGCGTGCGCCCGTTGAGGGCGACGCCCGAGGCGCCGTGAAACCAGGTTGTGTACGCGCCCTGGGAGACGCGCTCCCGTATGCGCTCGAGCGCGGCCTGCCAGACCTGCCGGGCATCCATTTCGCCGCCTCCAGGGAAACACGCGGGCGCGCGAACAGCTCGCCGCAATGTGGCTTGCGGGAACCGATAGCGCAGTGTAGCACTATCCTTGCGGGCACTACAATGAACCAGCCGTACTGGGTGAAAAGCCAGCGGTCCGGGCTGCGTCCGCCCGCGACCTGGCGAGGGCCAATAGGCATGATGAGCCGTTATGGCCTCTCGTATCAGAGATAAACGACTGGGCGCGCGCGCGCGTCACGCGCTGCGCCCAGTCGGGGCGCCTCAGCCGGCGCAGATGAAGGGCGGAGGAACGGAGCCTGGCGTCGAATCGCGGGGTGGCTGAGTGCTGAAGAAGTCTCGCGATTGGGTGGGCGGCTCGTAGATCAGCCAGGTGTAGGTGACGGTGTAGGGTGCGCAGACCGCCGTCGAGACGAAGGGCTGCGAGCTCCCAGGGCCGCCTGGCGAGGCGGCGTTTGGGTTGGTATCCACAAAGACCGCGACAACCGCGCCGGTGTCGATGGCGGCATAGACGTGCTCGGGGCGCACGGCATCCACCCGGTAGAGGTCATAGACCATCATAGTCCCCCTACCCGGGATGTGGACGTTCGTGGGTCCGAGATTCCAGAGCTGGCCTGTGCCCAGGTAGGCGCTCGCGTCGAAGGCAATCTGGGTAACGCTATTCGGTGGCGGCGGGTAGAGCGTCGGTGGGTGAAGGGCCTGATAGCGATTGTTGGACAGATCGAGCCGCACCCCTGTGCCAGCGTAGGTGATCTCCCTGACGGTGGGGCCCCCTCCCGACATGGGGATGATGTCAGCATGGCGATAACTGTTGTCGGCGCTCAGTGTGACATCCCATGTCCATTGCGGTCCTTGCGCCTCCGCCACGATCGCGATCGAACGCTGCAACGAACCCGTGTCTGGCCCCACGATGGCGACGCCCGGAAGGCCGTATCGCGCATCCATCGAAAGGCTGGTGAGACGCAGCGCGGCGGCCACGTAGCTTGGGGAGGCGTCTGACGCGGGCAGCGCGTCGAGCATCAGGCGCACGTCGCCGCGAGTCTGTTCCACGCCACTCAGGTTCGGACGCTCGACGTGCGTCATCGCGCGCCAGGGTGGGCTGTCGCTCAGGCGCCACGCCAGACCCGCTGTCTGGGCCGTGGGGTTGGTATAGGCGTCCGTGGGCGCCGATGAGGGTTGCTCGCGCAGGTGCAGCGCACGCACCGGACCCGCGCTGAACTTCCAGGTGATGTCCAGGCAGCGCGCGCCTGACGTCAGCATGCTCACCTGGACGGGCTCGAGCCGCGCGCCGGTGGGCAGAGAGGTGGGCACGACCGGCGTGAACCTCAGCTGCGATGCGACGTCGTCAACCGCCTGCCGCGTCACCTTGAGCGTGTCACCGACCGGAATCGTGGCTGTGGGCGTCACATTGGGAGGCAGGTCTGTGGCGACGATGGACGAGCGCAAGAGCAGCGACATCGTCAGCCCGACCAGCAGCAGCGCCGCGATGGTGGGCAGCGCGGCGGGGAAGGGCGTGCGCCAGCGGGAGCGGCGGGACGCGGGCGGCGATGGACGAGCGGCAGCCATGTCAGGCAGACGCACATCGCGCAGCCGGATCGGCCCAGCCCCTCGCGCTCGGCCCAACCGCTCCCGCGAGACCGATGAAGCGCCGCCCGCACGGCGCGCGCCCGCCTGCACTTCATCCCAGACGCCCGCCGAGGGCGCGGTGCGTGGCAACGCGGCCAGCGAGGCGCCCACCGCGCGCAGCGCGTCCAGCCGGGAAGAGCAGGCGGCGCAGGCGGCGAGGTGCGCCTCGATCTCGGCGCGCTCCTCACGCGGCGTTTCGCCGTCGGCATATGTGGAAAGACGGAGGGGGCTGATGTGCTCGTCATGCGCACGGGTTGGTCGCTCGGCGCGATTCATGAGGTCCCCTCCTTTCGTAGCTCATCTCGTAATTCATTGTAATAGCGAGCGAACAGATCGCGCGCGCGGCTCAGGCGGACCGCCGCCGCGCCCGGTGAGACGCCCAGCGCGCCCGCGATCTCGTGATATGAGAGCCCCTGCAGGCTGCTCATCAGCAGGCATGTGGCGTATTTCGGCGGCATGCGGCGCAGCGCGGCGGCGATGTGGTCGCGCTCGGCGACGCCTTCCAGCGCGGCCTGTGCGGCGGGCTGGGCGACATCGGGCGCGGGCCCGCCGTCAGGGTCATCGCTGGGGCTGAGCGAGACGGCCAGCCCCAGGACACGCCGGATGCGCGAGCGGCGGCGCATCTGGTCCATGCAGAGATTCGTCGCGATGCGGTAGAGCCAGGAGCGCAAGCTGGCCGGGTCGCGCAGTTGATCGAGGCGCGCGTAGGCCCGGATGAATACCTCCTGCGTCACATCGTCGGCGTCCTCCTGGTTGCCGAGCAGGTGGAACGCATAGGTATGGATCGGCCCGCTGTACTCGCGGTAGATACCTGCGAGCAGGGCCTCGCCGGAAGCGTCGCCAGATGACACAGGCGCTCCAGACTGACGGATCACCCCGCGCGACTCACGTCCGGCGCCCCACGCGGGGAGCGAGGCAAGGGTGGCCCAGTTGAGCGTCACCGGCGCCAGCCAGCGCGCCCACCCGCCCCGCGCTCCCAGCCAGCTCAGCATGCGCTCTTCGCCCTTCCTCATGCGGTGGGATGGGCATATCTACGCTCCATCCCCTCACGTTCCCGACGCGAGCCGCAGGGCGCCTTTTACATTGGTAGACTCCGAACCATCGAACGGCTACGCGCCCAGCAGCATGGGCAACCGCAGCGCCAGCCGCCAGTCGCCGCTGACACTCAGGCGGCGCGTGGCCATCGCCCAGCGCGGATCGAGCCGCTCCGTCGCGACGCGCGCCCAGTCCGCGGCGGTCGAGCGCAGCGTTAGCGCCGGAGCCTGCGCCCGCCCGCGCCTGACGGACGGGGAGCCCCGCTCGACGGCCAGGTACCAGGGCTCGGCGTCAGCGAACTCCCACTGGATCGCGCTGGGGAAACTGGAGGACGGTTGCGCGGCGGCCACGCGCTCAACCGCCTCGAAGAGCAGCGTCATGCTGTCTTCGCTCACATCCAGCGGAACGGCGTCGCTCACCATGCCCGCGCGCATCAGCGCCAGCGCCCGCGCGGCCTGCGCGCTGGGCGGGTCGCTCGCCCCCAGCTTGACCAGCGCCATCACCTCGGAGGGCTGGATGCCAGCGCGGGCGAGCTTGGCCTCCAACGACTTCAGGCTGAAGGCGTAGAGATCTTCGACGTTGATGTCGAAGACGCGCAGGTAGTCGAAGTCCAGCCCAGGTGGCGTCAGCACGCCGATCGCCCATGGGAGGACACGGTTGAGCGTGCGGATGACGGCGCGCTTGATGAGCGGCGATTCCGCGACCAGCTCGCCCAGCGTCTGGATACCGAACGCCATGTGCCGCGACTCGTCGCGCGCGATATGGGCAATGCCCTCGCGGAAGCCGGGCAGCACGTCAAAATGGGTCATGTAGTCAAGCATGAAGCGCTGGCCGGGGTGCGCCAGTGTGCCTTCGACGACGATGTGATAGAGCGCGATGCACTGGGCGTAGAGCGGCTTGTTCGCCGGCTGGCGGCGGAGTTGATCGGTCAGGCGGTCCAGCTCGCCGAAGACGCGGCGGAAGCCGGGCGTCAGCTCCGGGCGAACGGCTTCCAGCACCTCGTCGTAGCTGTTTCCCTCGCCCATCACCTCGCGCATGAAGCGGTCAAAGAAGATGTGGTGCCGCGCCTCATCCACGATCTGCGTGGTGAGGAAGATGCGCTGCTCCTGGGTGAGCGCCGCTGTGACGAAGGGGGCCAGCGTCCGCGCGACGGCCTCTTCGCCGTGAACGAACATCGAGTAGTTCCAGCGCGAGGCCTCCCGCTGCTTGGGCGACAGCCGCTCGCGCCAGTCTGTGACGTCCTGGCTCAGGTCAATGGCGAAGGCGCTCCAGTTCCCGCCCTCCCAGAGCTTGTAGAGCCTGGTGAGGTCAATGGCCTGCCCCGTCGCCTGGTCGAGGTCGAGCTCCGCGCCTGTATCAGCCGTCTCTCGCGCCATACGCGCCTCCCGCCGTCACTCACATCGCGGCGCCTGTACGCCCATACACCTATACGACTATACGTTGTTGGGTATCTCGATGAAGAATGTCTCGACGCCGAAACGGTCGTGCAGCAGATCGCCGAGCGCCTGCACGCCTAGCCGCTCGGTGTTGTAGTGTCCGGCGGCGATGAAGTTCGCCGCGCCCTCGCGCGCCAACGCCTGCGTGCCCTCGCTGGTCTCGCCGGTGAGGTAGGCGTCGCAGCCGCGCGCGATGGCTTCGGCCAGGCTGTTTGGGGCCGCGCCCGTGGAGACCGCCAGCCTGCCAATCCGTTGTGGCCCGAAGGCGTAGACGCGCGGCGGCCCGCCCGCGATGGCGGCGACCTCCTCTATCAGGGCGTCGAGCGTGGGCGGCTGGCCTTCGGTGGCGCCGATGGCGCCGATCGCCTGCCCCTGCCAGACGGCGAAGTCCAGCGATTCGACCGCGAAGCCGAGGCGGCGCAGCCACTGGACATTGTTTCCGACCTCTGGGTGCGCGTCCAGGGGAAGGTGATAGCCCAGCAGCGTCAAGTCGGCGTCGAAGAGCGCTTTCAGGCGGCGCTTCTCGCGCGCCAGGATCGGGCGCGGGTCGCGGTCTGTGAAGAGGCCGTGGTGGCAGATGAGCATGTCGGCCTTCTTCGTCGCCGCCGTCTCGATCAGCGCCAGATTCGCGCTGACGCCCAGCGCCACGCGCCGCACGCGCGGCTTACCGATGACCTGCATCCCGTTTGGCGCGATGTCACGGAAGCGCGTGATGTCCAGATAGCCATCCAGGAAGCGCGTGATCTCATCGCGATCCGCCTCCGCTGGCGCTTTCGCCGGATCGCGCGGGGCCTGGCGCGCCGATTCGCGGCGTGGCGCGGCGCGGGTCAGTGTGGTGGGCGCGCGCGGACCACGGGGGCG
>DASTKI010000184.1:0-2894 GCA_035716045.1 Ktedonobacterales bacterium
GGCCCGCTCTGATCCCGAAGGCGCTCAGGTCGGCGCGGGGCGCCTATGGGCCTAGCGGGCCGCCCGCAAGGCGCTCGGCGAAGTCGCCAGCGACTGGAAGCTTGGTCGGCTTGCCGGTGAAACCGGCGACCATCCCCCAGATCCAGAGGATGAACAGCCCAAGGCCGATGATGGCGCCTACGCAGCTGAAGAGCAACCCAATGCCCCCGCTCACGAACGAGACGGCTGACGAGTTGGTCGCGTTCGCCCCAGCGCTGAAGATGGAGGACATAATCGCGCTCACGATGCCCAGCACATACCACGCGATGCTCAGGATCATGGCCTGCGCGGCGTGGAACTTGGCGAAGCGGTTCTTCTCGACCGCGAACAGCACGATCTGCAGGATGAACCCCACGAACGGGATCAGCACGATCAGATACGCCAGGCCCGACATGATATCGGCGCCCAGATTCCCAACCGATGACGTTCCCCACCGCGCGCTACCAGCCGGAGTGGGCTGGTACGGCTGCTGGTATGGCTGGCCTTGAGGCGGTTGGTACGGCGGCTGGGACGGTGGCGGCTGATAGGGTGGCGGCTGATAGGGTGGTGGCGGCTGGGACGGTGGTGGCTGGTACGGCCCGCCTTGGGGCGGCTGGTATGGCGGCTGTTGATACGGGTCCCCTTGAGGCTGCCGCTGATACGGTGGTTGCTGATATTGTTCACGCGGATCCACGATTGTCTTCCTTTCTCCGCTCCCGTGAGGCGCATGCGGCCCGGGCGCGAGCCACTCACCGAGCGCTGTCGCCGCCCCATGCCGTATAATGCCTGGAGCGCCTCTCCACCAACGGGTCAGGGCGCGCGCCGTGGCGCGCCGGTGAAGCCAGTGAGACGATTGCCCGTATGAGGCGCCACACATGCCACAAAGGAGCCCATGATGGCCTCACATGATCCTGTCATCGTCGCGGCGGTTCGCACCCCGACCGGCCGCTTCCTCGGGGGTCTCTCCTCACTTTCCGCCACCGAGCTAGGCGCGCTCGCCATCCACGAGGCGCTGCGCCGCTCGGGCGCTCCCGCCGAACGTCTCGACGAAGTCATCATGGGCAACGTCGTCTCGGCGGGCGAAGGCCAGGCCCCCGCGCGCCAGGCGGCGCTCGGCGCGGGCGTCCCCGCCGATATCCCCGCCGTCACCGTCAACAAGGTCTGCGGATCAGGACTGAAAGCCGTCATGCTGGCGGCGCAGGCCATCAAGGCGGGCGATGGCGCTCTCTACGTCGCGGGCGGCATGGAGAGCATGAGCAACGCCCCCTACCTGCTGTCTAAGGCGCGCACCGGCTACCGCATGGGCAACGCCGAGATGATTGATTCCGTCGTCCACGACGGCTTGTGGTGCGCCTTCGAGCACGTCCACATGGGCGAGGAAGCCGAGATCGTCGCTGAGGCCTACAGCGTCACCCGCGAAGAACAGGACGAGCTGGCCTACCACAGCCACATGAAAGCGCAGGCCGCGACTGAGGCTGGCCGCTTCCGCGACGAAATCATCCCGGTTGAGATATCCGGCAAGAATGGCGCCACCGTTGTCGAGCATGACGAGCCCATCAGGCCTGACACGACCCTCGCCGGGCTGGCGGCGCTGAGGCCCGCTTTCCGCAAGAAGGACGGCACGGTGACCGCCGGCAATGCCCCTGGCCTGAGCGACGGCGCCTCGGCCACGGTGGTCGCCAGCGACGCCCTGGCGCGCGAGCTGGAGCTGCCCGTGCTGGCGCGCATCACCGGATACGCCGCCGCCGCCATCGAGCCGCGGATGATCTTCGCCTGCCCGCCGCGCGCGGTCCACAAGCTGCTGGAGCGCACGGGCCAGAAGATGAGCGACTTCGACGTGATCGAGGTCAACGAGGCGTTCGCCGCGCAGACGGTCGCCAACGGCAAGGAGCTGGGCTGGGATTGGGACAGGGTGAACCCCAACGGCGGCGCCGTCGCGCTGGGCCATCCCATCGGCTCCAGCGGCTCGCGCGTACTGACGACGCTGATCTACGAGCTGCGGCGGCGCGGCGGCGGACGCGGCCTGGCGACGCTCTGCCTGGGCGGCGGCGGCGCGGTCGCCATGTCGGTCGAGGTATAGATTTCACAGGCAAATTTGACAGGGAGCGCCTCTCTCGGCCATAAATGGCCGGAGTAAACGATCAGAGGCCATGAATGGCCGTCTCGCCACAATGCGGCGAGCAGGACTGCCGCGGCAGTCCTGATGGGCTTTCAAGCCCCTTGTTCTGTTACTCCGGCCTTTCAAGGCCGAGGATATGCATAGCATACACGCGAACACGTATGTGCCTCAACGAGGAGGGCTATAGCGAGATGCTCGAAGAGAAGCGGCGCGCAACGCCGAAGCCAAAGAGTAATGGTAATGGCCGGCGCAAAGCGGCGGCGAACCAGCGATTATATGATGCCGCCGCGCTGCAACGAGTGAGCGAGGCCGAGCGCGCGTGGGAGTCGGGTCCGGTGGCTCAGGCGACCGCCCGCATGCCCGAGCACACTGCCAACGTGACCACCCAGTCGGGCATGCCGATCAAGCGACACTATACACCCGAAGATGGCGCAAATCTCGACTTTATGCGCGATCTGGGCTTCCCCGGCGAATATCCCTACACCCGTGGCGCGCAGCCGACGATGTACCGCGCCAAGCCCTGGACGATGCGCATGTTCGCGGGCTTCGGCACGGCGGAAGAGACCAATGCCCGCTTCAAGTATCTGCTGGCGCAGGGGCAGACAGGCCTCTCGGTCGCCTTCGATATGGCCACGCTCTACGGCTACGACCACGATCACCCGATGGCGCTGGGCGAGTTTGGCAAGTGCGGCGTCGCCGTCTCCTCGCTGGCCGATATGGAGATCCTCTTTCAGGACATCCCGCTGGATAAAGTCAC
>DASTKI010000185.1:0-14381 GCA_035716045.1 Ktedonobacterales bacterium
GACCAGATCCATAGGCAGCGGGAAGATGATGGTCGAGTTCTTTTCCGTCGCGATCTCGGTCAGCGTTTGCAGGTAGCGGAGCTGGAGCGCGGCGGGCTCGGTGGCGATCAGCGCGGCGGCGTCGGCGAGGGTCTGCGCGGCCTGATATTCACCCTGAGCGAGCAGGACCTTGGCGCGCTTCTCGCGCTCGGCTTCAGCCTGTTTGGCCATGGCGCGCTGCATGGTCTGTGGCAGCTCCACATCCTTGATCTCGACCGTGGTCACTTTGATGCCCCAGCGCTCGGTGTGCTCATCAATGATGGATTGTATGGCGCGGTTGACCGCCACACGATCGGTCAGGATCTGGTCGAGCTCCGACTGGCCAAGGACATTTCGCACGGTGGTCTGGGCTATCTGGACCGTCGCGCGGTAGTAGTCGAGCACGTTGTTGACGGCGTCGTTGGGATTGACGACGTAGAAGTACACCACCGCGCTGACGCGGACGGTGATGTTGTCGCGTGTGACGCCTTCCTGCGGGGGCAGCTCGATGGTGACGATGCGCAGGTCAATGCGGCGCATCGAGCTGATGAACGGCGGCACCCAGAAGACACCCGGGCCGCGCGCGCCGATCAGGCGGCCCAGCACAAAAATGACGCCGCGCTCGTACTGGTTGACGACACGCAAGCCGGCGATGAAGAAGAGGACCAGCAGCGCGATGACGATCACCACGACGATGATCAGCGATGAGCCGAGGAGAGCGAGATCCATGAGATGACCCTAGGCCTTTCTGAAATCGTATGAGGATGTGAATGCGGGCGATGCGCCAGACGGGCGCGTGTGTGTGGCTCCATGCGGCTCAATCGCGCGCGCTCCTCTTGCCCGGTGTGGCTGGCTCTGGCGCGGCTGTGACGAGCAGCGTGAGGCCCTGGACGCCAGTGACCCGGCCCGGCGCGCCGGTTGGCAGGGGCGGAGTATCGGGTTGTGCCAGCTTGGCGGCCCAGTTCTCGCCTTGCAGCGTGACGCGGCCAACCGGCGCGACTGGCTCGATGACCGTCACGACCTGCCCAATGTAGGACTCCGTACCGGTCGTGACGTGGCGCATCTGCGCGGCGACGATGGCCCTCAGCACGAGCAGCGCGATCAGCCCGACGCCGAGCGTGACACCGACGACGACATAAGGATTAACGCCTTGCGCGCCAGGGTTGGGGCCGGTATCGAAGAAAATAAGGGTTCCAGCCATCAGGCTGATGAGCGCGCCCACTGTCAGCACGCCATGCGTGGGCGCCCGGGTATCTATCGCGAGCAGGACGATGGCGAGCAGCATGAGCGCCAGGCCGCCCCAGTTGGGACTGATCCCAGTTGATCCGATGAGGAACACTACAAGCGCCAGCGCGCCGACGACGCCAGGAACGATGGCGCCAGGATGCGCTAGCTCCAGATAGATGCAGATGGCGGCGATGACGAACAGGATGAACAGGACGGTGGGATCGAAGAGGAAGGTTTCGACGCTGTTCGCGAGCGAGGGCTGAAGCGTTTGCGTGGGCAGGCCGGCGAGGTTCAGCGTGAAGAGGTCGCCGTTGGAATAGACGCCGGTATAGTTCTCCATCCTGGCCAGCAGATCAGTGAGCGATGACGCCTGGAAGGTGATGATACCGGCTTTGAACGCCTCGCTATCGGTGTAGGCGGTCGCGTTGGAGATCATCACTTCGGCGGCGGGCACGTTGCGGTGATAGCTGGTCTGGATAGAGCGCATCAGGGCTTCCAGGTCCTGTTCGACCTTGGCTTTGAGCGTGGAGCCGAGGTCGCCGCCGGACACGTCCACCGGGCTGGCGGCGCCGATACGGGTGTTTGGGCCCATCGCCGCGATGGGCGCGGCAAGGGCAATGAAGGAGCCAGCGGAGGCTGCTTGCGCCGCGTCGGGGCTGACGTAGCTGATGATCGGGATCGTGGCGGCCAGCTCGGCGCGGACGATCGCTTCCATCGAGTCGAGGTCGCCGCCGGGCGTGTCAATCGTGATGACCAGCGCGGAGGCCTCGTCATGCTCGGCGACCTGGATGGCGTCGTTAACATAGCGCGCGCCCGCTGGGTCCACCTCGCGATTGAAGGCGACGACATCCACATGCGGCGCGGCGGCATGGGCGCTGGGAGCGAACAGCGCGGTCTGAACGAGGATGAGCAGGACGAATAACGCGGCGCTCGCCGCCAGCGCAATGACGCGGCGCGAGGACGGCCTGGACACTGGAACGCGGGTTGCGGGAATCGGTAGCGGTCGCATTGACCACCTCTCTGATGGCGCGGGATTCCAATCCACCAGGCGGCCATCTCTCTCAACTTGGTCGTCGCGCGGGTATCCTTGCTGGTGTATACGGATGAGCGGCGGCTGGCGTTTGGCCGCTTTCCGCCCGCGTATCGTAGGCCGGTTAGGCCGCGCCGTCAAGCCCTCAGCTCGCCGGGGGCGCGGATGAGCGGCAAGGCGGCGTAGACTGGGCGTATACTATGGAGCGGCGGGCGCGCGATGGGGTGCGGACCGCCAGCGCACAACGACGACAATCACCTGGCGCCGCGTTGGCGCCATGGGTGATCGAGATGAGCGCCGCGTGGGCGGCGCACAGGAGCGGGCAGTGGCGAACGAAGAGCGAGAGTTCGATATCGTGGTGATCGGCGCTGGCATCGGCGGCTATGTCGCGGCGATCCGGGCCGCGCAGCTTGGCGCGCGCGTCGGCATTATCGAGAAGCAGTACATCGGCGGCACGTGCCTGAACGTGGGGTGCATTCCGTCGAAGGCGCTGATCCACGTGGCTCAGGTCTACGCAGAGCTCAAGGAGGCGGACAAGCTCGGCATCCACCTGGCGGGCCAGCCCGCGATTGACATGGCCGCGGCGGTGACGTTCAAGGAGAAGGTCGTCAAGCAGCTGACCGGTGGCGTCTCACAGTTGCTCAAAGCGAATAAGGTAACGATCTTCGACGGCGTGGGCGAGGCGCTCTCGCCAAACCGCGTCAAGGTGACGCTGAAGGACGGCGGGACGACTGAGCTGGCGGCGGGCAAACTGATCCTGGCGAACGGCTCGGAGACGATCGTTCCGCCTTTCCCCGGAGTGGACGGCAAGAACATTATCTTCAGCACCGAGGCGCTGGAGATGCAGAAGGTCCCGGAGAGCCTGGTGTGCATCGGCGGCGGGGTCATCGCGGTGGAGCTGGCATGCATGTTCCATGCGTTCGGCTCGAAGGTGACGATCGTTGAGATGCTGCCCTCACTGATCGCCAACGAGGATGAGGAGGTCCGTAAGGCGCTGACCCGCTCGCTGACCAAGCGTGGCATCGTCGTGGAGACGGGCGCGCGCGTCGAGTCCATCAGCGACGCCGATGGCAAGAAGCGTGTGACGGCGATGAGCGAGAGCGGTCCCAAGACCTTCGATGGCGAATATGTGCTGGTGGCGGTGGGGCGCAAGGCGCATACGCAGGGCATCGAGGCGCTGGTGAGCGCGGGGCTGGCGATGGACCGCGGCAAGGTCGTCGCCAACGAGCGCATGGAGACGAACCTGCCGGGCGTCTATGCGATCGGCGATCTGGTGGGCCGCACCTGGCTGGCGCATGTGGCCGAGACCGAGGGCGAGGTGGCGGCGGAGAACGCGATGGGCCACGACGCGCGCATGGACTACGATGTTGTGCCGCGCGTGATCTATACCTTCCCTGAGATCGCGGCGGTGGGCCTGACGGAGGAGCAGGCGCGCGAGCGCGAGGGCTCTGTGCGCGTGGGCAAGTTTCCCTGGGTGGCCAACGGCAAGGCGCTGGCGACGGCTGAGACCGAGGGCTTCACGAAGGTCGTCCTGGGAGAGTACGGCGAGCTGCTGGGCGCGTCTATCTTCGGGCCGGACGCGACGAACCTGATCACTGAGTTCTCGCTGGCGATGCGCGCCGAACTGACCTCTGACGAGGCGCTGGCGACGATCCACCCGCACCCGACGTACAGCGAGGCGCTGCGCGAAGCGATACTGTCGGCGGATGGCCGCGCGATCCACATCTATCAGCGCCCGGCGGCGGGCGCGCGCGCGTAGGCGGAGCCCAGGCGGCGAGAGAGCGGCGCCAGCTATCTCATGTGGGATAGCTGGCGCCGCTCTGTTTCTCATGCGGGGCGTCATGGCGAGAATGGCGAGAATAAGTTGGCCATCATATCGTGGCGCCGCCTGCTCGCATGAAAAGGAACAAGGGTATTCGTCGTCTGAATGTCAGAAACAACGAGGCGCTCGCGTAGTAGGTAGTATCAGATGCGACGCGATGCGCTGCTTGATAGATTGTGGCGCGGGAGCGAGCGCGGCGTCATGAGGAAGGAGCCGGCGGCATGGCGCGGCGGGCGGAGACGACGGAGCGAGCGCCGGAGACGTGGAAAGAGCCGCCAGTATGGCAGATTGGCTCCGCTGGGCTCCTTTCGGGCGTGCGGCTGGGGCTGCGCAGCGCATGGCGCGGCTGGCGGCAGCTGTCGGCGGTGGCGCTGGGAATGATCATCACCGTGACGCTGCTCTCGGTCGCGCCGATCTATACCACGCTGGTCTCAAATACGCAGATTGCGGCGGAGTTGGCCAGCGCGCCCTCGACTGATCGCAACCTGGAGGTCGCGGCGCGTGTCGCGCCGTTCTGGCAAGGGAACCTGGATGGCCTGGACAGCGTTATGACGGACGTTCGACGCCAGTCGTTTCCGCCAAACCTGTTCTCCGCGACCACCGAGTATATCGAGTGTGATCAGACGTTCAACATGGCGAAGGTCAACGGCTACGGCATCGGCAGCAAGCAAGCGCAAGCGCTCCTGCCGGGCTATCCCGGTGGCGGGCAGCTCGATCTCCTGACCTACAGCTACACCGACGCCGCGCCTCACATGACGCTCTATGCCGGACGCTTGCCACAGCCAACCCCGCACGGCGCGCCGCCGGAGGTGGCGGTGACGCCGAAGCTCAACGCCAAGCCCGGCGAGCTGTTGACGATCGCGGATGGAGTGAATACGAAGCGGACGCTCGTGGTGAAGGTGGTAGGGGTCTGGTATCCCAAGGACGAGTTTGATCCATTCTGGAATGGCCGGGGGTTCCAAACGGTGTTTCCCACCCCACCAGCGACCACCCCGCCGCCAGTCTTTCCAGTGCTCTTTGACCGCGCAGCGTTCGAGCAGACGCTCTCGTTCAAGCCAGCATCGCCGGGTGAGCCAGCGATCGGGCTGACGGCGCACTATGTCTGGTTCGTGAACGCCAGCGCGGTGACGGCGGATAACGTGAGCGAGATTGCCACCGACGTCAAGGAGCTGCGGAACGGACTCAACGGCAATGTGCTAGGCGCGGGCGGCGTCAGGGGTGTCTCGCTGACGACACGCCTGGGCGACATCCTGAGCCAGGGCCAGACGCTGTTCGGGCTGCTGCGGCTGCCGCTCTATAGCGTCGCCGCGCAGCTGGCGCTGATGGCGCTGCTCTTCGTCATGACGATGGCGGGGATGTTGATCGAGAGTCAGGGCGGGGTGATCGCGACGCTGCGGAGCCGCGGCGCTAGCATGACGCAGATGCTGGTGGGTTATATCGCCCAGGGCGCCGGGCTGGCAGCGCTGGCCCTGGTAGTGGGACCGCTGCTGGCGATGGCGCTGGGCCTGTTCGTCATCATCACGTTCGTGCCGGCGTCACATATCGCGGGTTTCACGCTCACGCCAGAGGCCGTGTTACGCGAGGCGCCCTGGCGGCAGGCGCTGCAGCCAGCGCTGCTGGGCGCGGGGTTGGGGCTGTTGGCGGTGATCGTCTCGGCGTGGCAGGCGTCGCGCACGGATGTGCTGGCGTACCGACGCCGGCAAGGGCGCATGGACCGGCCGCCATTCTGGCAGCGCTACTATCTCGATCTGGCGCTGGCGGCGCTGGTGATCGCGGGCTATCTCCAGCTGGCGAGCTTTGGCGCGCTCGGAACGCGGGCGCTGCTGGCGAGCGTGGGCGCGGCCAGCGGCTTCGATCTCGTCCAGACGCTGACCCCGGCGCTGACGATGGTGGTAGGCGCGCTGCTCATCCTGCGGGCCTCGCCGTGGCTGCTGCGGCTGGGCGCGTGGATCGCGGGGCGAGGCCGCCGGGCGACGGGAATGCTTGCCTTCTCACAGCTCGCGCGTGCGTCGGGGATGTTCAATCGGCTGACGTTGTTGTTGGCGCTCTCGGTTGGCGTGGGCCTGTTCGCGCTGACCTTCCAGACGACGGTGGCGCGGTCGTCGTTGGATGAGGCGTACTACTTGACGGGAGCGGACGAGCGGGTGGTCATCAAGCCAGAGGAAGAGGGGACACAGACCACGGAGCCGTACCGCGCGGCGTTCGCGAAGATGCCCGGTGTGCGGGCGGTGACGCCGCTCTACCGGTCTTACGGGCTGACCTCGTCGGACCTGGACTCGCAGAACGTGGATATGGTGGGCGTGGACCCAGGCGATTTCGCTCGGGTGGCGGCATGGCGTCCGGACTACGCCGCCCAGTCGTTACCCGCCCTGATGGCGGCGCTGAAGGGCAGTGAGCAAGGAAAGAGCGCGGGCGATACCGAGCATCCCATGGGCGCGCTGGTGAATTCGACGCTCGCGCAGGCGCTGAGCTTGCATGTCGGGAGCAAGTTCGCGCTGGCGCCGCGCGAGTCGCTCACGTCGCATCCGATCCAATTCATTGTCGTTGGGATGATCGCTGACTTCCCCACGATGTACAACAACTATCCTGACGGATACATGGTCACCGATATCAACGACTACCTGGCGGCGCTGGCCAATCCCTATCTCGCAGGCTACCCAATCAACGGGCCAAACGAGTTCCTGCTGACGACGACGCCCGATGCGAAAGCGGCCGCGGCGCGGGCGACGGCGCTCACCGACCCGAATTTCTACGTGGACTCGACGCTGGACGCGCGACAGCTCGCGGCGGCTTACCAGTCCGACCCGCTGGCCGCCGGAATGACAGGCTTGCTGCTGGCGGGAACAGCGCTGGCGGCGCTGATGGCGCTGGTGGCGCTCGTCTCCCAGGCGGGGATGGCGGCCCGGCAACGGGCGACGCAGTTTGCCGTGCTACGGACACTCGGCATGGGGGACAGCCAGCTTTTGCGCATGCTCTTGAGTGAGCAGACGGTGATCTATATCACGGGCGCGCTTGGTGGCATAGCGCTGAGCGCGCTGCTGGCGGCCGCGGCGCTGCCGTTCCTTGCCTTCAGTTCAGCCTCCTACCAGCCACCGGAGTTGGGGGTTCCTGCGCCGCGGTTGGCCGTCAACCTGAATGGATCGGTGGTATTCCTGCTAGCGCTGTTCGCGATGTTCGCCCTCGCGCTGGCTATCGCGGGACTCGTCGCGCGCTCGTCAGGTCTGGGCCAGGCGCTGCGCGTGGGGGAGGACTGAGCGCGCCTGCGGGCGCGGCGCAGAGCGGCGCAGAGCGGCGCAGAGCGGCGCATGATACGATAATGCGGTGAGCGGCCACCAGCGGCTCACCAGCGATCCAGGAGAGAATCGGGAGAGAGCATGCGGAGCATGGAGACAGAGCAGACCGGCAATGGATACGCGCCACAGGCCGCGCCGGAGCGGTCGGAGCTGCTGCGTGTGGAAGGCGTGGGAAAGGTCTATAAAGTTGGCGGCGGCTCAGTTACCGCGCTGCGCAATGTGAACCTGCGCGTGCGTGAGGGCGAGTTCATCGCCATTCGCGGACGCTCGGGCGCGGGAAAAACAACCTTGCTCAACATCATCGCCGGGCTGGATGACCCCACGAGCGGGCAGGTGATGCTCTTCGGGCGCGACCTAGTCTCGCTGAAGGAGGCGGAGCGAACGGCGCTCCGCCGCAGCGAGCTGGGCTTTATGTTCCAGTCGGCGCACCTCATCCCGACGCTGACCGCGCGAGAGAATGTAGGCCTGCTGCTGCGGCTCTCCAATACGGATCCAGCCGAGCGCGAGCGGCGCGCGCACGAGGCTCTGGCGCTGGTGGGGCTGGCGGCGCGCGAGGCGCACCGGGCGCCTGAGCTTTCGGGCGGCGAGCAGCAGCGGGTGGCGATCGCGCGGGCGCTGGTGCATGCCCCACGCATGGTGCTGGCCGACGAGCCGACCGGCAACCTCGATACGCACACGGGCCTCGCCATTCTGGAGCTGCTGAAGAATGTGGCGCACAGCGCGGGTATCGGCTTCATCGTGACGACGCACGACCCGCAGGCCTCGGCGCTGGCTGACGCGGTGTACGATATCAACGATGGCGTGTTGACGCCGGGTCAGAAGTAGCGTGGCCCGGCTGTCATAAGCGGTGGATGGGCCAGACGAACCATGGAGAGCGAGCGGAATGCGGCGCCCGCGTCGGCTACGGCGATGACGGCGACCGTCGAAGAGTATCTGGAGACCATCTATAACATCGCCATGGAGGGCGAGCCGGTGATTGGCGCCCGGCTGGCGGAGAAGTTTCGCGTCGCGCCGCCGACGGTCACCGAGACGCTGAAGCGCATGACGCGCGACGGGCTGGTCGAGATGGATAGCAAGCGCCAGGTGACGCTGACGCCGTTGGGCGTGGAGCGCGCGGAGGCGGTGTTGCGCCGCCACCGCCTGACGGAGCGCTTCCTGGTGGATATGCTGGGCATGCAATGGCACCAGGTCCATGAGGAGGCGTGCCGGCTGGAGCACTACATCTCCGGCGCGGTGGAGGAGCGCGTGCTGACAGCGCTGCGTCAGCCGACGACCTGCCCGCATGGCAACCCGATTCCCGGCGCGGTGCCGAACGCGCGCACCTATCTGCGCGATCTGGGCGCCGTACGGCTGTTGACCACGACGCCGGGTGAGACGTATACCATCGTGTGTGTCTCAGAGGTCGTGGAGGATGAGGAAGGCCTCATCAGCTATCTCCATGACCTGGGGCTGACGCCGGGCGTCCAACTGACGCTGGCGGAGCGCCCCAGCCTGGGCGCGACACGCGAGAGCGAGGCGCCGGTCGCGCTGTTGTGCGAAGGACGACGCCTCGTGACGCCCGCGCGGGTGGCATACGCGCTGTGGGTGACGCCTACAGCATGAGTCGCTATGAGTTTGCTGCTGAAGGAGCGGGGGCGCTGAGAGGATTGCGCTAACATGTTCGATGCACCGCCAGGATGGCAGGATAATCAGCAGAGATGGTCAGGGCCGCCCACGCCACCCGAGCGTGAGGGGCCGCTGGCCGTTTACGGGCCGGGAGTCGCATGGACGGCGAATTCGGCTCGACGCGCGCCGGATGGCCGCATGCCGCCGCCGCCGGTTGTACCCATCCCGCCGCTGCGGCGGTCGGGAACAACTCGGCCCGGGCGCAGACCCAGGCGTGGACGCCCAGTCGTGTGGTTGGTGGCGCTAGCGCTGCTGATAGCGCTTCTCGTCGGGCTCGGCGCGACACTGTCGCGCCTGATGGCGTTCGGCTCAGCGATTTCTCCACACGCGCCACTGAGCACGCAAACGAACTACATGAGCGGCGTAGACCGTGTGAACGTGGCGGTCCTGGGCTATGGCGGAGCGGGGCATGATGGCGCATATCTGACGGACAGCGTCATGGTCATGAGCCTGGCGCCCTCCGACCACGCCACGACCATGATCTCGATCCCACGCGACCTATGGGTGCAGTCGCCGCCGAACTCAGGGCAGTACACGAAGCTGAACGCGGTGTTCCAGGACGGCTATTACAATGGCTTTGATCCTGGGACGGGAAAGCTGCCGCCGGGACAGATCGCGGGCGGGATGGAGGCGGCGGCGAAAGTCAGCAGTGTCACTGGCCTGGATGTTCCTTACTTCATGACCATCAACTTCCAGGGATTCCGTGAACTGGTGGATGCGCTCGGGGGTGTGGACGTGAATGTGCCAACCGCCTTCACGGCCCAATACCCGATCAATGACAACCCGCAGATCAATGCGGGTTGGAAGACCATTCACTTCAATACCGGCTCACAGCATATGAACGGTGAGCGCGCGATCGAGTACGCCCGCGCGCGCTATGTGCTGCGGCCCGCGAGCGAGGGTACCGACTTCGCGCGCTCGGTCCGGCAGCAGTTGTTGATCCGCGCGATCGTGAGCCGTCTGAAGTCTCCAGAGGCCTGGCCGGGACTCTCCAACGCGCTGACGGCGCTGCAGAAGGCGATCTATACCAATCTCTCGCTCGCCGACCTGACGGCGTTCACGATGAGGTTGGACCTCTCGCATGCGGCGCACGTCGGTCTGTCGAACGAGAACGCGCTGGTTGACGGGCAGAGCGCCGACGGGCAAGACATCCTGCTGCCGCGCAACGGCGACTGGGACGTGGTCAGGCGTTACGTGAGCAGCCATCTCAAAGCGTGAGCGGGCGTGACCTCGTCCCCGCCGCTGCCCTGCTTAGCGGCCGCGACGGCGCGCCTGAGCTCGCGCGCGCTTGAGCGCGCTTGAGCGCCCACTTGCGCTCGTGTGCGGCGTCGCGCTCGTCTCGCGCTCTTGACCGGCGCTCCACTTTGCGCGCCTCGTATTGCTGGCGCAGCGCAAGCTGGGCGCGCGTCGAGCCGCCGCGCTCGCGGACCGCTGCGGCGGCCTCACGCGAGCGGCGCTGGCGCGCGCTCTGATGGGCGATCTGGCGTAGGACGTGGACAGCGCCGCGCGGCGCGTTGTAGAGTGGCGGCAAATACACGCCTGCGACGATGCCGCACGGCAGAGGCTCGCGCTGAGGACATATGTGCAAAGTCGAGGCGCGGGAGGTTGGTATGCGAACCGTCCGAGAGCGACGGCGGATGGAACGTAGGCAGGGGCCGCATGTTACCGTTGCAGGGCGTGGCAGGTCAGCCGTCCATCGCGCGCTCCTCATTACGCTCGGCTGTGCGCTCCTCCTGACCGCGTGCGGGCCGCTTGGGGTGGCGCCAGCGGGCAAGACGCCGACGGCGCCGCCGGTGACTTCGTCATCCGCCACAACCGGGCGTCTGCCAGACCTCACCTATCTCCATCTGCCATCGGGCTTCCGCGCGACGGAGTACGCGTCAGGTCTCAGGGGGGCCCGCTTCATCACCTTTGGGCCGTCCGGCGCGCTCTTCGTGGCGGAGCGCAATACGGGGCGCATCCTTGCTCTGCTGGATCCAGGGCGGCAGGGCCGAGCGACGCAAACGGTCGTCGTGGCCAGTGGATTGAATGATCCTACCAGTGTGGTCTATGCGGATGGCGCGCTCTACGTCGGCGAGCAGACGCGCGTCACGCGCCTTACGCTTGGCCCTGATCTGCGCGCGACGGCTGAGCGCACGCTCATCTCAGACCTCCCGTCGGGTGGACGGCATGTCACTCGCACCGTGCTGCTGGGGCCCGATGGCGCCCTGTATGTCTCCATTGGCTCCTCATGCGATGCCTGTATCGAGTCCGACCCACACCGCGCCGCCGTCTGGCGCTACAACCGGGACGGCAGCGGTGGGCGGCTCTATGCCCATGGCCTGCGCAATGCCGTGGGGATGGCGGTCAATCCGGTGAAACGCCAGGTCTGGGTGACCAACAATGGGCGCGATAATCTAGGCGACAACGTCCCGCCGGATTCGGTGTACGCGCTGCGCGATGGCGGGAACTATGGCTGGCCGCGCTGCCACGCGGGTGTGATCGTTGATCCCGATCTTGGGAGCGCGGACTCGTGCATGGGCATCGTTCAGCCAGCCGCCAACCTCCAGGCGCATTCAGCGCCCCTCGGGCTGGCGTTCGCGGCGCAGAGCCAGTTTCCTCCGGCGTATCGCGGGCTGTATGTCGCCTATCACGGCTCATGGAATCGCAGCGCGCCGACCGGCTATAAGGTGGTCTTCATTCCATTGGATAGCGCTGGAAACGTTGCCGGCCCGCCGAGGGACTTCGCGACCGGCTGGCGGCGGGCGAATGGCGACGTGCTCGGCAGACCGGTGGGGCTCGCGGTCGGACCAGATGGCGCGCTCTACGTGAGTGATGATACAGAAGGCGCCATCGTCCGCATCGCGTATGCGGGATAGGGGGCGCGAACCGCCCCCCTGCCCCGCATATCGAGAGCGGCGAGATCAGTACACGACGATCGGTATTCCAGGGCTGGAGAAGGCGTAGACCTTGCCCATATCGCCGTTCGAGTAGTGGAAGTTGATGCAGCCGTGCGAACCGCCGTTGAAGGCGGCAGGGTCGTAATGTGGCAGGTTGGTGAGATAGCCCATCTCCGTGTTGTCTCGCCACCACCCGTCATGCATGTAGTACCCGTAGAGCGAATAGCCGAACGAGTAATGCACTGGCGTCGGCTGATAATAGAAGGGTGATCCTGGCGGGTCGGGCGACTTGAAGAGATCGCCTCCTGGAGGCCCCTTCAGCGGGGGAAGCGCGCAGTGGATGCCCGGCACAGTCGGTTTATCCGGGCTGCCGGTCGTTACATCGAACGCGTATGGCTTCCCATCTTTGACGACCAGCTTCCCATTGGAGTACAGGCGCGCCTTCTGTTCGCGCAGCGAAACGACGATCACCCGCGTATTCTGAAGCCCATAGTAATTGACCAGATCGAGGTCGGTCTGGTGCGTCGTCATGGACCACGCCTTCCGCGCGGCATTCGTCTTGGGCATCTGCGCGAGGTTGGTAATCATGGCCGAGACGTTGTGGATGAACATCTGGGCCTCGTCTTCGATGGCCTGATAATCCGCCATTGTGTCGGCGGTGGCGACGCGGCCCTCGCGGTACGCGGCCTGAGCGAGGCGGATCTGCGCGTCCTGGATGCCGACCGTATCTTTCTTGTCGTATCGCAGATCGTCGTCGGCGTACTCGTATGCGTTCGGCGTCTTGTACAGCTTGCCCGCATACTTGACGTCGGTCGTCGTTGACTGCCCCTGATCAATGAGCGCCCGAAGCGTGATGTTCGTGTCGTAGAACGCCTTGACCTTCACCAACGGGAATGCGAGTGACTGTTCCTGCTGCTGTACCCGCTTCGCCAGCGCGGCGAGGTCGCTGGGGCTCTGCGCCGAGGCGAGCGCCGAAACGTCCTGCGCGGCGGCCTGCGCGTACTTCGGATCTACGTGAAAATCGGGCACATTGGGGTAGAAGTCTGAAGGTGGCGCATAACCATTGGGGTTATTGGTCAGGCTCCAGACGGATATGTAGTCTGGCACATCGCGGTTTTTCGCTCGATGGCTCTTCAGGTAGTCGTTGTTCGCCTGCGCCTCGGCCTGATACGTGTTCACGTCGTTTTGGAAGCGCGCCACTGTGGCGGCGATTTGATAATGCTGGAGTGTCGCGGGGTCCATGGCCGCGGTCAGCGTCCCGACCTGCGCCTGGAGCTCGACATTGAGAGACGAGAAGTCATCGGCGGTCTGGGCGGCCTTGAACTCCGCGAGCGCTTGCGACGGCCAGGACGAGAAGAAGTAGGTCTGCGCCGGTGGCTTCGGCGTCACCATGATTGGCGAGCTCGCAAAGATGGGGTAGCCTGATTGAGGGTTCCAGAACTGCGCGGGGACAAGGCCATAGCTGGGAATCTCCCCGCCCTCCGTCGCGCACTGCAACACATGCGCCTTTCCCGGCTTCCCCGCCAGAGCGGCGGACTGGGTATTCACCAGTGTGGCGAGTGCCTGGATCTGTTGATAGTCGGGCAGAATCAATGTGACGGCGGCGCTCTGATCGAGGATATAGCCGTCAACGGCGAAGAAGTCCTTGGTGGTCTTGGCGACGGCGAGTCGCTGCTGCGCCTCGGGCACTGTAGGGTCGAAGAGCTTGGCCGCGGTGACCACATCGGCGATGCCCGAACTCTCGGTCGTGGCCAGCGAGGACTGGAGCGCGCTCAGGTCGCCTGACGCCTGGGCCTGCGCCTCGCTCGGCGTCATCTTCTCCAGTGCGATGACCTGATTGTAGAGTTTGGTGTAGCCATCGGCGGCTGACTGATAGGCGCTATTCGAGCCGCTCGACGTATTCGCGGCCAGCGAATTCTCCTGAGCGATGATGGGGTCGAGCCGCCGCGCAGGGACGCCCGCTACCGTGCTGGCGGTGCGCAGCTCGGTATCAAGCTTGGTCTTATTCGCGTTCGCAGCCGACTTCGCGTCCGGCTCACAGGCGGTGAGCAGCGGGGCGAGCATGGAGAGCAAGAGCAACAGCGCCCCGGCGAAGCGCAAGCGCGAGCCTGCGCGCGATGGGTTGGGCGCGCGTCCCATAACAGATCCCATCCTCAGCCTATCCTCCATACGTCCGCTCCATACGTTCGCTCCATACATCCGCTCCTCAGGTATAGCAACTAGTGGCCGTGCGAGCAATGCCATTGTCTTCGATTGTGTCCGGTCCGCGCCTGCGTTGCGCGGTATTCCATTGTGCATAACGAACGAGCGCCAAATAGTCGTCAGACGGCGCCGTCTGGCGCCGCAACGGGTGATACGCGCAGCGCATGTGGCCACGATCAGGCATGCGGCGCATGGCGCGAGCGTGAGATGTCTGGCCCGGACGAGCGTACAGCAAGTGTGAGCCT
>DASTKI010000186.1:0-15061 GCA_035716045.1 Ktedonobacterales bacterium
AGGCCGTCAAGGCCCAGCAAGCCCGCGAGGCCAGCCCGGCTGGCCGCTGAGCCTGACCCAGCGCGGGCTTACGCGGCGACCGCGGGTAGCCCAGGCGCCCCATAGTCGGTAGGGTAGCTCCACATCGCGGCGCCCGTCCGGGGATCGAGCGCCGAGAGCGCGCCTGGCGGGACGACAGGAAAGCCTGTGTATTGAGAGCTGCCCACGTAGAGCGTCCCCGTGATCAGCGCCGCCTCGTCTGGTACCTCGACCTGTGAGTTCTTGCCCGCGATCGCGAACGGGCTCCGGCTCCAGAGCGTCGCTCCCGTCGTGGCGTCTATCGCTGTGAGCGTGGCGAAAAGCGGATCATTGGGGGATACCGGGAGGCCGCAGGTATAGAGGATACCGAGCGGCAGCGGAGGAATGCCGCAGATCTGGCCAAGCTTGTGTCGCCAGAGCACGCTGCCTGTTCTCGCCTGCAGCGCGGTGACCATTCCTTGTGTGTCGCTGAGGAACACCGCGCCATTCATCACGACGATCGGCTGCGCGCGGCGGCCAGAGACGGTATAACGCCAGAGGACCGCGCCATCGCTCGCCCGCAGCGCTGATGTAGCGCGCGCCAGTCGCGTCGCGCGGACTGAGAGGTGAACGGCGCGCAACCCGCAAGCAGCGCAGCCAGGAGCGCGACGAATGCTAAACGCCGCATGATGGCGCCCATTTTGGCCAGCGGTCTGGTGAGCATATAGCCCCCTGCCGCATACACCCGGCGAGCGGTTCCCACTCCGTCCCGACATCCTTGACGCCGCGCGCTTCCCGGCGTTTACGCCCGGCGACCAAGCGCGCGACCTCTGGCGGCATGACGGCGCGATGACCTGCCCAGGCGGCCGTGTGATTAATATTGTTGATTAAATATGAAAGATATTAATATTCCATTGACTTTCTTGCGCCTCCATGCTATAACCTCCTGTAACGCCCGTCTGGAGAGCGTCATCCCACCCTTCAGGGAGATCATCGAGCGCCTGGGCGTCCGCAAGGAGCCTGGGCTACCAGGAGGCAGCGATCATGGTCAAGCTTGGACCCTTCGAGTTCATCACCGGCTCCGGCCACATCGTGACGGAGAGCCGCGATGTGCGGGACTTCGACAGCATCATTCTGACCGGAAGCGGCTCTATCGTCATCGCGCAGACGGGCGAAGAGTCCCTCACCATCGAAGCTGACGACAACATCCTGCCGCTGCTCACCAGCGAAGTCCACGACCGGCGGCTCGAGTTGGGCGTGCGACATGGCGCCAATGTCACGATGCGCGGCCCAATCCGCTATCACATCACCGTCAGAGACCTTCGCGGGCTCACGATCACTGGATCGGGCAAGGTCGAGGCGTCCAGCCTGACCACCGACGAGCTCAGCCTCACCATCAGCGGCTCCGGCGACATGCGGCTATCTTCGCTGACGGCGGATGCGCTCAGCCTCACCATCTCCGGCTCTGGCGATGTCTCCCTCTCTGGCCAGGCCGCCCGCCAAGAGATCCATATCTCCGGCTCCGGGTCATATCACGCCGCCGACCTCGCCAGCGATCGGGTCCGGGTCCGGGTCAGTGGCTCTGGCAACGCCACACTCAACGCCCGCGAAACGCTCGACGCCCGTATCTCCGGCGTCGGTTCCATTCGCTACGCCGGTCAGCCCGCCATCACCAAATCCATCTCCGGCGCTGGCTCCATCCGCCCGCTCAACAGCTAGCCCGCGCATTCTCGGCAAAACGAACGCCCGCGACGTGAGGGCTGGATGGCCCTCCACGTCGCGGGCGCCACAATGCTACCCAGTGACAGCGAATGTTCGTGGTGTGGGCAGCGTCCGTCCTTCACGCTGCCAGAGCGCGATCAGGTCAGTCAGGACTTCCTGCCCATTGCGCGCCGCTTCCTCGAAGGTCGCGCCGTGGGTGTGGGTGTGCTCACCCCACTCTGGAAAGCTCACGATATAGGTTTCATCTTCGTCGGACCATTGAATGGTCATTGAGTAGTGTGGCGGCTGCTCGTTCATGGTTGACGCCTTTTCTCCGCCGCTTTGGCATCGCGTATGGCGTTGCGAACGTCTCGTTCCTGGTAGTGATCGGCGTCATCTCCATCTTGCCCAGACAGCACAACAGGATAGGGCAGGAGAGGATGCGTCCAATACGTATGAGAGCCTTTCCCGCGCCCTGAGTCTCTTGAGAAACCGTTTCGAGCAAGCTCAGCGCGCAGCTGTCGCACCTTCCGCGGCATGCGTTATCGGCCTCATTCTACAGTATCATGCCCCATCATGCTCACCATGCGGTTATCACACCTGGCGCTCATCCGCGATGGTCCTGTGCTGAGGCGACGCCCGCGACGCGAGGGCTGGATGTCCTCCACATCGCGGGCGCTGTTGGATGAGACCCAGCCTATCCGGCTGGATGTTGGGAGCGCCGGGCCTCATGCCATGCTAGAGATTACTGGCGTCGAGCACCTTGGCGATGACCAGCAGGATGGCGAAGGCCCACATCACCCAGCTCACCTCGCGGATGCGGCCCGTGAGGACCTTGAGCGCGACGTAGCTGGTGATGCCGATGAACATGCCGTCGGCGATCGAGTAGGTCAGCGGCATCGTCAGCAGCGCCAGGAAGGCAGGCAGGCCATCGGTAATCTCATGGAAGCCGATCTTGACGATGGGCTCGATCATCATGAAGCCAACGATGATCAGCGCCGGGGCCGTCGCCACGGCTGGCACCAGCCCGACGAGCGGCACGAAGAACAGCGCCACCAGGAACAGCAGCGCCGTCCAGACGGCCGTCAGGCCCGTCTTGCCGCCCTCGCCCACGCCCGCCGCGCTCTCGATGAACGTCGCGATGGTTGCGTTGCCCGTCAGTGGACCCCACATGCCAGCGGCGGCGTCCACGATCAGCGCCTTGCCAGAGCCAGGGAAGTTGCCCTTCTCATCGAGGATGCCGAGCTTCGCAGCCAGGCCGCTGAACGTGCCGAACGAGTCCATCATGTCGGTGACCAGGAAGGTCAGGAAGAACAGCAGGATGGCGCCCGCGACGATGTTGCCGCTGAAGAGCGCGGCGAAGTCAATCTGGCCGACGCCCTTGCTGAAGAACGTGCCCATATCGGGCAGGGCGATGAAATCGCTGATGCCCTTCGGGTTGGTCGGATTGAACGGCAGCAGCGCCGCGCGTGTGCTGGGAACGATGATCGCCGTGCCCCAGGCGATGGCTGCCGTCGCCAGGATGCCGATCAGCAGGCCGCCGCGCACCTTCCACGCCAGCAGCAGTCCGGTGATGACCAGGCCAGCGAGCGCGACCAGCACGACGGGATCGCTCAGGACGCTCAGAACGGGCAAGCCCGTATTGCCGCTGATGGCGATCGTCTGGCCAGACTTGACGTCGGCAAACACATCGAACTTGACGATGCCAGCATTGGCCAGGCCGATGAAGGCGATGAACAGGCCGATGCCCGCGCCCGCCGCCAGCTTGATCGGCAGCGGGATGCCCATGATGATCTTCTCGCGCCACGGGCCGATGGCGATCAGCGTGAAGGCGACGCCGTCCAGGAAGACGAGCGCCAGCGCCGCGCCAACCGGGAAATGGCGCGCCGAGACGACGGTATAGGCGAAGAGGGCATTGTAGCCGAGGCCGGGGGCGAGCGCCCAGGGAAGGTCGGCCCAGAGGCCCATCACCAGCGTCGGCACAACAGCGGCGAAGATGGTGCCGATGATCAACGCGGTCGGGTTGAGGCCCGCCGCCTGCATGATGGAGGTGTTGACGAAGATAATGTAGGCCATCGTCACGAAGGTCGTGAGCCCCGCGAGGAACTCGATACGATGGCTGCTGCCCCGGCGCTCGGGATGCATCACATCGGCGAAGAAATTGCCGGAGCGCGCGGTAGACGGCGGGGTAGCTACGTCGGGAGTCGCCATGGCTTGGTATTCTCCTTACGATCCCGATGGATCAGGGATGAGTGCGCCAGGCGGAGACATACCACAATTGATCGCCGCCACAGCAGAGCGAGCGATCCCCGATGAGAGCGGCCCAGTTCAGGCTTCCTGAAAAACGATAGCCCGGTGGTAGGCGCTCACATACGGAGTGAACCTACCATCCGGGCTTTTATCCCCGTGGTGTAGCGCGCTGTCCCACCGCTCGCGCGGCGCCGGGACATTCCACGCCCGCATCGCTCGGTCCAGGCCGCCAGCGCGCATGCGTGATGAGCCGCAGCGCCAGCGCGGAACCCTGAGATGCGCTTCATCTCGTAGTCGGGCGATTTGCGGTCGCCTGGCAGAAACACCTGGGCCATATCCCCAGGCATGTACGGGATGTTCATGCGCGTCATCGGGTCAGAAGACCCACGCACGCTTGAATTGTAGCACTCGCTCGCGCGGCGCGTCAAAGCGCGCGATGATACCAAGCGGGGCGCGGCTTGCGCAACCAGGCGATTGTCTGGCCTGCTGGCGTCGCCGCCTCTGGCGGACCGGGCGCGATGAGCCGAGCGCTGGGGCAGCAGGTTCAAGGATAGGTATCCAGCCAACCTCACCATCACGATGGATATCAACTTCACGTCTACCCAGACCGAATACGAAGCCCATACGAATCAGGACTACTATTGCGCGGATGTATCGCTGAACCTGCTGCGCTTGGGGACCGATATAGCAGACGCTTTACCCTCCGCCAGCGTTTGCTGTGGAGGGCAGGCGTCAGCAGCGTCGCAAAGTTCCACCGCTCGCCGCTGATCAAGGCGTCGCTCCTCTTCAACATCACCGTCAAGGATGGCAAGGTGACCATCATCGCCAACACCCATGCGCTGCTGCCCGCTACGCCGCTTGGCGCTGACGTGATGGTGAGTGACGTGGCCATGACGGTGTTGAGCGGCATGGGCGGGCATGGCATCATGGTCTCCAACTTCGTCCTCACACCTATGTCAAGCTGACGTCGTACCCGCCTGCCGCGCCGTATGTTGTGCGGTGAATGTGAGCCAGGGCCAGCGGTATGTGACGTTGTGTTAATGCGGATAGATTGCCATATGGGTAGCGATGTAGACTGCCATGCCGGGGCAGTCTACGGCTATTGGGCGCGGCGCGCAGATGCGGCGTCGCCTCTGCCCTGTCGCCCAGATGCGAAGGAGGCGTCGTCATGACCTCACAATCGCTACCCAGCGGTGGGGCGGGCCGGGCGCCTGGGCTGCGAGTCGCGAGCGCGCTGCTGGCCGCCGGCGGCTTCGCCCTGCTGGCGGGCGCCGTCTTCCTGCTACCCTTCGCGCTGAGCCCCTACGCGATCCAGAACGATGTCTATATGGCCAACCTCTTCCTGGCTCCGCTGTTCATTCTGGCGGGCGGGATCTGTATCGTGGTGGGTCTTGTCCTCCTGGCCCGCTCGCGCGGACCGCGGCGCGACGCTGGGCGGGTAGGGATGCGGGCGCTGCTGCTGGCGGCGTTGGGCGCGGCGGCGGTGGCCGCCGCCAGCTTCCTCTTCGGCGGCCGATATGAGTCCATGGGGCCGGTCGCCATCAGCTGGCCGCCGTATCTGAACCTACCGCTGCTGGCGTTCGCCCTGGTGGTCGGGGCCGTGGTCTGCATTCTGGGCTGGATATGGGGCGCGAGCCAAGTCTCTGGCGACTGAGAGTTGGAATAACGCCGGCATGGCCTAGTGGGCTAGCAGCCTGGCGTCATGTAGGCGACGCCTATACGAGCGCCACGAAGGAGAAGATCACGACATCCTGTGCGAAATGCAGCAGGTAGGCCCATGTCGAGCCACGCGATTCCTCCATGTTCTTGGCCTGTAGATAGCCGAACCAGGTGGCGAGCGCGACGCCGATGTAGCCGGATGGCTGGCCATAGAAGTGGCTAATGCCGAACAGCAGCGCGGTCAGCCAGAGCGCCTGGGCGCCGCCGACGACGCCATGCAGCCGCGCAAGCGGAACCTGGCGGTACTGGAACTCCTCGTTGACGGTATTCAGCGCTGCCAGCGCGAGCACGCCCGGCAACGACATCGCCCAGCGCGGTCCCGCGTCAGGTGGCAGGGCGGTGTGGCGAAACAGGTAGAGCAGCATCAGTCCTGTGATGATCGTCACGTACCAGATGGCCGCCCGGCGCCAGGGGCGCCGAGGAAAGTTCAGGATGACGAGATCGCGCTGGGCGATGGCCTGTGGATCACTGGGCGCAAGCGCCAGGTCGCGCCGCGTTAGCCGGCTACCGATCAGCGTCAGCGCGAGCGCGATTGCGCCGATGACCGTCGGCGCTTGTCGCAGCAGCGCATCCTGCCACCAGGTGGTATCGCGATCAATCGCCTGCCAGAACGCCGACTGCGAGAGTGGGCTGTAGGCGACGAAAGCGCTGGAGACGACTAGCAGCGTCAGGAGGTAGCCACGCAACGGGGCAAATGGTCGCGCCAGCCAGGTCAGCAGCAAGAGGGCCACGAGCGCGCATTCCTGTGCGACCAGCAGCCAGATAGGGACGATGCCGCCGGTGACCGCCTGCCAAATGATCGTGGGGAGGTTGCTTGCGAGCAGCATGGCGATCCAGGCGAGCGCGGTCACGGGCTTCGAGCGCGCCGTCACGGGCTCAGAGACGCCTACCCGAGAGGACGGAGACTCCATCGCGACATTCTCGCTTCATTCATGGCTGCGGCGCGGGAGGCCTTCGTGAACATCCACCGATGTCATGGCGCGTTCCCGGCTTAGGGTTGCCTTGCGTATGAGCCACGTGAAGCTGAGCGCATCCGCGTTACGATCTATGCGATCTATTGGTGGAGTGCGCGACCTCATGAGCCATTGACGCTCGTTCCCTACTTGTTACGCGCGTCGCGCGCTGGCGGTTGCTCCAAGCGCCCGCCATGCGCTTCAGCCATCGAGCGCGTCGTTGGCGCCGGGCGAATGGCTGTGAATGGCTATGAAGAAGCTGTCCCTCCCACCTGCTGAACCTGTGTCTGAAGTGGGGAGATACTCGTGGCGTCTGGATACGCTGAAACCTTCGCGAGATTCACAATGGGGCGGTGAGCTGGGGCATGCTTCGCTCAATGCGCCTGCTGGTAAAGGCGCCAAGCGCGGCGCCCACCGCCGACGGCAGAAGCGCCAGTGTCACCACAGCGACGATATACGCCTCGGTCGGTGGGCCCGGCTGTCCTGCCCAGAGGCTGGCCACGTAGACGCCAGCGCAGAACGCGACGGGGACGATAAGCGTCGCCCACCAGCTCCGAACCGGAAGAGCCGCGACGAATCCCCACAACACCGCATCTGCGATGAGCGCGCCCGCAACTACCCAGGCCGGCCACGCAGGAGGAGGCGGGAAGATGACGCTTAGGAGCACAAACACCAGGCCTCCCAAAAAGGCCATGGCGACCCCCAACACGCGTAGGAGCCAGAGCCAACTGGTTTGCCCACCAGGCGCCATGGCCGTTCCCCTTTCCGAAACGTTGCCCGCGCGAGCGATCTTCTTCTGGTGGTGGCGTATCCCGCAAGTCTCTCGCCCGCGTCGCTTTCGCTCCCCTCAGGTTCACAGCGCCATCACAGACAGGGGAAGCCAGCGCGCCGTTGGGATAATTGCCTGACTCCGCCCATGGCGCAGACGGCAGGCATGCTCCCAACGCTTCCCTTTGTACACTATTTGACGCACAGAGAGCGCGACGCCTATACTCTTGTAGCGGGCCGCGAGGCGCCAGCGCTCACTTGGGGGAGGCGCGGGCGCGAATCCGGCGCGGGAGGGCTATGCCGGCGCTCGTTGATACCCACACGCATGTGCAGATGCGCCAGTTCGCCGCTGATCGCGCCGCGGTCATCCGCGCCGCGCTGGCGGACGGCGTCACACGGATGGTAGTTCCTGGCGTGGATGTCGCCACCAGCCGCGATGCGCTGGCGCTGGCCCGTGAGTGGCCAGGCCACATTTTCGCCGCCGCCGGGACGCATCCCCATGACGCTACCACGCTGACCGGCGAGGCGCTGGCGGACCTACGCGCGCTGGCCCAGGAGCCAGAGGTCGTCGCCGTCGGCGAGATCGGACTGGACTTCTACCGCAATCTCTCCCCGCGCGACGTCCAGATCGAAGCAATCACCCGCCAGTTCGCCCTGGCCCGCGACGTGGACAAGCCCATCATCCTGCACAATCGCGAGTCGCACGCCGAGATGATCGCGCTGCTCAAGGCGCACGCCCAGGGTCTACGCGGCGTCTTCCACTGCTTCATTGGCGACCGCCAGATGGCGCGCGACCCCCTCGACCTGGGCTTCTACCTGTCCTTCGCCGGGGTAGTCACGTATCCCAAGAATACCGAGCTAGCGGACGTGGCGGCATGGGCGCCGCTCGACCGCATTCTCGTAGAGACCGACGCGCCCTACCTGACGCCGCAGCCCTTTCGTGGCAAGCGCAACGAGCCGCGCCACGTAGCGCTGACGGCGCGCCATATCGCCGGGCTGCGGGGCATCTCGGTCGAGGAGCTGGCGGAGGCCACCAGCCGCAACGCCGCCACGCTCTTCCGCCTGCCCCCCGCGCCCAATTCCGCTGAGTGATATCCTGCCAGACTGGAGCCTTCGCGCATGCGCCTGTTCAATACGCTTACCCAGACCGTCGAGCCGCTGCGACCGCACGGCGATGAGGTCACGCTCTACGTCTGCGGCATCACGCCGTATGACACGACGCACCTGGGCCACGCCTTCTTCAACGTGGTCTACGACACGCTGCGCCGCCACCTGGAGTGGCGCGGGCAGCCGGTGCGCTACGTGCAGAACGTGACTGACATTGACGACGACATCCTGCGCAAGGCGCGCGAGCTTGGCGCGACCTGGGACGAGCTAGGCAAGCGTGAGACGCAGCGCTATGTGACCGATCTGACCGCGCTCAACGTGCGCCCGCCCACGCGCTATGTGCGCGCCAGCAACGCGACAAAGCGTATGTTCGCGTTGATCGAGACGCTGCTGGCGAAGGGTCTGGCCTACGAGCGTGACGGCTGGGTCTACTACGATGTGAGCGCCGACCCTAGCTTTGGCAAGCTGGCGGACGCCGCAGGCTATGAGGGCTATGACGCCTGGCTGGCCACAGCCAACGAGCGCGGCAATTATCCCGACGATGCGCGCAAGAGCGACCCGCTGGACTTCGTGATGTGGCAGGCCCAGCAGCCCGGAGAGCCAGCCTGGGAGAGCCCCTGGGGCATGGGCCGCCCCGGCTGGCACATCGAGTGCAGCGCGATGGCGACCGAGCATCTTGGCGCGCGCATAGACATCCACGGCGGCGGCAGCGACCTGATCTTCCCGCATCATACCTGCGAGATCGCGCAGAGCGAGAACGCCACCGACGAGCGCCCCTTCAGCCAGGTCTGGATGCACTGCGGGATGGTCGGTCTGGACGGCGAGAAGATGAGCAAGTCGCTAGGCAACCTGATCCTGGCGGCTGACCTGCTCAAGAAGTACACACCCGACGCCATCCGCACGCTGCTACTCTCCAGTCACTACCGCACGCCATGGGAGTACTTCACATCCCTGATGGAAACCGCCGCTGAGCGCGTCGCGCGCTACACGACCGCCGCGCATGCCGCCTCGCCGTCTGCAGGCGCGGAGAGCGTCGAAGGGGATGAAACCGCCCGCTGCGCCATCCAGGAGTTCGCCGCCGCGCTGGATGACGACCTAGACACCCCGCGCGCGCTCACCATCCTGGACCGGCTGGCGACCGCGACCATGGACGCGCCCAGCCCGACGCGCGTCGCGGCCCTGCGCCAGCTTGGCGGCGTGCTCGGCTTCCGGCTCGGCGGCGCCAACCCGCCCGCCCCCGCCTGGGTCTCGGCCTATCAGTGAGCGGCGGGCCGCTAGCCAGGAAACGGAGACGCGCATGGGAGCGCCGCGCTATCTCACCCTGATCCCGCTTTTCGATGAGCTGCGCGGCGAGCGCGTCGTCGTGCGTCCCTATCACCCAGAGGATGCCGCTGAGCTGCAGGCGGCGGTGGCGGAGTCGCGCGATCACCTACGCCCGTGGCTACCTTTCGCCGACCAGCACCAGCGCATCGAGGAGAGCCGCGACTTCATCATCCGCGTCACAGCGGACTGGCTGCTGCGCGAGGATATGGCTGTGGCGCTACTGGACGCCACGACTGGACGCTTTGTTGGTGGGGCCGGGCTCCATCCCCGTGATTGGGATGTGCGGGTCTTCGAGATTGGCTATTGGGTGCGCGCCACGGCGCAGGGACACGGCTATGTGACTGAGGCCGTGCGGCTGCTCACGGACTTCGCGTTCGACCATCTCGCCGCGAATCGCGTCTATATTCGCTGCAACGCGCGCAACGCGCGCAGCGCGGCGGTAGCGGAGCGCCTGGGCTTCGCGCGCGAGGCGCTGCTACGCAACGAGATGCGCGCCGTAGATGGCTCCCTGCGCGACACGCTGATCTACGCGCTGATTCCCGGCGACCTGCGCTGGCCACAATGAGCGCGCTTCCCCTCCCCCCATAGGGAGAGGGGGCCAGGGAGTGAGGTCGCGCTAGGCTTCTTGCGCGCTCGTATTCGCACCGCGGCCGCCTAAGAAGAAGGCCACCAGCAGCGCGCCCAGCCCGACACCCATCGAGCAGGCCAGGAACGCGCCCAGGAACCACGACACAGGGTCTATCCCAATGTGCGCCATGGTGACAAAATACCAGAGGCCGAGCGCGGTGAGCGCGTCTCCGATCAACCCACCCAACAGCCCCAGAAAGCGGAGCCCAGGGCGGCTGACCAGCCAGGCGACGAACAGGCCGCCCGGCAGCGCAAGCGCCGCGGCGACAATCAGGACGATCGTGGTGAGCGACATGGAAGCGCCTCCTGAGCGCGGAATAGACGCGGGACTTCTGACGCTGTGCTGACGCCAGCCTCAGAATCGCGGAAACCGTAGACGCCAGCGTGGCGCGAGACTATCTCTGGTATTGTACTACAGCCGTTCGCGCGCGCAAACAGGCGGCGCCAGGAATGGCATATACTTGACTGGTTTGGGGCGCCGGGTTGAGGCGGGCGCAGCCACGCGAACAGTACCGGCATATGGCGCGCCAGCGTTTCCTGGCAGTGGAGCGAGGAGAAGTATCCTGTGGGCTTCTTCGATGCGCGATTCGGGGCCTACCTGGCTGTCGCCGCGCTGCTGATCGTGACGCCGGGGCCGGATACCGCGCTGGTGACACGGAATGCGCTTCTCGCGGGCAGGCGTGCGGCCGCATTCACCATTCTGGGCATCGGAGCGGGCAGCGTGGTGTGGGCGGCCGCCTCGGTCGGCGGCATCGCCGTCCTCCTGGAGCAATCGGCGCTGGCGTTCACCATCTTCAAGTACGCTGGGGCCGTCTATCTGGGCTATCTCGGCCTGCGAAGCCTGCTCGGCGGCCACCGAGGAGACAAGCAGGCGCCCGCGGCGGATTCGCCCGCGCCAGCGCCCCAGCTTGGCGAGCGGACGAGCTTCAGGCAGGGATTGTTGAGCAATCTGCTGAATCCAAAGGCAGGCGCTATCTTCGCCACGGCGCTGCCACAGTTCATCGTCCCCGGCGATTCGCCCGCGCGGTTGGCGCTGATGCTGCTGGCCTATGAGACGATCTTGCTGACCTGGCTCAATATCTACGCCGCCTTGATCAGCCGGGCCGGGCAGAGTCGCGCCGGCGCCCGCGTGCGCGCGTGGCTGCGGCGGGTCACGGGCGCGGTGCTGATCGCCCTTGGTGTGCGGCTGGCGCTCGAGCAGCGCTGAAGATGGATGAGGCCCATAAACCCTGTTGGCGATGGCGATGAGGTAACCATGGAGCGAGAGATGAGCGAGCTGCGGGTGGCGCTGCTGCAGATGGCGCCAGAAGGGTCAGACCAGGAGGCGAACGCGGCGAAGGCTGAGCGCTTCTGCCGCCAGGCGCGGGCGATGGGCGCCGACATCGCGCTGTTCCCGGAGATGTGGAATATCGGCTATTCGGGCTACGCCGACGAGCAGGAAGACTTGCCGGGGACTGACCTCTGGCGCGCTCCCGCGCTCTGGAAGGCGGGCGAGGCGTCGCTCTGGGAGGCGACTCGTGAGGCGCGTGAGCGCTGGCAGGCGCAGGCCGTCCCCCGCGATGGAGCCTGGGTGGGCCGCTTCCGGGAATTGGCGCGCGAGCTGGAGATGGCCATCGGCGTCACGTACCTGGAGGAATGGCCCGGCGCGCCGCGCAATACGATCTCGCTGATTGATCGTCACGGCGAGATCGTCCTGGACTACGCCAAGGTCCATACCTGCGACTTCGGGCTGAAGGAAGTCGCGCTCACGCCCGGTGACGGCTTTCCGGTGGCGGCGCTGGATACCGCGCTGGGGCCAGTGCGAGTCGGCGCGATGATCTGCTATGACCGCGAGTTCCCCGAGAGCGCGCGGCTGCTGATGCTGGGCGGCGCCGAGCTGGTCCTGATCCCCAACGCCTGCGAGATGGAGCGCCACCGCATCCGGCAGGTGGCGACGCGCGCGATCGAGAATATGGTGGCCGTGGCGCTAGCGAACTACGCCGCGCCCAAGGACAATGGCCACTCTATCGCCTTCGATCCCATCGCCTTCGATGAAAACGGCTCGCGCGAGACGCTGGTGATTGAGGCAGGCGAGGCCGAGGGCGTCTATCTGGCGACGTTCGATCTCGATGCCATCCGCGAGTACCGCGTGCGCGAAGCCTGGGGCGACGCCTTCCGCCATCCGTGGCTGTACGCCGCGCTGGCCAGCCCGGAGGTCGCCCCGCCCTTCCTGCGCGTCAACGAGCGCGGCGAGCCATATCCTCGTGCGCGCCCGCGCCAGTCCTGATCGCCGTTCGCTGTGGCGCCCCGCGCGTATCGCTCGTCTAAGGTATGGGTCTTGCGGAAGCCGCGCTCAGGCAATACTCTTTATCATTGGGGAGCGCATGGCCCAGTCAATCCGCCGTGATGATCGCGAATACCTTCATGGAGCCAGCGCGTGACCTCATTTCTGATACAGACACCACAGCCGACGAATTGGGAGCATACCGCCTTGTTTAGCGAGCGCAATCTATACGGCGATCAGCCAGCGCGCCGCGTCCTTCGCTTTGGCCAGCGCATCACCGGGGCCGATATTCCCGCCGCCCCAGACCGGGTGCGCGGTGTGGCTGATGGCCCGTTGGGGCGGCTGCGCGCCGCGCGGCTCCAGGCGTGCAACCAGGTGGCCTGGCTGCGCCTGAGCGCCAACGAGCTCAGCCGGGAGCTGCGCACCATCCCGCTCAACGCCTCGCAAGGCCCAGCTCCCACGCCCGATACGCTCGAGCTGCGCGGCAGCATGCGGGTCCGCTGCCACGAGGGCTACATCGGCAAGCTCGCCGGGCTGGTGATTGATCCTACGCAAGGGCTGGTGACTGACCTGATCGTCAAGATCCGCGGCGACGCGATGGCCGATGTGAGCCTATCGAGCGATCCCATGTTCAAGCTGGGGCCGTCGCAGGGCGCGCAGGCGCTGATCTCGCCTGCCTGGGCCATCTCGACATCGCGCTCGGAGAGCGCATTGCCCTTCATGAGCGGCCGCCTGACGCTGATCCTCAACGCGTCGGTAGAGCAGGTCGCGTCGGCGGCCCAACTGCGCAGCGATGGGCAGATTACCGCCGACATCTGGCGCCTGCTGGACGAGAACCCCGCCATCGCGCCCTATCTGAGCCGGCTACGCGTTCAAGTGCGCAACGGCGATGTCACCCTGCTCGGCACGTTGCCCACTCCGCGCCATCGCGCCTCCGCCGAGCAGGACATCTGGCACGCGACGGGCGTCTTGGCGTTCCACAATGAAGTCACCGTCACTGACGAGTGACATCTGTCACATCGGTCAGGCGCGCCCGTAAACTGGGATGCTCGCCCCGCTAATCAACGCTGCGTCATCCGAGGCGAGGAACGCGATGACGCGCGCTACCTCTTCTGGGCGGGGCCAGCGGTCGAAATCGGCGTTGGGCATCGAGGCGCGGTTAGCGGGCGTGTCTATAATCCCCGGCACGATCGCGTTGACGGTGATGCCCCGCTGCGTGACCTCTTCGGCCTGCGTCTCGGTCAGCGTAATGATCGCCGCCTTGGCGATGGCATAGGCGGCGGCGTTCTTGCGTCCACTGAACGCCGCGCGCGAGGCGATATTGATAATGCGCCCAAACTGGTTGCGCTCCATCGCCCGCGCGGCGTGCTTGGAGAACAGGAACGTGGTCTTCACGTTCAACTCCAGCATGTGATCGAGCGTGCGCGTATCGAGCGCCGTGACCGGCTGGCCGGCAGCGTAGCCGCCGATGATGTTGACCAGGATATCCAGTCGCCCCGCGCTCCGCTCCAGGTCCCTCACGACCGCCGCTACCGCGTCCTCGTCGCGCGCGTCCGCCGCCGCGCCGCTCAGCCGCGCGCCATCAGCGCCAGCCTGGGCGCGCAGGCGCTCCAACGCGTCGGGCTGGTCATCCTTGGCGATGGCCAGTACGCTGGCGCCGCTCTCCAGCAGCGCCAGGGCCGTCGCTGGCCCCAGCCCACCGAAGGCGCCCGTCACTAATGCTACTCGCCCCGCCAGATCGTATCGGTTCTGCCGCCAGAGTGGCGCACTGCTCATCTCATTCCGCTCCTTCACTGGACTCGCCCACTGGACTCACCGCGCCATCGCCTCCGCCAGGCCCAGCGCCTAGAACTCAGACGCCCGCCGGACCGCCGCGCGACCGGCGCAGATGGTAGAATGGGCTGTGGCTGCGCATGCCATAGAGCGCGCGCAGCGCGATGACTTTTCCTTGCTCCTGGCCGCCCGATAGCGCCAGCGAGGCCTGGCGCGCCTCCTCCGCCAGGCGCGCGGCGCCCGCCAAGGCCAGCCGCTCCGCCGACATGTCTAGCGCCGCGCACGCCTCCTCGCGGTCGCCCATCGAGATGAGGTGATCGGCGCGCTCCTGGAGGCGGTACGCCGTCAGCAACTCCAGCGCCAGGCGGACGTCCGGATCCGGTGGGAGCCGCCCTGGAAGGGTGGCGCGGGGCGCGCGCACGGGTCTGCGGGCGCGCGCCATCCGTCCGCCCTGCTGCCAGGGAGTCCAGTACGTGGACTCGATCACTCCCATGTCTATCCGTCCATCCGCGTCGATCGTGAGCGTCGAGGGCTCCAGCAGCATTTCCCACAGCGCCGCGCTGGCCGGCGTCTCCCGTCC
>DASTKI010000187.1:0-15008 GCA_035716045.1 Ktedonobacterales bacterium
TCGTCACCAATGTACAGGTGACTCCGAACAGCATCAGTCTGAACCAGACCGCCACGCTGACCGCGGATGTCTCGGACAGCTTCGCTACGGTTACAGCGGCGGAATACTACGAAGGTACCGATCCGGGAGAGGGCAATGGCACGCCGATGACGGTAGCGAACGGCGTGGCGTCGGCGACGCTGTCGAGCTCACTCTCGCTCGGCCAGCATACCTTTACGGTGCGAGCCAAGAACAGCCTGGGCAACTGGACGCGAGGCACGCTGCCGACGGCGACGTTGACGGTAACGCTCCCTGTCTTGACCGGCCGCGTCCTAAACGGCGCGAACGAGGGGATTAGTGGTGTCCGGGTAGACGTAGTCGACCCGAGCAACCACGCGAACATTATTGCGACGACCACAACCGACAGCGGGAACTACGCTGGCGTGTACTCCGTGGCCATCAGCACGCCAGGCACGTATGATGTGATCTTCACGCCCTCGGGTACGACCTACGAGCCACTCACCAAGACGGGGATCAACCTGACGACAAGCGCGACTCTCGACGTCGTACTCGTCCTGGCGCCGCATACTCTGACCGGTACACTCAAAGACAAGTTCAACGTACCGATACCCGGCGCCACGATCAGCCTCCACAACCAGGGTGGCCAGACGGTGAACGCGACGACGGGCTCGGATGGCTCGTTCACGGCCACGGTGAACCCAGCGACCTATACCGTGACGATCAGCGGCACGAAGGCCGCGGCGCCGCAGGCGTTCGTACCCGCCACATTTACCTTGAGCGGCGGCTCCTTTGACCTGACGAGTGATATCAACCAGGATTTCGTCCTCACCGCTGTATCAGTTACCTTCACGACCAAGAGCGCTCTCACGCTTGCGACGGTTGGTAATGTGGCGCTCGATGTCTCCACCTCCACCTCCACGACGCTATATACCGGCTCGGCGACCTACTCCGGCAGCTCCACCTACAGCGTCACCACCAACGAGTCAGGCGTCGCTTCGGTCGTACTGCTGTCTGGTAGCCAGTTCACCGTGGATGCGACACCTCCACCAAACTCGGGAGTTGTGGAGACGCAGTTCACCTTTACCGATCTGGTTACGAGCGATATTGCCAACAGGGATCTTCTACTGAACGCGAATATCAAGCACTTCAAAGGCGCGCTCGTAGACAATTCTGGCACGGGCATACCGAATGCGACGGTCACGCTGTCGGGTCCGCTCGGCACCTTCCAGGCGACGACCGGTGGCGACGGGAGCTTCGACGTGCAAGTCGCCGCCGGCGCCTATACGCTGGCCGTCAGTGGCGGCAAGCCATCGGGTTCAACGCTTCACATACCGGATTCCTACAGCTTTACGGGCGGCAACGTTGACCTATCGAGTCAGGATGTCAACCAAACCCTGACACTCAGCGCGGCGACCGTTCGCGTGACAGCCAAGACTTCCTTTGACACTCCGCTCTCCGGGGTAAACATCACGCTTGTAAGCGCGCCCGGCAACGCCGATCTCTATACGGGCGGATCGTTCTCCGCGTCGGCGACAAGCTCTGGGCAAACGAACAGCAGCGGTTATGTAGACCTGTATGTCACGACAGGTTTGTCCTACACCACCAAAGCGGTTCCAGCCGGTGGCAGCGGCTATATTACGACGAATCTACCGGCTTCATCCCCCGTTACGACTGATACTGCGTGGGATATCGTGCTCAACAGAGACCTGAAGACCTTCACGGGCACGGTGAAGGATATCAACGGGGCGGCTGTCGCCGGAGCGACGGTCAAGCTCGACGGTAATGAGCCGGATCAGCACTATTCCACGACGACCGACAGCAACGGCGCCTTTACCTTGCATGTGGCGCCGAACAGCGCCTATGCGTTGCAGGTAAGCGGCACAAGCGCCGCGTCGCCAATGGCGTACGTCCCTGATAACTTCACCCTGTTGGGAATCACTGATATCACGGGCGACAAGACGCAAGATATCACCGTCAGCGCGGTCAAGCTCGATATATTCGCGCGTGATGACCGATTGGCGCCAATCGCGAACGTCGCGATCACCTTCGCATCCACTGGCAGCCAGGGTGGCTTCACTGCTTCCAGCAGCAACATCAGCCGGGTTACCGGCAGCGACGGGCACATCACGGCCAGGCTGCTGATGCTCGCTGGCACGACCTATACGATCAGCGCGACGCCACCGCCGAATATGGGGTACATCAATACTACCTTCAACGGCACCTCACCCATCACCCAGGATAGCGAGGCGATCATCGAGTTCCAAAACCACATTCCACTAGCTCCGGCAGGGCTGACCGCGCAAAGCCCGACCAATACCAGCCCGGTTCTCAGTTGGAGTGCGGTGGCGAATGCCGATCACTACAACATCTATCGTGACGGCGTGCTAGTGGGCGTGTCCACTGTCACATCCTTCACTGATATCACCTTGACAGCCGACGGAACCTACCAATATACGGTGACCGCGGTCAGTAGCGATGACTACGAAAGCCCGAAGTCCAATACTGTCACCGTCGTGTACGACACGACAGCTCCAGACATCCAGTACACGCTGACGCCCACGCCAAGTAGCAACGGCTGGAATGATAGCCCAGTCACCGTCACGTTTACATGCAGTGATGCCTTGTCCGGCGTCGCGGTCTGCCCTGGCGCTCAAGATGTGACAGCTGATGGTACACATACCCTCACCGCTACTGCTGTGGATAACGCCGGCAACACGAAGACCATCACCTTCGACGTGGATCTCGACCAAACGGCCCCAACCATCACCTATACGGTTACACCGACGCCAAATAGCGATGGCTGGAATAACAGCGACGTCACGGTCACGTTCGCATGCCAGGACAGCACGTCGGGTATCGCCTCGTGCAGCTCCCCAGTAACCGTCAACGCTGAAGGGGCCAGTCAGACCATCACCGGAACCACCATGGATAACGCCGGGAACACGGCGAGCGCGACAGCGACGATCAACCTGGACAAGACCGCTCCAGTTGTCACCGGCCTTAGCTGGACGGCAAACCCGCTCCCACAGGGACAGAGCACAACGCTCAGCGCTATGGCGACGGACAGCCTCTCCGGTGTCGCCAGTATGTACTACACACTCGATGGTGGCTCGCCGCACGCGATGACCTATGACGTGGGGTCAAACACCTGGCAGGCGGCGCTAGGCTCAGACCTGGCAGTCAATACCTACAACATCGCTGTCTTCGCCATCGACAAGGCGGGCAATACCAGCGCAGGCCTCATGGATGTGCTGGCTGTCTACAACACCGCGAACGGCTCTGTGTCTGGGCATGCCTGGGTACTACCCACCGCCGCCGATACGTTGCCGATCGCGCTCGATACATCGGCTCATCCGGCTCAAATGGTTGTTGGCTTTAGCAGCCAACAGGGCGCCACCACCAGCGTTGATGTCCATTACGTCATCAAGAACAATCAGGACGAGTTCGATTTCTCCAGTACAACCGTAGACTGGGTCGTAATTCCAGACAGCGCCCACGCCAGCATCATGGTGCAGGGTGATCTTACGACCTACGTCAACGGTGTTGAAATGGTCACCCATGATGTCGTGATGCGGCTCGACATCGCTCTTGGCGCCAGTGGCGCTCCCGACCAGGTCACTGTACGGATGTGGAACCCGGGTCTAAGCCCGAGCAACGCCGCGCCTACTTATCAGATCAGTGACGATGACATCCAGGCCAAATCTCAGGTGCTGATCCATTAGCGCGGGCGTTTAGCCATCCTAGTTGCCGCTCAAGCAATGTCGGGGCAGAGGAGGCGGCAGTCAAGAACATCATGCGCTACGCGGGCGCCGCATTGTGAGGCGCCCGCGTAGCGCATGATGTTTCTGCCTCGGCACGGCTGTGGAGGCAGATCCGCGCCTCCACATCTATGACTGCATCTCGACCAGGACTTCCCACGGAATGCCAAGGTCGGCGGAGGCGGTGACCGTTACTTCCCCGCCAGTAGCAGGCCATAGTTGGGTTCCATTGAGTTGCGGCGTTGCAGTGCACCTCATCTCTTCCCGAACGGGGCCATTGACTGTGCCATAGGAGAGATAGAAATTGCCCTTCCCCTCGCAGAAGAACCTGATGGTGTATGATTTCGACGCGATAAACGATCCAGCGCGGCTGCCACCATTGGCATTACTCAGGACAAGCGCGGTCGTATACCCTCCATCGGGTCGCAGCGTGGGCAATGGCGCCAGAGTCGGTGTTGGCGTTGAAACGATCAGGTACGGGCCCGTCAGCGCGCACCCTGCGATCTCCAATGCCAGCAGCGCCACGCCAGCCATAAGGATGTAACTCCTGCCGCCCGGATGTGATAGCGCGCTCAGTCTCATGCGTCTTCCGCCTCCACCAGAGCAAGAGAATGGCTCATAGCTCCGCGCGCAGGTCCTGCGTCGCGGCCACCATGCGCGCCAGCTTCTCACGCGCCACCCCGCGCGGCAGCGCACGTAGCCCGCAATCTGGCGCTACCCAGAGGCGCTGTGGCGGGATGTGGCGCATGGCGGCGCGGATGCGCTCACGGATGACAGCGACATCCTCCACCGCGGCGTCCGCGCTGGAGACGCAGCCAGCGGCGATGCGCCCATCCGCGAACTCCAGCTGCTCGTCATCGAACGCCACCAGGTTAGGAATCGTCGTGTTCTCGATGCTGTAGACGGCGAAGTTGAGCAGCAGCAGGTCCATCGCGACATCGCGGACATCGCCACAGACATGCAGCGCTGGCATCGGTGGCGCGGCGGCGAACTCGCGTAGCGCGTCCGTCGCCAGCTCCAGGCTGACGCGCCCTGACCGCAGCGCGATGGGCAACGATGGTTCGTCCACCTGGACGATGCGCGCGCCGCAGGCCACCAACGCTGCCACCTCGCGCCCCAGAATCTCCGCCAGCCGCAGGATCAGCGCCGGGTCCTCCGGGCCGATGTAGGGCGCGTCGGGCGCCACCCGCAGCGCCAGCGCCAGTGTGATTGGCCCCGTCACCGCGCCCTTCACCTCCGCCCGCCGCGCTGTCAACTCACGCGCCAGCGCGTAATCCGACGCCACAACCGGCGACTCCGGCTGGTCCAGCGCGTCGGTCACCTCCCAGACGCCATCGTCCGCCCGGTGGATACCGAGGATGCGCGAGGCGAAGGTGGCGATCATGTCGCCGCGCGGCTCGCCATCGCTGATGACATCCACCCCCGCGATCAACTGGTCCTCCACCGCCTGCTGGATGGCGCGGCGCAGCGGCAGCCCGTCGGTCGGATAGCTGCCCACCACCATCGTGAGCAGCGGCTGGCGCTTGATGTTGGGCATGATGGCGTCTCCTTCTCGCGGGCTGGCTCCTCGTCAACGGCTCACGCTGGCATCGTACCATGCGTGGAGCGCGGCGCGGCAGGCCAGCGCGCTCAGAACAGCGACAGCTGCTGCGGGCCTGGCTCGTCTTTGCCCGGCTCCAGCTTGCCCTCGGCGGCGAGGCGGCGCGCTTCGGCCAGCGCGGCGGGCAGCGCGTGAGTGAAGTCACGGACGACCGTCTCGCGCAGCTCCTCACGATGCAGCGCGGCGGCGGGATTGTACATCGCCAGCAACACGCGCCCGCCTTGCTGCCTCGCCTGCCCATGGATGGCGCTGATGCGCGCCTTGGGCAGGAAGTGCGCCAGCGCGTAGCGGCCCAGCGTCACGATCAGAATCGGGTTGACCGCCGCGATCTGCCGCGTGAGGAATGGCGCGCAGGCGGCAATCTCCTGCGGCGTCAGCTCCCGTCCAGCGAGCAGCCGGTGCTTGACCACATTGGTCAGGAAGACCTGCTCGCGGCGCATGCCGGCCAGCGCCAGCAGCTCATCGAGGAACACGCCTGTCGGGCCGGAGAATGGCCTGCCGCTGCGGTCATCGAACGCGCTGGGCGCCTCGCCGATCAGCATCGCCTCCGCGTGCGGGTCACCTGTACCAGGTACCGCCTGCCGTGCCACAATATACAGGTCACACGCCTGGCAGCGCTGCGTCTCCTCCGCGATGCGCGCCAGCTCATCGCCCATGTCATTTGCCGTCATGCGCTGTCTCCTCTCTGGGCGCCCAGTCCTTCACGCCGACTTGGAGGTATGGTAGCGCAACACGCCGCCCGCTATCCTCGGCGGCCGCCCAGCCGGGCGCGGACGATGCCGCCGAGCATGCGTACTTCGTTCATGCCGAGCAGCGTTACGACCAGGAAGTAGAGCGCGGCGGCGGGGACGCCGACCGCCAGCACCGTCGCCAGTTGACCACGCACGCCATCGAGCGTGAAGATCGTGGGCGCGAGCGATGGCAGCAACCGCAACAAGCCCACGATCACGCCACCCATCAGCGCCGAGGCGATGGTGATGCGCCAGACGCCGCTCCATAGGTCGCGCATGCCCAGACTGCCAATCGCCATGGTCAGCAGGATGAAGAGGATGATGGCGTGGCTGGAGTTGAGCGCCGCGTTGGCGAGGGCCAGCGCCGGCATGCCGATACGGGGCGTGAACGGCACGGCCACCAGCGCCCACACGCCAATCGAGACGACCCCAACGACTACCGGCGTGATCGTGTTCTTACGCGCGTAGAACGCCGCGATCAGCATCTGGTCGAGCGCCAGGAAGGGGAGCTGATAGGCGTAGTTGGTCAGCGCCAGCGTGTTGAGGTCGGTGCAACTCGTATGGCAGGCGCCATGCTGGAAGAGCAGCGCCGTGATGGGAGTCCCCATGGCGATCAGTCCGACCATCGCCGGTGTCATCAGCAGCAGGCCGAGGCGGAAACCCAGGGCCAGCGTGCGCTTGAATCCCGCCAGGTCGTTGTTGTTGGCCGCCGCCGCCAGTGGCGGCAGCACGGCGAACGAGAGCGCCGCCACCACCAGCCCGGTGGGGAACTGGATCAGCGTCGTCGCGCTCTGCAAGGCGGTGATATTGCGGGTAGGGTCGTTGGTCCGGCCATTCAGCCACAGCTCGACCTGCTGCTGGCCAACGCTGATGAGCAGGCCCGCCGCGATAGGCAGATACAGCCGCAGGATTTGCCGCACCGCCGGATGGTTCAGATGCAGCGTCGGGCGCAAGCTCACATGGTTGCGGCGCAGGCCCGGCAGCAGCAGAGCCGCCTCGCCCAGCGCGCCCACCACGAAGCCCACCGCCAGGCCGATGGCGCCGGTCATCTGCAAGGCATCCACCTGGGAGGAGGTGGCCTGCGCGCCATGCGCGAAGATCGCCGCGACCGGCGCCCCCAGCTTCGCCGCCGCGAGGAACAGCGCGATCACGCCGATGGCGATCACGCCCACGTGCTGAATGAACGTCGCGAACGCCGGATAGACGACATCCTTGAGCGAGTAGAGCAGCGCCGAGCCGATGGCATAGAGCGCCAGCCCGAACAGGCCGAACGCCGTCACGCGGATGAAGCTGGCGGTGAGCTCGCGCTCGGCTTCGGTCCCCTGCCCTAGATAGATCGGGGCCAGCCACGGCGCCAGGAAGAACATCAGCGCGACCGCGACCGCCATCACCAGCAACGCCAGCGTGGCGACCGTACTGTACACCCGTCGGAGCTCGGCGCGCTTCTCCGGCTCGCTGTAATCCACAAATGTTGGGATGAGCGCGCCGCTGACCGACCCGCCGATCAGCAGGTCGCTCACCTGCTGGATAGGGCGCAGCGCGATGATGAACGCGCCGCTCGCCGCGCCATAGAAGAGAATGTTGATGATCTCGATGCGGACCATGCCCATGATACTGCTGAGCAGCTGGCCCACCATGATGATGCCCGCCGAGCGCACGATGCGGCGCCCCTGCGCGCCACCCTCGCCACCCTCAGCGCCCTCACCCATGGCGCTCGGCTCCTCAACCGGGATCGCCTGAATCCCCTCGCCGGGGAGCGCCTCGTCGCCCATGATGAGCGCCTCACTCATCGGACGTACGACGCGGCGCTTGTGGGTGGTCTCATCGCCAGCGGATGGCGGCTCTGGCTGCACAGGCATGTCCTCCATCACAGGTCGGTCTCGGCGCCACTCTGGACGTAGCGGCTGACGATGCGCTGAATCAGCTCAGAGGTGCTGTGCCCGGGCAGATAGGCGAGCAGCGCCAGCCCGCCGCCATACGCCGCCACCGTAGTCGCCTCGGGCAGCCGCGCGGGCAGGCCCGCCAGCGGCGCAAGCGCCAGATCGCGCGGCGCCTCACTCTCGACCAGCCGGCGCAGGTCATCCGGCCCGACGACGTACTCGCGCGGCGCACTCGCGGCGTCCGGCGTCGCGTAGTCGCCGCCCTTGACGTAGATATCGGGGCGCAACAGCTCGATCAGCGGGCTGGCTGTATCGTCGTCGAAGATCGTCACCGCGTCAACCATCCTCAGCTCCGCCAAGAGGGACGCGCGCTCCTCCTGTGGGACCAGCGGCCGCTCCGGCCCCTTCAGCCGCCGCGTCGAGGCGTCGCTGTTCATCCCGATCACCAGCATATCGCCCAGCGCCCGCGCCCGCCGCAGACACTGAATGTGCCCAAAGTGCAGCAGATCGAAGACGCCATTGGTGAACACGATCCGACCGCCCGCGCGCCGGCGCTCGGCCACCACCTCGGCCAGTCGCGCATGATCGAGCGGGAAGCGGGCGAGCGTGTCAGCCATCATGAGTGGCGCTCTCCATCACGGGCGTTTGCTGGTCCTCATCGTTGACAGGCGCCTGCTGGCCCCCATCGTTCACGGGTGTATGATGGTCCCCGTCTTTGGCGCAAATCGCCGCCGCCAGCTCGGCGGGAGTATTCGTGGCGCAGCCGAAGCGACGCACCACCAGCCCCGCCGCCAGGTTGGCAAGCGTCGCCGCGTCGCGGAAGCGGGTCGCGCGCCCGCGCGGCGTCGCGGCCACCGCCAGAGTGAACGTCGCGGCCACAGTATCGCCCGCGCCAGTGGGATCGGCGACATCGGAGCGCGTGGAAGCTGGAAGGTGGAAGGGCGGGCTATCCTGCGTAAAGAGGCTCATGCCTTCGCTGCCGCGCGTAATCAGCACCGCCTCGACTCCGGCCAGCTCCAGCAGGCGCGCGCCCGCGCGCTCGAGCGAAGCGATGTTCGTGATTTCCCAGCCAAGCATCGCCTCCGCCTCAGGCTGGTTCGGCGTCAGCGCCGTAACTCCCTGGAAACGCGCCAGGTCGCCGTGCGAATCGGCCACGACGGTCTTCCCAAGCGCGCGCGCCAACGGCAGGGCTGACTGGAGCACATGGGGATTGATGACGCCGTTCTCGTAGTCCGAGATGATGAGCGCGTCCACCTGGGGAATCATCCCGTTCAGGTAGGCGATGATGTCGCGCTGGGTCTCGATCTCTAGCTCAGAGGTGTCTATCTGGTCAATGCGGACGATTTGCTGCTGCCGTAGCTGCGTATCGCCAGCTAGCACACGTGTCTTGGTGGATGTTGGGCGACCCGGCTCCGAGAACAGGCCATCCATGTTGATGCCAAGGTCTGCCAGACGCTCGCGCAGCCGCCGCCCCGGCTCATCGTCGCCTACGACGCCCGCCAGGTAGACCTCAGCGCCGAGCGTGCGCGCATTGACGGCGGGATTGAGCGCCCCGCCAGGCGCCAGACTGGAGTCGCGCCAGCGCAGCACTAGCACCGGCGCCTCGCGCGAGATCTTCAATGGCGCGCCGTAGATATACTCGTCGGCCACCATGTCGCCCAGCACGAGCACGCGCTTGCCCGAGAATTGGTTCACCAGCGACAGAAGTCGCTCATGTTCGATCATGCCCGCCCGCCCTCAGATCCTCTCGCTCGAGCCAGTCTGGCGCGGCCGCTCCGCGCTCCGTACCGTCACCATCGCGGGCGCGCCCGCGAGCCGCGCCCGCACGCCTGACCTCACCGCAAGCGCGGCGAACGCGGGCAGCGCCAGCATCCGCCGCCAGCGCCCCGGCTCGCGCGCCAGACGGTAGAGCCATTCCAGCCCGGCGGCGCGCATCCAGCGTGGCGCGCGCGGCGCCCGCCCGGCGATCATGTCGAGCGCGCCGCCCACGCCGATAGCCACGACGCCTGGCAGCGCCGTCAGGTTCCGCGCGATCCACTGCTCCTGCATGGGCGCCCCGTAGGCCACCAGCAGCAGCCGCGCGCCGCTCGCGCGGACCCGCGCCACCGCCTCCGCGTCGCTCACTGGCTGGGGATCGCCACTCCACACGCCCGCGATGCGTGCGCCTGGCAAACGAGCGGTGATCGCCCTGGCGGCGGTTTCCGCCACCCCCCTCGCCGCCCCCAGCAGAAACGCATCGTATCCCAGTGCGCCCGTGCGCGCCAGCAACGCCACCGACAGGTCTATCCCAGTCACGCGCTCTGGAATGGTCAGGCCGGCTAAGCGCGCTCCCCAGACGATCCCCATGCCATCGGCGGTGACCAGCGCCGCCCTTGTGATGACCGACCGCAGACCCGGATCACGCCGCGCGCGCATCACGATCTCCGGATTGAGGGTCACGATCTGGCCGCCACGCCCCGACCGCAGCAGCGCCAGCGCCCGCCCGACGGCTTCCTCCAGCGTCAGCCCATCTACCGGCAACGGAGAGGCGTCCGTCATGCTTGCTGGCGTGGAGGCGCCTCGCCCGTTGGCTCCCGCTGACGTAATGGCCTCCTCTGGGCGCCAGGCCTCATATCCAATCATCACTGGCTCAGCAGTGGCGTAATCGTGTCCACGCGCCAACCATCCGGCTCGCGCACGAGCGTCATCTTCGCCGGCAGCGCCAGCTTGGTGGAGGCGCTGCCACCCGAAACCGTCACGTTGAGCGTCACCTGGAGCGAGGCGCGCTGGTCGGCGTCGTCTACCGTGTAGCCGCTCAGCTTGGGATCGCAGCCGGTAATCGCCAGGTTCGAGCCAAACGCCCGCGCGAACGCCGCCTCGTTCCCCTGCTCATGCTGATAGGGAGCGGATAGCAGCCCGTATGCCACATCGTACTTGCGCCCGATGAACGCCTGACAGAGCGCCTGCTCCGTGTGCAGCGGTCCCAGGTCTACGCCGACCACACTGGAGGAGAGCGCCGCCACATGCCACCCGCTCGCGTCCCGCGACAGGGCGATCTGTCCGCTCTCGGCGCTGGCCCGCGTCAGCGTCACGTTATAGATCAGCGAGCGCGGATTGTTCAGGAACGAGAGCGCCGAGAGCCGCTGCGCCGGTGAGGCGGAGCACCCCGTCACGCGCCCGCTGATGGCGTCGCGCGCGGCGCTGTCCGTCTCATACTGGGCGAGCGCGGATTGCGTCTGAAGCGATGGCGCCAGCAACCCGTAGGCCGTCTTGTAGTCGGCGCGCTTGAGCGCCCCGCAATAGTCGCTCATCAGCCGCTCTGGCTGCGCTGCCAGCGACGCCGCGTAGTTGTAGACGCTCAGCCCCGCGACCAGCACGATGATCAGCGCCACCGCAGCCGCCAAGAGCCCCCAGTGCGCCCGCGCCCAGTCCAGCGCGGAGGAACCACCGTTCGCGGGCCGGTGTGGCGGGGGCGCGGGGGGCTGGAGCGTCGGCCACTGCGCAGGGTCCAGATGACGCTGACGAGCAGGCCCGGACTCGACCTCGGCCTTCGCTGAATAATCAGGCGGAGTCGCGGCAGATGCGCGCAGTCGGTGAGTTGGGGCGCCAGGCGCCTGCGGGACGAGCGGCGCGGCGGGCATGTGCGCGGTTGAGGCGTCGCTGACGAGCGCATCTGGCGGCGCGGCGGGCATGGGGGCCGTCTGCTCATCCGCCGCCCATGGGTTCGCTGGAGTTGACGCGGGCATAGCAGGCGCCTGCTCGGTCGGCTCGTCGCTCACTCCTGGCTCCCGCGGCGCTCTATCGCGCTCCAGAAAGAGATCAGGCTCTGAATCGGGCGGCCAGAGTGGCGCCCGCTGTCCTTCGCCCGTCCGCTCGTCATCCATGGCTCGTTCCACTCCCGCGCGCCTCTCACGACGCGCACACGCGCCCATTGTGTCACCCAACGCAACGCCACTACGGCGCCAGTGATGTTGATTGTACCGTATGGGTATTCGCCCCGCGCTCGCAGGCGCGTCTGAGCGCTCACACAGCCCGGCGCTCCCCGGCTATCCCAAATACAAAGACGGCTGAGCGACACACCAGTATCCCAGGAGGGCCGTCTACATCGGGCCTAAAGCCCGCGCCATCCGCAACCGTCACCGGACGACGGCGCGCGCGCGACGGCGTCAAGATAAGCTGAGGATAAGTCGAGCATGAGGTGAAGATAAGACATGGCAAAACACTGGCCAGACCGGGCTATTTGTCACTTCGTAGGGGGTTGCCACGTAAGTTATAATGTCCCAGGCGCCGCAAAACGGCGCCCAGACTGCTCATATGACGAGTATCTGGGCCTAGTTGGGCCCATCTTGAGGCGATATCCGGCCGCCACGCCCGCGCTATAACGCAGCGCGACTCGCGCCACGAGCGTGGCGGACCGAGGAGGACTGGTATTCTGTGGATACGCTGGAGCGGAGCCCCCATGTAGACGCGGGCGCCGCCAAGGCTGATAGCGGGAGCGGCCTGCGCGCCATACCGCAGGCGAACATTCTGCCCCTAGCGGCGGACGAACGTGGGCAGGCCCCTGCCAGGCAGCGCAATATTCTGGTCGCGCTGACCGATACATCCATTGACGATGAGGCGGTCTCCGTCGCCTGCTCGCTGGCACGCAAGCGCAAGGTGGAAGCCTTCGCGGTCTTCGGCATCCAGGTCCCGCGCAAGCGGGCGCTAGACGACGAGATGCCCGAAGAGACCGAGAAAGCCAACCGCACACTGGACGCCGCCAAAGACGTGGCTGAGCAGCTGCAGGCTCCTCTCGAGACTGAGATCGTCCACACCCGCCATCTGGGTCAGGCCTTGATCCAGGAAGCGGTTGACCACGATTGCGCGCTGATCGTCATGGGCGTCCCGTATCAGGTCGGTGTCAACGGGCAGTTCGCGCTGAGCGAGACCGCCGAGTATGTCCTGAAGCACGCGCCTTCTCGTGTGTGGCTGGTGCGCGGCCCCTGCGATTCGTCGAATTGCCTGCCCGGGCAGAGCGGCGAGCGCGCCTGAGCGGCTCCTCGCTGAATGCAATAGGCCGCTCCCAACCCGGGAGCGGCCCTGGCGCCTGCCTCACACCTGTCCGACGCGGCCATCCACTATCGCGCCGCGCGCTCAGGCGGGAACGGCCGCGTCCGACGTGATCTCCCCATCATGCCACTCCGGCTCGCCCTCCAGCATTTCGAGCAGCTCCCGATAGCGCTTATCTTGCTCAGGGCTGCCCGCGTTCCGGTCATAGGCTTCCTTCGAGTCGAACACCACCGCCATATAGATCTCGCGCGGATCGGAATCCATCCGGTACAGATAGGTTGCGCGATAGCCGGGAATCTCCAGCTTGGCGAACTCACCCGCCATCGCCATCAGACGCTCCTCCGCGCCTGCCTTGATCCGGGCATGGGCGACTGTGCCATACATGACTGAACCTCCTCCTGCGCTCGCTCTGCGCCATGCGGACGCTGCCTCCACCAGATCCTCCCGGCGGATGGCGCGTCCCGAGGTCAGTCTATCCTTAGGCGCCAGGGAGGCGCGTGGGCCAAATGGGCGAGAGCGCAAGCAAGGCGCGCTGGACCTCGCCCACGCGCCCTATTGTTCGTCCAGCCCGTACAGCTCGTGCTTGAGATCGCGCTCCATCAGGCTGGCGACCGCCTCGCGCACCGTCCGGCCCTCGAAGAGCACCTGCGCGATTTGCTCGGTAATGGGCAGCTCAACTCGCAGATTGCCCGCCAGCTCCAGCGCGGCGCGGGAGGTGGCCACCCCCTCCGTCACCGATTTGCGCGCCGCCAGCGCCTCCTTCAGCGACCTGCCCGCCGCCAGCTCCAGCCCCAGTGTGCGGTTGCGCGAGAGCGGCGAGCTACAGGTGGCGATCAGGTCACCCAGTCCAGCCAGGCCCGCGAGCGTCAGCGGATTGGCCCCCGCCGCCAGCGCCAGCCGCGACATCTCCGCCAGTCCCCGCGTCATGAAGGTCGCCTTGGCGTTGTCGCCGTAGCCCAGGCCATCGTTGACGCCAACGCCCAGCGCGATGATATTCTTCAGCGCGCCGCCCAGCTCGACCCCCACCAGATCATCGCTGCTATAGACGCGAAACGTTGGCGCCGAGAGAACCGTTCGCACGCGCACGGCGGCCTCGTGATCGCTGCAGGCGACGACCGAAGCGGTCGGCATACCCTGCGCCACTTCCCTGGCGAGATTGGGACCGCTCAGCGCCGCCAGCGTCACCGTCCCCGGCAGCTCTTGCGCCAGCACCTGGGTCATGCGCAGATGCGAGCCGACCTCCAACCCCTTGCTGGCGCTGACTACTACCGCGCCTTCCGTCAGCAGTGGCGCGACGAGCCGCGCCTGCTCGCGCATGCGCTGCGACGGCGTCACCATCAGCACGATCTCGCTGCCCGCCACGGCCTCACGCAGGTCGGCGGTGACGCGCAAGCGGTCAGGCAAAGGGAAGCCGGGTAGGAATGCGCGGTTCTCTCGCTCGCGCTCCAGCTCGGCGGTGCGCTCCGGGAGGTGCTCCCACAGCGTTACCCGCGCATCATCCGCCACATTTTGCGGCGCGACAGCGATGAGCCGCGCGAGCGTCGTACCCCAGGCTCCCGACCCAATCACCGCTACGTTCGTCATCGCCCGCCCGCCTTTCATGCGTCATCGCATCCGCCGCGACACACCCACGGCCGGGCCATCGCGGCGGCTGGCGCGGCGCCTGTATTGTAGCTGGCTGCGGGGAAGCGCGTAAACCACTCGTGGTATGCTGGCGTGCGAGATACCTTGCCGCCGGGCCAACAATCCCAGCGGGCGGGCCAGGGCGGGCCAGTCAGCGACGACGCAAAGGAGCGGTTCCACGCCATGCAAGATGTGATGTCTCACGGCGGCATGCTGGTCGCCAACATCCTCAAGCGCGAAGGGGTCAAGGTCGTCTTCACCCTCAGCGGTGGCCACATCGCCTCGATCTATGATGGCTGCTTGCGCGCGGGCATCCGCGTGATGGATACGCGCCATGAGCAGGTAGCCGTCCATGCCGCCGAGGGCTGGGCGCGCGTCACCCGCCAGC
>DASTKI010000188.1:0-5578 GCA_035716045.1 Ktedonobacterales bacterium
AATCCAGCCGTCTCGTCGGGAGGACATGCGATGGCAGGCCAACGCGCCTCGGAGCATCTAAACGAGCTGCTCACCCGCGCTCGAACGCTTATGCAACAAGGCAAAGCCGGGGAAGCTCTGCCGCTTTGCCAGGAAGCTGTCTCGCTGGCGCCTCGATCCGCGGACGCCTGGGCGCATCTCAACTGGGCCTATCTTGAACTCAAGCGCGATACCGAAGCGCTTGAGGCGTGCGAGCGAGCGATCAGCATTGACCCGCGAAGCGACTGGACGTGGAAGAATAAAGGCATGGCGCTCAACCGGCTCAACCGGTACGAAGAGGCGCTGGAGGCAGCCGCGCATGTGTCTGCGAACAGCAGAGAGCTCGCGCAGCAGGCGGGTTGGATTCGCGCGTTCGCGCTCTCCCGACTAGGGCGTTTTGACGCCTTGTATGACGAGGCCGAGCAACTCCTTTTGCGCAACGCCGCCCACCCTTATAACTGGAACTGGCTCGGTGAGGCTCTACTCCATCTCAAGCGCTACGATGAAGCACTCTCTATGTATACCAAGTCAATAGAATTAGCCCCGCGAGACATCCGCGGGTGGCGCGGAAAGGCCATGGCTCTCTCTGGCCTCAAGCGTTGCCCAGAGGCCTACGAACTTTGTGACCACATCCTGGCTGAGACGCCGGATGATGTGGACATATGGCGAGCAAAATCCTGGTGTCTAATGGAGGAGCGGCGCTTCCCAGAGGTCATCGCGGTGTGTGATCGTATCTTCACTTCGCCAGTTATCTTGCAAGCAGACCACCTCAACAAAGGGGTTGCGTTGCTTCGCGTTGGTCGCTGCGCCGACGCCGCCCGCGCGCTCATGCAGGCGCTCGCTGGCCAGCCTGACAACCCCAGATACTTGAACAATCTGGGCTGTGTCTACATGAGCCTCCAGCTTTATGAGCGCGCGCTGAGTCTATTTGAGCGGGTTTACGCGCTTGATGAACGCTTATTCAACGGCTGGATGAGCGCAGCCGAAGCCCTGATAAGCCTCGGCCGCTACGATGAAGCGCACGAGCCTCTTGCGCGGGCAAAGGAATTCAAGAACACACCTGAGCTATCTGAAAGCGATGCCGCTTGCCTCGCGGCCTGGCAGGGCATCCTGCACACGCGCCAGGGACAGTATGATGAGGCGATGGTGGCGTTCAAGGAAGCGCTGGCCGCTGACCCGGACGACAGCGAGGCCTGCTGGGGCTTCGCGGAGCTGCTGCTGGCGCTGGGCGAGACCGACAAGGCCAGCCACATGATCGAGCGGTCGCTGACGCTCGACCCCTTCGACGCTCGCGCCTGGTCGCTCAAGGCGCGCATCCTGCGGGCGGCGGGCGACGAGAGCAGCGCGGACGAGGCCGAGGCGCACGGCCAGCGCATGCTCACTGAGCAGCGGGCGCTGCTGGCGGCATGGGAGCGCGAGCAGGCTGGGCAGGCGGGCGCTGAGTGAGGAAGATCGTGGCGGCGGCGATGGCGCCGAGCAGGCCGCAGAGCAGCCAGAGCCTCTGAGCGTTCCAGGCGAACAGGGTGGTCCCTATAAGCGCGCCCAGAATCATGCCGAGGCTCCAGGCGAACTGGCGGCCACCCGCGTAGCGCCCCCGCGCTAGCGGCGGGGCGAGATCGGCGACGTAGCCCGCCGCCACGGGGACATGGACCATCTCACCGCATGTCCAGATCAGGGCGCAGAGCGTGAACCAGGGCATCGAGGAGGCGATGGCGGTGAGGCCCATGCCCAGGGCGATCAGGAGCGTGCCGGTGGTCATGGCGACGTAGGGCGCGGCGCGGCGCGTCACGCTGGTCAGCGGCAGCTCTACGGCGATGACGGTCAGGCCGTTGAGGGAGAGCAGGAAGCCGTAGGCCGTAGTAGGCAGACCAACGGCGCGCGTCTGGAGGCCGAGCGTGCTGTCCACTTGCACATAGATGAAGCTGATGAGGACGGTGGCAGTGAGGAACAGGAGGAACCGCCGCTCGAAGGGCATCCAGCCAGCGCGTCCGGCATCCTCGGGCGTCTGGGCAGGCTCGCGATGGGCCTCATGGGCAACCGCGGCGCGGTTGGGGAGCGCGAGCAGCGCGATACCAGCGAAGGCCAGTGAGGTGAGCGCATCGCCGAGGAAGAGCAGGAAGAAGGAGTGTCCAGCAAGGAAGCTGCCCACGACCGGGCCGGCGGCGAATCCGGCATTGGTGGCGAGGCGGAAGAGCGCGAAGCCGGTGACACGCTGGCCCTCGGGGATGAGGTCGGCGATCAGCGCGCCAGCCGCAGGCTGATAGAGCTCGCCGACCAGTCCAGTGGCGCCCGCGAGCAGGATGATCTCGAGCAGTCCCCGCGCCTGCGAGAGCGCCAGCATGCTGGCCGCCGAGCCGGACATCGAGACGACAATGACGCTCCGCCGCCCGTACCGGTCCGTCAGCCGCCCGCCGAGCAGGGCGGCGCCCAGACCACCCGCGCTGTACGCGCCGATGGCGAGCCCCGCCTGCGGGGCTGTATAGCCACGCTGCGTCAGATAGAGCGTGAGGAAGATGTAGACGAACGCGCCGAAGCGATTGATGAAGGCGCCCACGACTAGCGCCCACATCGGGTGCGGCATGGTCCGCAGAGCGGCGCGGGTAGAGACCGCCATAGAATGGCTCCTGATACACTTGAGACCAACGGCGCTCGCCTCACATCACCATCGCCTCGTTGGCGGGAGCGCGGCGCACGGCGGGGGATGGAGACTACACGGGTGATGAGCCCGTTGTGTTACGTTCCCGCGTAGAAATACATGTAGCAGGCTGGCTTCGGAGCGCCGCGTTGAAGGCGCGCGGGCCGGGCTGCGCCGCATACAGGAGAAGACGATGCGCTGGCTGTGGGTCATTATCGGCGTATTGCTCGTCATCGCGGGCGTCGTGTGGGCACTGCAAGGCTTCGGCGTCCTCCCCGGCAGCTTCATGAGCGGGAGCCTGACGTGGGCGATCATCGGGCCAATCGTCGCGCTGGTCGGGCTGGTCGTGGTCGTCGTCGCCCTGCGGCGCCGCGGCGCGCCAACCGCCTGATACCGCTCGCCCCCTCTCCTCCCAGGAGAGGGGGCCGGGGGATGCGGTCCGCCTTACGGCAGAATGAGGTGCAAATCACCGAACTCGTGCCAGAGATAGCCCTCGCGCAGCGCCTCCTCATACGCCACGCGCAGCCGCTCGCGGTCCGTCAGGGCCTCCAGCATGGCGAGGTGGCTGGAGCGCGGCTCGTGCAGGCCGGTCAGCAGGCCATCCACCGCGTGCAGCCCGCGCTCTGGCGTGACGATCACATCCGTCCAGCCCTCGCCAGGGTGGACCGCGCCGCTGGCGTCCGTGACGGTCTCCAGCGCGCGCACGGCGGTCGTGCCGACCGCGATGATGCGCCCGCCCGCCGCTCGCGTCATCGCGAGCAGCAGCGCCGTCGTCTCAGGGACCCGGTAGTATTCCTCATACGGCGGCTCGTGGTCTTCCAGACTGGAGACGCCGGTATGCAGCAGCAGCGGCGCGAAGAGGACGCCCCGCGCCACGAGCGCCGCCATCAGTTCCGGTGTGAACGCCAGCCCCGCCGAGGGCGCCTCGGCGCTGCCCGGCTCGGTGGCGTAGACCGTCTGATAGAAGCGGCCCGGCCACAGATCGGGGACGTAGTGGTAGCGGATCGGGAAGCCGTAGCGCTCCAGATAGGCGGGGATGGGCTGCGGCGCGCGCAGGGTCGCGAGCCACAGGCGCGGCGGGCTGGCATGGGCGGGATACGGCGTATGCAGGACGGCGCTGGCCCCGCCCGGCAACGAGAGCGTCTCGCCGCTCAGGTCCTCGCGGAAGGGCAGCGCGCCATCGGCCCGCGCCGTACGCGGCTCGACCGTCCAGAACCCGCCAGGCAGATGGGTGGAAAGGTGGAGCTCCAGCGGCGAGCTGTCCGCGCGCGTGACCGCCAGCGCGGCGTTGAGCGTGCCGCTGGTATTGATGACCAGCGCGTCGCCCGGACGCAGGAACGCGCCAACCTCGCGGAACCGGGTGTGGGTGATCTCCGGCGCGTCGCGATACGAGACCATCAGCCGCGCCTCGTCGCGCTCCAGCCCCCGCGCCTCCGCTGGCTCGGACGCCTCCAGCTCTGGCGGCAGGGTGAAATCGAGCGGCTCGACCAAGCGCCACGCGAACGACTTCGCCGCCGCCAGCCCGGCCAGGATCGCCGCGCGATCCGCGCTCATCGTCGTTGACTTCATGATGATGCCTTCAACTTCCAAATATCCGGCCCAACCGCGCACCCGCAAGCGTTAGCCCCGCGCCCTTCATAGAGGCGCCGCTGCTACTCTTCGGCGCGCGTGTCGGGCTGGTAGAGCGAGAGTTGCATGCCATCGGGCGCGCGCAGCCGCTGGGTGAGATTGCCCCACGAGGTGTGGACCGGCTCGCGCAGCGCCTCCGCGCCGCGCTCGCGCAGCCGCTCTGACGCGCGCTCGACGCTCTCGACCTCCAGCGCCAGCCGAACGGACCCGGCGACGCGCCCGCCCGCCTCGACCGCATCGGTATAGGCGGCGTCGGCCTCGTCGAGCAGCTCGATGGTCGCGCGGCCAGCGTCCAGCACGACGCTGCGGCCCGTCTCGCTGTCGGTCCAGTCCGCCACGGTGGACAGGCCCAGGCCGTCGCGATAGAAGGCCAGCGCGCGATCGAAGTCCGCGACCGTCAGCGCGACGCGGGTCTCCTTCACGCCGCCCGCGTCATCCGCGGCGCGCTGAGAGGGCAGCGCGCGGGCCTGGTAGCGTCCGCTGGGCAACGCGCCGGAGAGCAATTCGACCAACCCCGGCGCGCTCTCCTCCGGCGGCGGGCGGTCGCTGATGTCCTCGCCGGGGTACGCCTCCTGATGCATCTGGGTGCGCATATCGCCGGGGTCCACCCAGTAGACGCGCAGGTCGGGGCGCTCAGCGGCGAGCACGTTGGAGAGCTGTTCGAGCGCGGCCTTGCTGGCCCCATAGCCACCCCAGCCGGGATAGGCCTCCACGCCCGCGTCGCTGGTGACGTTGATGATGCGCGCGCCCGGCTTGAGGTGGCCGCGCACGGTCTGCAGCAGCGCCAGCGGCGCGATCACATTGGCGCGAAAGACGGCTTCGAGCGCGTCGGTGGGATAGTCGAGCAGCGACGGCAACGGGCTGACACCCAGCGTGCTGGCGTTGTTGATGACGGCGTCCAGCCCGCCCAGCGCGTGCGCCGCCGCCGCCAGCCCGTCACGGTGCGCCGCGTCGGTCACATCGCCGGCCAGCGCGATCACGCGTGTCTCGCTGGAGAGATCGGCGCGCGCCGCCGCCAGCGCATCCGCGCCGCGCGCGTCAATCAGCAACGTCCACCCGCGCCGCGCCAGCTCGCGCGCCAGCGCCAGCCCCAGCCCGCGCGACGCGCCAGTGATCAATGCGGTCTGTGTCGTCATAGGGCTCGCCTCCATTGGCAGGTTCGTTATCGAGCGGCAGAAGCGGGCGGATGGCCCCGCGCGCTTGCCTGACACCACACAGCGTACGGCAGCCGTGGCCCTATGGCGCTGTCCATGCGGCCCATAGCGCTCCTGTCCATTAGTACAGGGCATTCGCCGC
>DASTKI010000189.1:0-16035 GCA_035716045.1 Ktedonobacterales bacterium
GGGGCAGGACGCTATCCTCTCCGTCCTTGGCGTCCCCTTTAGTCGCAACCCGATCACCGTCTATTCACAGGGCGTCGCGCATATCGTTCAGGCCATGAAGCGCTACGGCGTTCGTCGCATTGTCTGCGTAAGCTCGAGCGCGGCTGGTACGGACCACGATACTGGGGCTGGTTTCATCTTCGACAAGATTCTGCAGCCAATCGTGATGTCCACGATCGGGAAGACGACCTATGCGGACATGAGGCGGATGGAAGCGCTGTTGATGAACAGCGGGCTTGACTGGACGGTCGTCCGGCCTTCCGGTCTCTTCGAGACGGCAGCCGTCACTGACTATCAGGTGGCTGAGGACCACATACGCCGGCAGTTCACCTCCAGGGCGGACCTGGCGGACTGCATGCTCCAGCAACTCACCAGTGACCGGTTTCTGCGTAAGGTTGTGGCGGTGGCGACGTTCTCGGAGCAACCCAAATTGCTTCAGTTCTTCTTCGGAGAGGCGTTCAAGCGCGAGCCCACCTCGTTGAATGACATCGAGGTCCAAGCTAGCGCGAACACGGCGCCGTCTCCGCTGAGAGAATTGCAGGGAACATATGGCAAGAACCGATAGGGCTCCGCCGTTTGTGCGCGCCGCGAACGTCCTGACCGTAGCCTTAGCGCGGGCAGGCTTCAGGCTCGTGGGGTTCGGAAAATACCCGATGTATCTGCTCACAGTGCGTGGGCGTAAGAGCGGGCAGCCGCGCACGGTCCCAATCGTGCTTCTTGAGCGCAACGGAAACCGTTACCTGGCCTCTCCGTATGGCGCCGTGAATTGGGTGCGCAATCTGCGGGCGGCGGGAGAGGCGACCCTCACGCGCGCCCGTCGCTCTGAAACGGTCACGGCGAGAGAGCTTCCCAAAGAAGAAGCGGCCCTCGTTCTGCGAGACGATGTTCGGGAGGGCAATCCCTTCGCTCGCTACTTTGGCGTCACCGCAGGCTCTTCGCTGGAGGAATTCGAGCGTGCGGCGCTCAGCCATCCGCTGTTTGTGTTGGAGAACAAGTGAGGCAGGGAAACAGCGTGGAATCCTTTGAAACCTACCGGCCCTACCTCTTTTCCATCGCCTACCGCATGCTCGGGAGCGCGATGGACGCCGAGGATATGGTGCAGGAGACCTATTTGCGCTATCAGGCCACGCCTCCGCAGACCATTCACTCGCTCAAGGCGTATCTGACCACCATCCTCACGCGCCTGTGCATGGATCAACTCCAGCTCGCGCGCAGGAAGCGCGAGCTCTATGTGGGTCCCTGGCTCCCAGAGCCGATCCTTACGGCTGAGTCGGCTGGGTCGGCTGAGACGGGCGACCCAGAACAGCGAGTCGAGGTGGAGGAGTCAGTTTCACTGGCCTTCCTGGTCTTACTTGAGCAGCTCCAGCCATTCGAGCGAGCGGTCTTCCTGTTGCGCGAAGTCTTCGCCTATGAGTTCGCTGAGATCGCCGCGATGCTTGGCAAGAGCGAAGCGGCTTGCCGCCGCTCCTTCAGTCGGGCGAAGCTCCATCTGCAAGAGCGCCGGCCACGCTTCCCAGCCTCTCCCCAAATTCATCAGCAACTGCTCAGCGGGTACTTCCAGGCGGTGCGGACGGGTGAGATGGCGCCCCTGATGAATCTGCTCTCCGAAACTGTGACGCTGTGGGCCGATGGTGGCGGGAAGGTCAAACAAGCAGCGCTGCGCCCGATTCATGGGCGTGATGCGGTGGCGCGCTTTAGCCTGGGAACGAAGCGTTTTTGGCCTGCGGACGCTCATGTCGAGCTGGAGGAAGTCAACGGCCAGGCGGCTTTGGTCGTCCGCGTGGGCGATCAGGTCTTCTCGGTCCTGACCATCGAGGTGGAGCAAGGGCGGATACAAGCGATTCGCATCATCGCCAACCCAGAAAAACTCGCCCGGATCTAGAGCCGATTTGCGTTGGGTCGTCGCGGCGCTGACGGCTAGGCCTACGGGACGGCATCAGGGCTACAGCCTCGTCGTGCGACGCATCCGGCGCGGATTCACCGCCGCGACATCGGGCATTGACAGGCGCTCCACATAGCGGCAGGCGGCGGAGCCGTCTCGATGACGATTCCGCCGCCCGCCATAGATGGGATGTCTTATTGGCGCCCGTCAGGAGCCTGATGGCATGTCCGCCGCCACCGCTTCGGGCGCGACCTGCGGCAGAGGCTTTTGCGGGCGCGGCCCTGGCTCTGGCGTCTTCGACGGGCGCTCATCAACCAGTCGCAGCGCCTCGGCCAGCGCCCGCTCCAGTTGCGGGTCGGCGCCGCGCGCATAGTCCTGCGGCGTGTTGTCCACCTCGATGGTGGGCTCCGTACCGTAGTTCTCGACGCCCCAGCCCACATCGCGGAACCAGAAGCTAAACTCCGGCTGGGTGGTCAGCGAGCCATCGGCCAGCGCGATGTATGGGCTGATGCCCACCACGCCGCCCCACGTGCGCTTGCCCACCAGTGGCCCCAGATTGAGCATCTTGAAGGCGTGGCTGAAGATGTCGCCATCGGAGCCCGCGTTCTCGTCGGTGATGCCGACAATCGCGCCGCGCGGCGATTCGCTGAAGTAGGGCGTCGGGCCGCTCCACCGCTGGAAGCTGTAGCCCAGGCGCGGGCGCATCAGCTTCTCCAGCACCAGGCTGGAGACATTGCCACCGCCGTTCCAGCGTACGTCCACGATCAGGCCTTCGTAGTCGTATTCCTGCGCGAAGTAGCGATGGAACGTCGCGAAGCCAAACGGGCTCATGTCTGGCACATGGATATAGCCGACGCGCCCGCCCGACCGCTCGTGGACGAGCTTGCGGTTGCCCTCGACCCAATCCATGTAGCGCGCGCGGAAGTCACTCCCCAGCGCGCGCACGGTGACAGCGCGGGCCTCCCCACCGCCCGCCGGGCGCACCAGCAGCTCGACCTCAGCGCCCGCCTGATTGACAAGCAGCTGCTGCGGGCCGCGCTCAGGCGTGACGGGCTGCCCGTTGATGGCGATGATCGCGTCGCCCACCCCGACGTTGACGCCCGGCGCCATGAGCGGGGAAGTCGCTTCCGCGTCCCAGGTATCGCCGCGCGCGATGCGGGCGATAACATAGGAGCCGCTTGCCTCATCGAAGCGCCAGTCGCAGCCAAGGGTTCCCTGCGCATAGTGCGGGCGTTCGCGATACGCGCCGCCGAACTCGTAGGCGTGAGATGAGCCCAGCTCGCCCTGCATCTCCCAGATCAGGTCGGACAGCTCCGAGCGTGAGCCAATACGGTCCACCAGCGGCTCGTAGCGGTCGCGCACCACCTCCCAGTCAATACCGCTCATGTCGGCTGCCCAATACTGCTCGCGTTGGAGCCGCCACGCCTCGCGGTACATCTGCCGCCACTCCGCGCCCGGCCAGACGCCAACCTTCACACGGTCCAGATCGAGCCACCCAGAGGTTCGGCCTGGGCGCTCGCCCTCAGGCCCCTCGGCGGGCTTCTCGCCCGCCTTGATGAGGCGCAGGCGCTCGTTGGAGCGGTAGAGTAGCATCTTGCCATCGGCGGTTACGGCGAAATCGCTGATCTCGCCGGCAAGCTGCTCCTGCCTGGCGCCCTCAAAACGGTAGAGGCTGAGCGAGCCGTTGCTGGGCGGCGTGAGCGAGGTCCAGCTCTCGTTCAGCGTTCCCTCGACCGGCGTCATCGTGAAGACCGCTCCACCAGGGATGCCCGCGATACGGCTGTAGCGTCCCTCCGGGACGGGGAAGCGCACGGTGCGCGCGGTGATGCCTTCCAGGTCAATCTCCACCGGCTTGGGCGCGCCGCCCGCTTTGTCGGCGCCATTCTTCGCGGCGGCCTCGCCTTCGGCAGGCTTGTCCTCGCCGTTCTCCTTCTCCCGCTCCTCCGGCGTGGGGGGCAGCGGAGAGAAGGGCGAGCGCGTCTCACGCTTGAGCGTGATGAGATACGGGCGCATGCCCTTGGGGAAGCTCGCGTCGAAGAGCAGTTGATCCTGCACAGGGTCGAAGTCGCGCGCGCTGATGAAATAGAGATACTTGCCTTCCGGGTCGAAAGCGGGGGCCATGTCGTAGCGCACGGGCTCAGTGACCTGCCATGTCTCGCCGGTCGCCACGCGCGCGACCTTGATCGCCGTCTGGCGCCCGTTGACCGCGAAGCTGTACGCCAGCCACTGCCCATCCGACGACCAGGCGAGGCCGCGCATGTGCATCGCGTCTTCCTCGCGGCCATGGTCGGTATGGTCGAGCACACGCATCGCGCCGCTCTCGGCGTCCACGACCAGGAAGTCGCCGCGATGATTGGAGAGCGCGACCAGCGTGCCGACGGGCGCCGCCTCCAGCTCCATCACATGGCCGGTATCGAGGTTGTCGAAGACGCGCGGGTTGGTGGGGCCATCAGCGGAGAAGACCGCCAGACGCGGCTCGCCGCCGGTATCGGCGATGGCGGCGATGCGCTTGCCATCCGCCAGCCACGTCACCAGCCGGTAGCGCGTCGTCTCGGGATCGCCATGCTGCGTGACGGCGCCCTCGAACGCGCCCATGCCGAAGAGCTTGCCGCGAGAGGTGAGCGCCACACGGTCGCCCTGAGGATTTGGCGCCCACGACTCCAGCCAGCGGCCAGCGGGCGCGAACGTGCGCTCGCGCTGCGTGCGTGTGCCGGTCAGGGAGACCTCGATCTTACGCCCGTCCGTCCCATCGGGCGAGAGCGCGAAGAGGTTGCCGCCCGCATGGTAGACCAGGGTGTTCCCATCGGTCGCCAGCCCGCGCGCGTAGTAGTCGCGCTGGTCGGTATGGCGGCGCAGGTCGGCGCCGGAGGGCAGGCAGGAGTAGACATTGCCGATGCCCTCATGATCGGAGATGAAGTGCACCCGCTCGCCAACCCAGCAGGGATAGGAGATATTGCTCTTCAGATCGAGCAGGCGGCGGAACTCGCCCGATCCGCGCTCGTCAATCCAGAGATAGCCTGCGGTACCGCCGCGATAGCGCTTCCAGTGGGCGGGCTCGGCGGTGTTGCGCCCCACGACGACCGCGCCATTCGGCCCGAACGTGATCGAATGCGCTGGGCCCCATGGCAACGCGCGGGAGAGGCCACCATCCGGCGAGACCTCGTGCAGCGCCTGCCAGCGCCGCATCGGCTGGAAGGTCGCGCTGGCGAAGATGATCGCCGAGCCATCGGGTCGCCAGCCTGCAATCCGCGCACCCGCGCCGTTGTAGGTCAGGCGCCGCGCCTCACCACCATCCGCCGGCATGAGGTAGACCTCGCTCGGCCCTTCGGATTGCCCGGTAAATGCGAGCGCCGTCCCATCGGGAGAGAAGCGCGCGTTGGTGACCTCGGCGACGCCAGCGGTCAGCCGCTCGGCGCGGCCGCCATCGAGGCCGACCAACCACAGATCATCTTCGGCGGTGAAGACGATCCGGTCGCCGTGAATGGTTGGGAAGCGGATGTAGCCTGCGTGAGCCATAAAGCGAGAGGTCCCCTCCATGAAAGACCCAGGATGCGCCATCCAAGGCGGCAAGCGGGCACAGGTGAGAGTATGACGGAGGCGAGAAGGCGGCTATTGCCGTGAGGCGGCCACCCGGTTGACTGTACGCGCCCGCACGCGCGCGTGTCAATTATCGTCCGGCCTACTTGCGAAACCAGAATGCCCATGATATGATACTGAGGCTGTCAGGACTGAGGCCACCACGCCTCAGCCCTCACACTATTCCCGGATCGTCTAATGGTAGGACAGCTGACTCTGGATCAGCCAGTCGTGGTTCGAATCCACGTCCGGGAGCCCCATAGAAGCATCAAAGCGAGAGCCGGTCCGCCAGACCGGCTCTCGTTATTCCCGGATCGTCTAATGGTAGGACAGCTGACTTTGGATCAGCCAGTCGTGGTTCGAATCCACGTCCGGGAGCCTCTAACCATGAGCGCCGGTTTGCGTGACCGGCGCTCAACGTATGTTCGTCGCGGAAAAAACCGCAAGGCGATAGGTCACGCGCGGCGCGCCACTCCTCTCATCGGCGTATTTCCCTCGCGCCCTCTCATTGGCGTCACATTCGCGAGCGACCCCGCATGGGTCTCGCCTGCAAGGCGGGCCTCCTCCACCGCGTATATTCCTCAAACCTGTGAGGCGAGCGGCGCGCCCCCTTGCGCCGACGCATAGCGGCCTCTCCCGCCAGTGGCGCCGGGGTTGCGCCGCCCTCCCCGTGACAGCCACGGGCAGGGCGCAAGTGGCTGTCAGTTAGGAGGTGGCGCTATGGATTCCTATCAGACTTCCCCCGGGCTTCAGCGCATGCGCGATAACTGGGGCTGGTATCTGGCGCTGGGCGTTGCGCTGGCAGTGCTCGGCGTGCTCTGCCTGGTGTGGGCGCCCGCCGCTACCGTCGCAACGGTGGCCCTCTTCGGCATCTTCACCCTGGTGGCGGGCATTGTGGTCGCCGTGTCGGCCATCTGGGCGGGCAGCTTCTGGGGCGCGATCCTGCGCATCGCGGCTGGCATACTGTTGGTCATCGCGGGGTTCTACATGATCACCCGCCCCTTCGGCAGCGCGGCCGTCCTGACAGTTGGCATCGCGCTCTTCCTGATCGTGACCGGGATTGTCCAGATCGTGGGCTCGTTCATGGAGCAGGGGCGCGGCTGGGGTTGGGGTGTCGCATCGGGCGTGATTGGCGTGCTCCTGGGCATCCTGCTGTGGGTAGGCTGGCCGGTGACGGGCTATGTCGCGATCGGCATCTTCGTCGGCATAGACATCCTGATCAGCGGCGTATCGCTGGTCGTGGCGTCGCTCACCGCCCGCACCTACGGGCTTCCCGGAGCGGGCGCGGCCCCAATGGCCTAGCCCGCCTTCAGAGCCTTTCCTCCGCCAGGTGATGATGTGCTACAGTCTGCGGGGAGGCGCTGGATCATGCGCATCAGCGATGGCGTCCGAATGTGGCGAGCCGCCATAGCGGGCGCCATCGCGCTCCCCGCCGCGTGGCCATGGTACGCCGCGCGGCTTCGATTGCTGCCGGTGGACATCTGGCAGCGCGTGAGGCGCAAGACGCTGGCGCGGAGGCTCATGGAACAGACAGAGCGGATGACTCAGGCGGCGGAAGCGCATACCGCCCAGAACGGCCACGAGCCGGAGAAGCGGCCGCCGCGCGCGCAGCGCATCCTGCTCGTGCGGCATGGGCAGACGACATTCAACGTCGAGGGGCGGCTGCCGGGCCAGCTTGCAGGCGTCGCGCTGACCGATGAGGGCCAGCGGCAGGCGCACCGCGCGGCGGTGGCGCTGGCGGGCCTGCGCATCAGCGCCATCGTCAGCAGTCCGCTGGAGCGCGCGCTGGAGACGGCGCGCATCATCGCGCGCGGCTGGGCGCTGGATGTCCGCGAGGACCCGCGCCTGATGGATACCGACGTCGGCGCGTGGGCCGGTCAGAAGATCAGCGATGTCGCCAAGGATGACCCCAACTGGGCGGCTTTCCTGCGCAAGCCCACCGAGCCACCGCCCGGCGTAGAGAGCCTGGCAGCCGTGCAGGAGCGCGCGACGGCGGCGATCGAGGACCTGCGCGCCGACCCAACGGCGGGCGATGATGTAGTCGTCGTCGCGCACGCCGACGTCATCAAGCTGATCGTCGCGCGCTATACCGGCGTCTCGGTGGAAGGCGCGCTCTCGATCGTCATCGCCAACGCCTCGATCAGCGCGCTGGCCTTTATCGAAGACCGCCCGCCCGCCCTGCTGGCCGCCAACTGGACGATGGCGCCCGACTGGCTGGTATCACCTATCCCCAAGCCCGCGCAGGCGCCGGGTGGCGTCTCCGTTCCGGCAGGTGAGGCCACCGCGGAGTCTGCCCGAAATGATACCGCCGACCGCGCGGCCCCACAATCCAGCCAGGAGGCGCGGTGACGCCAATGTCAGAGCCCAATGACGAGAGCTACAGCGCGAAGATCGGCCACGCGCATCTCAAGGTGCGCGACCTCGACCGCGCCGTGGCCTTCTACGAGCGATTCCTCAAGCTGCATGTAACCGAGCGCGTCAACGACCATTACGTCTTCATGACGGGCGGCGCGTTCCATCACGAGATCGCCCTCCAGCGCGTCGCGCCCGACGCGCCCGCGCCTTCGCCGCATGGAACGGGCCTCTATCACGTCGCCTTCGAGGTCCCCGGTAAGCGCGACTTCGCCGCCGCCTATATGGCGCTGACCGGCGCGGGCGTCTCGGTCGCCCCGGTGGACCACTTCATCAGCTGGGCGCTGTATTTCGATGACCCTGACGGCAACGGGCTGGAGATCTACTGCGACACGCGTGGCGAGCCGGATGGACGCCCGCTCTGGCGCGGCGAGAACATCCCCTTGCCGCCGGAGAAGATCCTCGCCGCGCTGGCGGAGTAACGCCGCAGCGCCTACCCAGGCACGAGGCCGCTGGCGGTCGCTTTGTGGACGGCCTCGGCGCGCGAGCGGCAATCCAGCTTGACGAGGATATTGCGGACGTGCATGTCTACGGTGCGCGTGCTCAGGAAGAGCTCGTGGCCGATCTCGCGGTTGGTCCGGCCCAGCGCGACGAGCCGCAGGACATCGCGCTCGCGTCTGGAGAGGCCGCCGTGCTCGAGCTGCCGCGCCGCGCGCCTCCCTAGGCGCTGCTCCACCGGCTCGCCCAGGCGCTGGAGCTCGCGGGCGAGTCGCTGAGCGAGCGGGCGCGCCCGCAGTCGCGTCGCGGTCCGGTAGGCGTCCGAGAGTCGCTCGACCGCCGCCTCTCTCATGCCGCTTGCGGCCAGGGCTTCGCCAGCCCGACGCTGCGCCAGCGCGCAGGGGTAGGGCAGCCCGATCTCGCGGAAGACGGCGCTCGCCTGGGAGAATTGCTCCGCCGCGCGCGCCGGGTCGCCATCGAGCAGCGCCACCTCACCCAGCGCATAGCCCAGACCGCCGAGCGACTCGCGATTCCCCATGTGCGCCGCCAGGTCATTGATCGCCTTGACGCAGGCGCGCGCGTCCTCGCGCGCGCCTGCGCTGACGAAGAGCGTCGTCGCCCAGCATAGCGCCGGAACGAGGATTTCCTTATCGTCTATCCGCGGCAGAAGCTCACGCATGGCGCGCGCATGCCCGGCGGCGGCTTCATACGCCTCGCCCAGCTCATCCAGATAGCCGAGCGATGCATGATTCACGCCGACGACCACCCACTGGCCCACGCGCTCCGCGCGCGCCATCGCGTCATGAAGCGCGCGGCGGGCGCGCTTGGCGTCGCCGCGCCAGGCGAGAATGGTTCCCAGCACGCAGGCCGCCGACGCCTGCACATCCGGCGTAGCGCGCTCCGTCGCGAGCAGCTCATCGCACAGCTCGACCGCGCGATCCCACTCGCCCGTGCGCAGCAGAGTTGACGCCAGGCACACGGAGCAGGCGGGCTGCAGCTCGGTGACGCCCCGCTCGCGGCAGTAGGTGATGGCTGTATCGAAGACATCCAACGCCGCGTCGAAGTCTGAGAGGCCGTCGAGCGCGAGGCCCAGCTCGATGTAGATGGACGCGGCGGGAACGGTGAGATCATGGTCGAGGGCCAGCGCCAGAGCCAGCCGCAAGCGCCCGACAGCGGCGGCCATCTGGCCCTGCTTGCGAAACGCTCCCGCTTCGAGCTGGAGCGCGCGCACGACGAGGTCCTGGCGGCCCGTATCCGCGACTTCCTCCTTCGCCATCATGATCGCCTGGAGCGCGGGGAGGACGCTCCCGGCGCGCAGTAGGTGCTCGGCGGCGCCGAGCCGCTCGGCGGCGGCCTCTTGCACCAGGCCCAGGCCTGCGAAGCTACGCGCCGCCTCCTGGCGCATCGCCAGCGCCCGCTCGTGTACGCCCTGCAATTCATAGATCGTCGCCAGACGTCGCGCGACCTCCGCCAGCGCCCGCGTGTCGCCTGAGGCCCGTCGCGCGTCCGCGACCTCGCGCCAGGCGCTCGCCGCCCCAGCGAGATCGCCGCACAGCGCGGCGTCATCGCCGAGCCGGTCGAGCGCGTCCAGCCGCCCGCCCTCATCTGTCTCAGGCCACAGATCGAGCGCCTGCTGAAGCGCGGAGGCGGCGTCGCGATAGGCATAGACCGCGCGCGCGGCATCCGCCGCGGCGAGAAGCTGTCGCCGCGCGCGCTCGGGCTCGCGCCCCGCCTGCCAGTGCTCGGCCACCTGCCGCGCGGGCGCGCCGCGCCGCTCCAGGATGGCGGCGATCTCGCGGTGCAGCTGACGGCGACGTGTCCAGAAGATATCGGCGTAGAGCGCCTCACGCACGAGCGCATGCGCGAACGCGCCAACGCCTGGCTCGACCTCGCGAATGAGGCCATGCTCGATCGCCTGGGATAGCCCCGCGTCATCCCCGGTGATCGTTGCCACCAGATCGAGGTCGAAGCTCAGGCTGGCGACGGCGGCGACCTCCAACGCCTGGCGCGCCTGGGCAGGCAACGCCTCCACCCGCAGGAAGACCGCGTCGCGCACCGTGTCGGGAATGGGCGCCCACTCATCGCCGGACAGCTCGAGACCTGATGCGCTGGGCCTCAGACGGCTGGTCGCCGCCAGTGCTCGCGCCAGCTCCTCGACGAAGAACGGGACCCCCAGCGTACGATCATAGAGCGCCGCCGCCAGCGCCGGGCTGAGCGGCTGGCCCAGTGTCTCGGCGGCGAGCGCGGCGGTCGCCTCGCGGTCCAGCGGCTCAACGGCGATCTCCTGGAGCCGCCCAGCGCGCCGCAGCTCCGCGCGCATGCGACGCAGTGGATGCCCGCGCGGCAGCTCGTCGCTGCGGTAGGCGCCCAGGATCAGCAGCAGCTCACCTGCCAGCGCGCCCGCCAGCGCCGGAAGGGCTTCGACCGTGGCGTCGTCGGCCCAATGCAGGTCATCGAGGAAGATCAGCGCCGATCCTCGGCGAGCGATGGCGGCAAAGGCGGCGCGCAGGGACTCGAACAGCGTCGCGCGGTCGCCGCCCTCCGCTGGCGGGCCAAGCTCTGGCATGAGGATGGCGAGGAAGGCAAGGAGCGGCCCGCAGGCGCTCAGGCCGTCGGGCGCGGCGCGCAGGAACTGGCGCAGGATGGCCACCAGCGGGCCATAGGGTGGCGTGCGCTCGGGCCCCGAAACCGCCACAAAGACCGGCAGATCACTCGACGCCAGGGCTTCTCGGGCGAGCCGGGTCTTGCCGGCGCCCGCCTCGCCAGCCAGCAGGATGAAGCTTCCCGTCCCGTTTCTGGCGAGCGCGATAGCCCGCTCGATCTGGGCGCGCTCGCTGTCGCGCCCAATCAGGCGGCCCGGCTCCGCGGTCGCGCCCATGCCAATCGCCCTTTCCCAGCTATCTGGCGCTGGCTGGATTGCCATTGAGGGCATACTACACCTCATCGCGCCCCGGCGCCCTCTGGATAGCCTGGGGATGTCACATGCCGCGCGAATCGCGAGCGCGCCAGCGTACCGTGCGCGCCAGGAATTATCCTCCTGGCGCGCGATTTCCACTAATTGCCGGTCATGCTCAGCGTACGCTCAGCGCATGCGCTGACTCGGAGGCATCGCTCTCAATGGATGCGAGCGCCGCCTTCCGTCGCCGCAGAAGCGTCGGGACCAACCCGATGAGAGTCGCGACGATGACGACCAGCAAGGCGACGATCAGCCCCGGCTTGATCGTCATCATGAACACGATGCCGAGTATCTGCGCGAATATGATCTCGTTCACCGCGTTCAGAATCGGGTCACCCACCTTCGCGCGCAGGTCGGGCGAGAGTGGGCCAGCGGGCGCCTTGGCCAGCGCGGCGTGAATCGCCTGCGCGCGCGGCGCGTTGACCGCGCGGGCGATGACCGAGTGTGACAAGAAGATCACTAACGAGACGTCAATCCAGGCGGTCGTGAAGTCCCAGGCGGCGAACACCATGTAGAGCCCGGCGACGAGGACGGTCAGCACGGCCGGCAAAATCACCTTCAGGTGAATGAGGGCGAGCCTGCCCGCCTCGTGCGCGTCTTCCAGGGTCTTGGCGCCGCGCAAGCGCGCTAGGCTGGCCAGCTCAAAGCTGCTGGCGATGAACAGCGCCAGGACACCCACGACATGGGCGAACAGCGCGACGTAATAGAACGCTAGCATGACATACCGTCCCCTTTGCGGGCGCGCAGGCCCGCGGGCTATACGCGCGAGCGCCAACGCCCGACGCGGTATGGTGTGGTTGCGCGCCCGGGCCCTGGGAGAGCGCGGGCGCGCGGTCAATACAGGTGGATCGCTATAGGGCGGAGTGGGCTATCCCGCGACCGAGCCGCGCACGAAGACCTCGATAGCCGCCGCGATCTTGTCAGCAGCCGGGAACATAGGGAAATGCCCTGTAGTGTCCAGCTTGCTCACCTGGAACCAGGGATGCTCGGCGGCGTAGGCGAGCTGCGCGGCCAGGTATCCCGGATCATCTGGCATCGCATAGACGTGGAGCGTTGGCACGGGGGGAGTGAGCGCCGCGAGGGCCTTGAGCGGGCTTCCCGCCGCCGCGTAGGCTGCGCCGATCTCGCGACCCGACCGCGCCCACATCTCTTTGCTAGTGCGCGCCATCGTGTTAGTGACAAAGGCGCGCTCGTCAGGGTCTACCGCGCCGGCAAGCCACATCCCGATCAGCGCATCGCGCGCCTGCTCCCAATGATCTGGGTCCTGCAAGCCCTGGAGCGCGGCGAGGAATGGCGGCGGCGCTTCGGTGATGATCCAGTCCACCAGCGCCAGCCCGGCGATCCGGTCGCCAAGCCGGCGGCGCAGCTCGATGGCGATCCAGCCGGAGTGCGCGTTGGCGACGGGCACGATGCGCTGGGCGCCGCTCGCCTCGATGACCGCCAGCGCGTCGGCGACCAAATCGCTGGCGCCGAAATCGCTCGCCGGAGTCTCCGAGTCGCCATGACCGCGCCAGTCCATGTTGATGACGCGGCGGTGCTGGCTCGCGAGCGGGATGACCTTGCGCCAGACCGTGCGGTTCGCGCCCCAGCCATTCATGAATAGCAGGGCGGGCTCGCCCTGGCCGGCGTCATCGTATGCGATGCGCAGGGCGCCAGATTGCGCGGTTCTCGTCTCGATCGCCTGGGTCATGCTCGTAACCTCCGCAAATTCCCTCTGAACGGCGCCCAGTCCGCGCGCCGCACAAGCGCGACGTCCTGTTCTCATTCGGAGCGCCGTGTCCAACGTCTGGGGAGAAGTGTAGAGAGCGCGGGGCGCCGCTTCATGCGTTGAACCGCCGTATTTTTGAGCGCGGATTACCGTAGCGGCGCCGTATGGCGGCGCCATTCACGCGCCAGCGCTCGGCGCCCTCGCCATGAAGGAGCGGATTGAGGAACACGGCTGGGTAGTGTGAGAGGGAATCAATTGATGCGGACGGAGAAGCCGCGCCAGGAGGCGATCAGCCCGTCGCGGAAGGTAATGAAGCAGGCCCCCTCGAAGACGCGGCGCTCGCCATCGGCATTGCGTGTGTAGCTCCAGCGCCACTCGGCGGCCGCCTCCACCTGATCGGGGCGGGTGAGCGCGCGCAGCACGGTGAAGTCGGCGTCGTGATGCGTCGCGGCGAAGTCCACGATGAAGCCCTCAATCGCTTCGCGCCCCTCGAAGTGCGCTGGCGGCTCGTCGTAGATAGCATCGGCAGCGAAGAGCGCGGCGGCGCCCGCCGCGTCACCCACCGCCAGCCGCTGGCCGAACGCGCGCAGAACCTCCTCTGACGTCATACGCAACCCTCCTTCCACGCTGCTCCACGCTGCTCCCCCTCTCCCCATGGGGAGAGGGGTCCGGGGGATGAGGCCCGCGCCTAGCGCAGGTCGAACAGCGCTTCGCGCTCAGCGGTCGTAGGGAACTCCGCGCCGGTGCGGATCAATTCGACCAGCTTCTTGCGCCCCTTCGGGCTGCCGATGAAGACCGCGCCGACCAGTCGGTTGCCCAAGAAGAAGAATTTGCGGTAATCGGTGTTGCCCTTGTCGCCCGGCGCGGAGTGCGAGAAGGACGTCAAGGCGGGGTTGTTGGACTCGGCGATGCCCATCACGGCGATGTTGGTGTTGAAGAGCGGGCTGGTGTAGGTCGGCACGTCTTTATAGGCTTCATGCGCGCCGGCCATGTTGCGCGCCACCAGCCGCCCGTGCGCCATCGCGTTGTCCCAGGTGCCCATCGTATGGTGGGTACCGATCATCTCGTCGTAGAACTCGGCCACATCGCCAGCGGAGTACACGCCCGCCACGTTCGTCTCCAGATAGGCGTTGGTGACGATGCCCGACCGGCGCTCGATCGGCGTATCCGCCAGGAACTGATGGTTGAGCGTCAGCCCCAGCCCCACGCCGATGATGTCGGCTGGGTAGCTCTTGCCGGTGGCGGTGACGATGTGCTGCGGCTGGCCGTTGGCGGCCACCACCTCGGCGATCTGCTCGCCGTGCACGATATCCACGCCGTGCGCCTTGGCGATGGCGTCCACCAGCGCGCCGCCCTCCTCGTCGAGCGTCGTGCGCAGCCAGAAGGGGCCGCGCATCAGCCAGGTGACATGCACGCCGCGCATGTTGAAGCCCTCGGCCAGCTCATAGGCGATGAAGCTGCCACCGGAAGTGACCGCCTCCTTGCTCTCCAGCGCGCGGGCGATCAGCGTGCGGGTGTCATCCAGCGTAACGAAGTTGTAGATGTCGGCCACGCGGTCCACGCCGGGAACGTCGAGCCTGTTGGCCCAGCCGCCCGTCGCGATCAGCAGCGCGTCGTAGCGCAGCGGGCCGCCTTTGTCGAGGTAGACCACGCGCTCCTGGGTGTCAACGCGGGTCACCATCGTTTCGGTCATCAGAGTGATGCGCTGCTGCTCGTGCCAGGCGAAGTCGCGGATGAAGACCTTTTGCTCCGGCAGCAGGCCCTGGAGATAGCGCGGAAGCGAGACGCGGTTGTAGAGCGGGTGCGGCTCGTTGGTGATGAGCCAGATGTCGCAGGCGGGATCGTTCTTCCGCAGCTCCTGCCCGCAGGTCGTGCCCGCGATGCCATTACCGATGATGACGTATTTCTTGCCGACTTCCGCAGCCAATGCAGAGCTCCTCGACCGACCCGGACGTCAGCGTCAAACGGCTACTCCGGGCGCTTCTGGCAGCGCGAGGCCGTTCTCCGGTCGCGCCGCGAACGCATGGCGCGCCATCGCGCCACGGGCTAGTGTAACACACGGCGCCCACGATACCCGCTTGGCGGCCATACTCCTGGCCATGAAGCGCCGGAGCCCACGACCAGCCGTGAAAGGCCAGGGCATACCGGGCATTTATGCCTCTGTTCGCGTGCGCCGGCCCTTGAGGGCCGCGACTCACGCCGCGCCATTGCGGGCGAAGAAGGCGCGGACGGCGGGGAAGTAGACGTCCGGCTGCTCGACGTAGGTCATGTGGCCGGCGTTGGGGACAATGACCAGCTCGCAGCCGGGGATGCCCGCATGCAGGTCGCGGCTGGCGCGCGGCGTGCACGTGCGGTCGTATTCGCCGGTGACGACTAGCGCGGGCTTCGTAATCTTGCCAAGCTGGTCCTCGTACTCGATGGCGTACTCGTTGGCGGCGAAATAGGCCAGGACTTCGGGTGAGTAAATCGCCCGCCCCTGCGCCTCATCCCCCATGTAGCGGCGGTAGGCGTCGCTCTGGGTCGTGGCGAAGTGGAAAGGCATCTGCATCTCCATGATCTTCGCCACATCCTCCTGTGTCTGCGCCCGCGGCTCCAGCGCCCATGACTGCGTCACCTGGTCGCGTAGCGCGACCGGCTCGAACGTCGCCAGGTTGTGTTGGATTTCTGGCCCGCTCTTGCTGAAGCTGGCGGTGCAGCCGGAGAGGACATAGTGCGACGCGCCGCCCTGCTCGATGGCGTGCGCCAGCGCGACGAACGAACCGAAGGAGTGACCCAGCACGGCGTACTGGCGCAGGCCCAGCGCCTCCGCCAGCTTCGTCACATCCAGCGCGAAGCGGCTCAGCGTCAGTGTCGCTGGGTCCACGCGCTGTGAGCGCCCCTGCCCCCGCAGGTCAATGTAGAGCAGCCGGAAGGTGTCGCTGAGGCTGTCAAGCCAGGGGCTCATCTCGGTATGGTCGAGCCCCGGGCCACCGTGGATGACGAAGAGCGGATAGTTGCTTTCCGCGCCGACCGGCAGGACGAAGA
>DASTKI010000190.1:0-12617 GCA_035716045.1 Ktedonobacterales bacterium
GAGGTCGCGTGGGTCGCGGCCCGAAACCAGCCCAACGGCGGCGAAACGGCGGCGGGCGGCGGTCAACGCCTCCAGCGCGCCCGGGGCCAGCCTGGCCTCGCCAGGTGTGGCCGCGATGGGGCTGATCGTACCGTCCACATCGGAGAAGAGGCCGCGGGGACGCGCCGCGGCGGCCACGCGCAGGACCGTCTCGGCCTCAACGGACGGCCAGGGCGCGGCGCGCGGCGCGCCGCGCCGGGTAGCGCCGCGCCTCATGAGCGATCAGAGCCGGAGTCCGGCGGGGACGCCTGCAACTCAGTGAACTTCGCCATGCCGATGCGAATGACATAGACGATGAGCGCGACGAAGAAGAGCGGGACTTCAGCGACGGCCAGCGCCAGGCGCTGCGCCCGGTTCCACTGGTCCACATTGAACAGCCCGGCGACGGTATAGAAGCCGCGGCGGTCAATGATCAGCAAGAGGGCGACCTCGGCGCCGGTCAGCCCCAGGCCGAAGGTGTCGAGCAGGGCGTTGCCGGCGAACATCGTCAGGATGCCAATCATGCACCAGAGTGCGAGGACGACCACGGCGGCGGTCTCGTAGTCGCGCGACACCACACTGGCGGGATCGAAGAGCGCGGGTGGTGTTGGCGCCTGAGGCGCGTCCTGGGACATGGCGAGAGCCTTTCTGCATAGTGACAGGCATTGCGGGGAAGCGAGATCGGCGCGTAACACGTTCACCCGGCGGCCAGTGTGACGCGCCGGGACGCCCGTCCAGTATATGCCAGTCGGCAAGGAGCGCGCCCGCCCTGCCGCCGAAAAGGAGTCCCGCATGACGCGCGCGCCTGAGTCGCCTGAGTATACCGTCAACCATCCCAGTTGGCGTCGCGCCGCGCCCGCGGTGGTGGAATGGGCGCGGCGGCGCCGGGACACGCTGACGCCGCTGGCGATCGCGCTGGGAATACGGCTGGCGGTCTTCCTCGCGGCGAGCGCGCTGATGCGCGCCGCGCTCACCACCAAGCGCCCAGCGTTGCGTGGCGTGAGCCTGATCGAGGCCTGGAGCCGGATGGACACCGATTGGTATGTGGGGATCGCGCAGGCAGGGTACAACTACTCGCCGGTGATTGGCTCGCGGGCGAACTTCTTCCCGCTGTTTCCCGCGCTCATGGCCATCGGCGGGCGGGCGATCGAGCCACTGGGTCTGCCCTCGCCGTGGGTGTACGTGGTTGTGGGCACGGCCATCTCCTGGGCGGCGTTCGCCGCCGCGTGCGTGGCGCTCTACCAGCTGGCGCTCCTGCGCTTCGACCGGCGCGTGGCGGCGGGCGCGGTGACACTGCTGGCGGTGTTCCCCTTCAGCTTCTACTACGGGGTGGCCTACACCGAGGCGCTCTACCTGCTGCTGGCCGTGCTGGCGTTCCTGGCGATCGAGCGGGGGAACTGGTGGGGCGCCGCGGGCGCCGCGGGGCTGGCGAGCGCGCTGCGACCGCCGGGGCTGATCCTGGGAGCGTGCGTGGCGCTGGCCTACGGGCTGGCGTGGCTGCGCGAGCGGCGCTGGCTGCGGCGGGATATGCTCTCGCTCGCCCTGATCCCGATGGGGGCGCTGGCGTATACCGCCTACTGCTGGGCGGCCTTCGGCGAGCCGCTGGCCTATATCAAGACCGCGCGGGCGGGCTGGCATGAAGGCTTGCAGCTCAACGCGCTGATCATGGCCCGGGACCTGGCGACCAGTCCGAAGGCATGGGAGATCATCCGCTATCCGCACAACTGGACCGTCCCAAAGTATCTCTTCATCACCAGCGGCATGGCGTACCTGGGGCTGCTCGCGATATGCCTGCTCACGATACCCTTCGTCTGGCGGCTGCTGGGGCCAGTCTATGCGATCTTCGTGATCGTGAGCGCCGCAGCCCCGCTGGCGCTGTTTCCATCCATCCAGTCGCTGGGCCGCTACCTGAGCGTGCTGTTTCCGGTGTTCATCGTCCTGGCGTATCCGCTACGGCGGCTGCCGCTGCTGCTGTATCCGCTGGCCGGGCTGTCGCTGGCGGCGCTGTGCGGCTATACCGCGTTCTTCATTGGCGGGTTCGGCCTGCCCTGATGGGCGCTGATCGTCCCAGAGGCAGCGCGCCATCCCCTCCCAACCTCCCGCCCGCTCCATCTTCCCGGCGGCGAAACAGCCCACGCGCAGCGAGAATGTGACCGCATTGTGGCCGCCACGCGCGCCACCACTGCGAAGACACAAGACTATACTGAAGAAAGGGCGGACGGGGAGGGGCCGGTCCGCGTAAGGAGCGATGCCGTGGCCGCCGAGTTCCACCTCATCCTCAATATCGCGATCGCCGTGACGGCAGCCCTGATCGGCGGCCTCATCGCGCACCGGCTGCACCAGTCGGTGATCGTCGGCTATCTGCTCGCCGGCATCGCGCTTGGCCCGTTCACACCGGGCTTCGTCGGTGATCGCGAGCGCATCTCCGAGCTGGCCGAGATTGGCGTCGTCTTCCTGATGTTCGCGCTCGGCATCGAGTTCTCCCTCAAGGAGCTTGCGCGGGTGCGGCAGGTGGCGCTCATCGGCACATCCGTCCAGGTGCTCCTGCTGATCGCGGCGGGCTATGGGCTGGGCGCGCTGCTCGGCTGGCCACCCTCTCAGGCCCTGTTCTTCGGCGGCGTCATCTCCATCAGCAGCACGATGGTCATCCTCAAAACGCTGCTCGACCGGGGAGAGGTCGCGTCGAGCCACGGGCGGGCGCTGCTGGGCATGCTCATCGTGCAGGACCTGGCGGTCGTGCTCCTGATCGTGCTGCTACCGCGCATAGCCATGGGTTCTGACACAAACCTGCTTGCCCTCGCGCTCATTCTCGGGCGGGCCGCCGCCTTCATCGCCGCCGTGCTCTTCCTGGGCACGCGCGTCGTGCCGCGTATCATGGCGCGCGTCGAGCGGCTACGCTCGCCTGAGCTCTTCCTGCTGACCGCTGTGGCGCTCGCGCTGGGTACCGCCGCCATCAGCGCGCTCCTCGGCCTCTCGCCAGCGCTAGGCGCGTTCCTCGGCGGCCTCCTGCTCACCGAGTCTGAGTTCGATCATCGGGTCATCGCTGAGGTTGTGCCGATGCGCAACCTGTTCGCGACCTTGTTCTTCGTCTCCATCGGCATGCTCATCAACCCCAGCTTCATCGCGCGCAACCTGCTGGCTGTGATCGGACTGGCGCTCTTCATCGTCGCCGCCAAGGCGCTCATCACGCTGGGCGCCATCCTGCCCTTCCGCCTTGGCGCCCGGACAATCCTGTTTACCAGCCTGGGCATGGTCTCCCTCGGTGAGTTCAGCTACGTGCTGGCGCAGGCGGGGCTGGGCGTCGGCGCTATCTCCACCGACCTCTACAGCCTCATTCTGGCCGCTTCCGTCCTCACCATCCTGCTCACCCCACTCGCCTTCCAGACAGCCCCCATTCTGGAGGGGCTGCTGGAGCGCGTGCCGGCCATACGGCGCTACAACCTGGCCCACCAGGCCCTCTGGAACGCGGAGGAGGAGATGCTGCGCGGCCATGCCATCATCGCCGGATACGGGCGCGTGGGCAGCTATGTCACGCAGGGGCTGAGCCGGGGCGGTCTTCCCGTCACTGTGATCGAGCAGGACATGCATCTTGTCCAGCAGGTACGGGACGAAGGGATACCTGTCGTCTACGGCGACGCCTCCTCGCCCACCATCCTTGCCGCCGCGCATCCCGAGCGCGCGCGGCTGATCGTCGTCGCGCTGCCCGACTCCGGCGCCACCCGCGAGGTCGTGCGCAACGCGCGCAGCGCCAATCCCGACGCGCCCATCCTCGCGCGCATCGCCCGCGAGGAAGATGAGGAAGGCCTGCGACGCATCGGCGTCACCCAGGTGATCGCGCCAGAGAGCGCCGGCGCGCTGCTCCTGCTGGAGCTCTGCCTGCAAGCCGCTGGCATGGAAGCGGTGGCTGCGGAGGGCGAGCCCGCCGAGCGCGACTGAGCCCCCGGCGGTGTATCGACATCTCCTGAGAGGCTCCTGAGAGACTCCTGAGACTGGGCGCGCTGGGCGCGCGAACGGGCGGCCGCCTCATGGCTCCCGTCGCCGGGACATGACACGGCCGCCCGCGCGCTCCACCCCTCCGATCAGCCCGCGCCCAGCGCGGGCTATGCGCTGCGCAACGTGCCCAGCGTCTCGTCAATCTCGCCCCAGATGCGCTGGCGGCGCGCCTCGAAGAGCCAGGGGCGCGGCGCCGCACTGGGGCCGGGGATGTCGCGCTCCTCGGCGCTCACGCTCACGCCGTCGAGCGCGCCCGCAAGCTGGTTCTCCAGCCAGGCGCGCAGGGCCTCCTCCCACATCTCGGCGCGGCTACGGCCCAGTTTGCGGGCGGTATCTTCGGCGCGCTCCAGCAGGACGCCGACATCACCGAAGTCATGCCGCCGGGCGGGAGCCGCGCCTGCCGGACTCATGTTCGCGCCGCCCATCGCGCCGCCCATCGCGCCGCCATTGCCCGCGCCCCGGGCGTCGCGAGGAGTTGAAGACTCATGGGCCCAGATGGCCCGCTCCATCAGCGCCGTCGCGCTGCCCAGATCAGACGCCGCGCCCCTGTGGGCCTCGCGCGCCTCCACGATCGCCCGCGCCACCCGCGGGCGGCTGCGCGGCTTGCCGCGCCCGCTCCAGAGCCAACCCATATCGCTTGCCCTCCAGCCATGCAGCCAACTAGCCATCCAGCCGTTCGGAAGGTCGCCAACCGGCCCTCCTGCCATTCGTGTCCCAGAGCCGGCCCCACGCCGGCCTGATCGCCCGATGTCCCGCTCACACTGACCGCACTACCCGCGTACGCGCTCCGCATTGCGCTCCGCTGACCAAGGCGCCCCAGTTGGCGCCGCCTCACTCATTGGAACAGTATATCGAACATTTGTTCTGTTATCTAGAACGCATGTTCGACCAGTCAGGTCACATCGCATTACATAGATTTGGGAGCTCGGCGGGCGGCGTAGGTTGTAGCGAGGTTGAGGTGAGCTTGGGACTCGTTCTGCGGCGGGAGACGAGGAGTCGCTCAGCGTTCGGGGGAGAGGCCGTCGAAGTACAGGCGCTTGACGAGCGCGCGCCGGCTGCGCACGTCAACCTTGTCAAAGATGTGCGAAAGATGGTCCTGGACTGTGCTCTCGGCAATGTGGAGCGCCGCCGCAATCTGTTTTGTAGAGGCGCCGCGCACGACCAGCTCGACGACCTCCCGCTCGCGCGCGCTGAGCCCGTATGTGGCGGTGCGCAGCCAGGCAAGCTCATGCTGCCCGACGGGCTCAATCACGATCACCGTATTCCCAGCGCCGCCGTCTCCTGATTCGGCGAGCGCTGGCTGTAGGCGGAGCCAGCGCCCGCTGGGCGCCTGCGTCATGATGTGCGGGACGCTGGCTGTGTCACGCTCCGATGCGGGTTTGAGCGCGTGCCGCAGCGCGCCCAGCGCTAACCAGATGGCAGGAGGTAGCTCTCGACCCTCCCGCCAGCCCGGTCCGAGGTCGCCCAACTCCCTCAGCCAGCGCTCGGCGCTAGCCGTGAACTGGACGACCTGGCCGCGCTCGTCGATGATGAGCACACCTGGGCCGCTATCGCTTGATGCGAGCGACGCCTGCGCGCTCAGCGCGGCGCCTTTCAGACCGGCGGCGAGATGCGGCGCCAGCCGGCTGATGAGCGTGACGTCGCGCTCACTAAAGTCACGCCGGCCCCGCTCGCGGAAGATGCTCACCCCGCCCCAATGGCTCCCGCCGCTGGCGAAGACAGCGCGCAAATCGAAGTGGAAGCCGCGTGGTGCGAGCGCCGCTCGGTAGCGTAGAGAGCGCTCCAGACGCCCACCGGTCGTCTGGGAAAGCAGCGCCACCGGCCGCCGTGCGCGGATCATCCAATTGAAGTCATTGACCTCGTCCTCGAAGTAGACATGCTCGAGGAATACGCGCAGATTCTGCTCGTGTGGTGGATCCAGATACATCCGCGTTACGAAGCCGCTCGCCGGGTCGGCGTCGTGGGCGCAGGAGCCTTCGAACGGCACAATCCGGGCAAGGCAGGCGAGGGCGCGGCGATGGAGCGTTGCCGCATCGAGGCCAGCGTAGCAGAGGCGCTTCACCTCGGTGAAAACCCGCTCCTCCATGGTAGCGCGCGCACTCATCCCCACCACCTACTTCCCTATCGGATTTTCCGCCTCATCGTCTATGGGCGCGCCCCACCAGCGGGATGGTAGCCGGCTGCGGCGCGCCCGGGGTTGGGGAAATCCTAGGTTTCTAGGATAGACGGATGGCCGACCGTCCAGTACACCTGTTGAAGACAGGCGATCCAGCGTAGGGATCATGATACAACGGCGCCAGTCGGCGCCACAACGGAACAGGGAGAGCGAGCAGTGGCGGCGAACGATCGGCGATTTCCATGTGTACGAGCGGGAGGCGGCGACACCTATAGCCTCATCGGCGAGCTGATCACGTTCAAGATCACGAGCGCGGAGACCGGGGGCGCCTTCTCGGTCATGGAGCTCACTTCGCCGCCGCAAGGCGGCCCGCCGCTCCATAGGCATGCTGCGGCGGAGACATTTCTGGTCCTCGAGGGTGAGTTCGAGTTCAGCGGCCTGGATCAGGGGGAGCGCTACACAATCAGGGCTACCCCCGGTGACATCGTATACATCCCAGGCGGCGCCGCGCATACCTATAAAACCGTCAGCCCGGCGCCTGGCAAAGCCATCGGCGTCCTCGCTCCGGGCGGCGAGATGGAGCGCTTCTTCGCGGAGGTGGGCGAGCTGGTAAGTGATCAGTCCGCACTGACTGTGCCGGCAGGGCCCCCGAGTGAGGCGGAGGTCGCCCGGCACATGGCGATCGCCGCGCGGCATGGGATCGTATTCCTCCCGCCGGATGACGTCATGGCCAGCGAAGCTCACATGAGCGAACGCGCCGGGTCAGATTAGTGGGGGAGTGGAGCATGGTCGGGAACAACGTGGAACAGACGCCCAGCCATCCCTGGGTGGAGAGCGGGCGGCAGTCGATCCGGTTTGGCGTTGTAGGCGGGCCTCGCGGCGATTGGCCAGCGCTGCGCGACTTCGCGCAGATGGCGGAGGAACTGGGCTTCGATTCATTCTGGCGCCCGGATCATCCGATGCTCGTGCCGGACTGCTGGACTAGTCTCGCGGCGCTGGCGACCAGCACGCGGCGGCTGCGGCTCGGCTCACTGGTCAGCTGCGTCTTCTACCGAAACCCGGTCCTGCTGGCCCGGATGGTCGCGGACGTTGACCGCATCTCGCAGGGGCGGGTCGTCCTTGGATTGGGCGCTGGCGACGTCGCGGCTGAGTTCGAGGCCATGGGTCTTGCATACCCGCCCATTAGTGAGCGCCACGCGGCCCTCGCCGAGGCGCTGCAGATCGTCCCGCGGCTGCTACGCGGCGAAACGGTCGAGTATCGAGGCGACCACTGCCGCGTGAGAGTCGCGACCCTGCAGCCTCCGGCCGCACAACAGCCACATGTGCCGGTTCTTATCGGCGGCGGTGGAGAGCGTACAACGCTTCGCCTCGCCGCACAGTACGCGGACGCTTCCAGCCTGGGAGCAGGCGCATGGGGTGGCGGCGCAGTCACGGAGGCGGACGTGCGGCGCAAATACGCTGTCCTCTAGGAGCGCTGCGCCGCAGTGGGGCGGCCATACGCGTCAGTGCTGCGCACGTTCCACTTCGTCCCCACGCTGCTGGCCGACAGTCCGACTGCGCTCGCGGCCAAGCGCGAGCGTGTGCCGCGGGAACTGCAGGCGTCACTCGACACAGCGGCCCTGGTAGGTACGCCCGAGCAGGTGGTAGCGCGCTTGCAGCCGCTGGTGGCAGCCGGTTGCCAGTACTTTACTCTGGCGGTCATGGAGCCTGATACGCTTCGCCTGATCGCCGAGCGCGTCATTCCCGCAGTGGCAGCGCTGCCGCCGACCGCATAGCAAATGGAGTTCAGCCAGGGCGGCGCGATTGAGCGAATCCTTGCCTGACGGCCTCACGACCTTTTCTGCGAGCGCGCCGCACTGCCGGACCAGGCGCGCCCGCGGCCCCTCCGTTTCCCCTTCGCGCAACTGCTGCCAGCGCGGGATGCAGCCGTTTCTCGATCCTTCTCCGCCGAGGTATCGTCAGGCCCTACTGACTGCGGAGCGGATTAGCCCCTGTCCCTTTGTCCCCGGCGCGCGTACCACCTACTCCTTACTGTCGCTTTGCCGGCGATGCATAGCCCCGCGCGTCGGCTTTAACTGTCTCGGCTTGAGCCGCCCGCTAGCCTTGCGTGCCATGAGTGGCGCGGGCGTGGTATAGTGTTATCAGCGCGCGCGCCGCGTACCTCCGCGTATCACACCGCGCGCCCGCCGGAGCCTGCCCCACCATGCGACTCGTGGGGATTCACCGGCGCCACTTCGACGACACGATCGGCACGATCGATACGATCCGCGTCATTCACTGTCTTTCCGTGTATCACCGACACCTTACACGCGTTCACGCGATGCGCCGGACTGATGCGTGGACCGCGCTATGATGGCGCAATGACGCGCTCTGTCCGGGCTTCGCTAGCGGCCCAACAGGCCTCATGCGAGGGACGCGAGCGGGCGGTTGTGGGCGGTTATGGACAATCCTGGCGGAACCTGCTATAACAAAGGGGGACCACAAAGGCTAGTGTGTGCGGCCAGCGCGCGCTTGTCCGTTTGATGAAGTAGAGAGACGTCCTCTGCTGATTCTCCTGCGTACGCCGCGCCTACATCTCCAGCGCCGCACGTTCCACCCTGAGCCAGCGCAGCTCTCGCGCGACCCGCTCATGCGCTCCGGCGCGTACAATGAAGCGCCCGCGCCCGACGCTCGCTCACGGTTTGTTTCTCGTTTCTATTCGCGCTCGCCGCAGACCTCGCGGCATCTCGCGCCGTTTGCTGGCGCAACATGTGTCACGCGCCACTGACCTGACCGCGCGTTTGAGTCACACGCCGGCTCGCCAGCCATCGAGCGCGTCATTTACGCCGTTCGCGTTATTCATGCCATGCCGAGGTTACGGCGAATTCGCCGGCCCGCTGGCCACGCCCCGTCGCGCTCGCTTTCGCGCTACCGGACTACCCGGCAGACGCCAGGCGGCCAGCGGCGCGCGTCAGCCGCTCCTGACCACTGTCCCGCGCCGGGCTGGCCAGGACGCCCTTGGGAGAGTGAAGGGGAAGAAGGCGCCATGCGGCGCGTCCACGCGCCCATTGCGGAGTCGCTGGAAGCGGCCACCCACTGGCGAGCGTCGCGACACGTGGCGATGAGAGACGGTCATGCGCGACCGCAAGGCGGAGAGGGCGGAGAGGGCGGAGAGTATCGGAATCACCGAGGATGCCCCCAAGCGTCAGTTCACACGCTGGGGATTGCGGGCGGTCCGCGTTAAGCGGCGAGCCGAGGCGAGCGCCAGCCTGCGCGGCTGGCGGGCTATGCGAGCCTGTATCACGATAGGCCATTCGCATTACGCGTTACGCGCGCCAGTGGGCGCGGCGTCTGTACCGTGCGCCAATAGACCAACCACCTATACGCGCCCGATGTGTTCTTGAGCCTTTGCTTAATTCAACCACGCGCCTGCGTCGTGCGTTGTAGACTTTCCAGGAGGCCTGTGTGCCAAACGATCAGGATACTACTCTTCCGCGCCGCCGGATAAGCCGGTCGCGCGCGACGTCCGCCGAGGAAGCGCGGGCGCCCATGAGCGCCGGGACGCCACAGGTCATACCTCCTGCCTCCGAGGCGGATTCTTCCACCTCTGACGCGCCCGCCGCTGAGGCCGCCAAGCCACACCGCGCCACGCGCTCCCGCGCCACGCGCGCCGGAGAAACGGGAAAGGACGCCGCTCCCGATAGCGCGGCCAACGGCGCCACATCCGATTCCGGCATATTGGAGGCCGCCGCTCCCGCCGCGCAGCGCCGCCGCTCGGCCCGCGTCACCGCGTCAGCCGCGGAACAGGTCGGGGAGCAGATCGGGGAGCAGATCCCCAAGGCGCCGGCCAAGCGGGCGCCACGGCGCGTCACGCGCGGCGTGGCTACATCCGCTGACACTGAGCCCGCCGCTGAGATCGCCGCAAGCGTTGAGAGCGCTTCTGCGCCCATCTCGGTGGAGGCGTCCGCGCCTGCCCCAGCCTCAGAGGCGCCAGCGGGCGGCGCCACGCCGCGCCGCCGCTTCGAGCAGCGGCCCCGCGGTCCATATGGCCGGGCCGGGATGGAGCGCCAGCCCGTCGAGCTTGCCACTCCGCCGGCGGAGACGAGCTTCGCTGGCTACACCGAGCAGCCGACACCCTTGATGAGCGAGATGAGTGGCACGGGCGCCGCGCCGCGAGACGACCACGACGCCAGCCAGTCATCGGGGCGCTTTGGTGGGCAGGGCGCCCGCGCGACGGCGCCATATCAGCCGGGCGGACGCGAGCGGCAGGGCGGGCAGCGCCAGCCCGGGCAGCCGCGCCAGCAGCCGCCGCAGCGCGGACAGCAGCCGCAGCATGGGCGCGAGGGCCAACCCTATACGGTCTATGCTCCCTATCCGCCCGCCGAGCCATATGGCCACAGCGGCCAGCGCCAGCGCTCCGGGCAGCCACCAGCGCAACAGCCGCCGCAGGGGCAGCGTGATCGCGGCGGAGCTCCTCAGCGCGGCGGGCGGCCGCATGGCCAGCCTGGTCAGCAGGGTCAGCAGGGCCAGCCCTACGGCGGCTATCCCGAGGCGCAGGGCGCGCGCGGGGGCTATATGGATCAGCGCGACCAGCGCGACCAGCGCGACCAGCGCCGCCAGCGCGACCAGCCCGGTCGCCGGCCTGGTGGGCAGCCATGGCCGGGCGAGCAGGACCGTCGAGGTGGGCCAGCGCGCGGCGGACGTGGCCGCGAGCCGGGCGCGCTGCCGCCGGTCTACACGCCGCCCGCGCCCGGCGCCGAGCGCTATGGCTATCCGCAGCCGCAGCGGCCGCCGCAGCCACGCCAGCCCGTCACGCCGCTGCGACTGGTCGAGATCTCCGGTATGGTGTTCCCAACCGGGCGCGGCGCGGCGACGGCCGATGTGCTCGATGATCGCACGCTTCAGCCGGTGGGCCGCATCAACATGGACGACATGCGACGCATGGGACTGCGCGCGGGTGACATCATCATCGGGCAGGCCGACGAGCGCGGCGGGCGGCGGACGGTCGTGAGCGTGGAGACGGTCAACGATGGCACGCTGGAGGCGGCGCGCGAGCGCCCGCAGTTTGACCAACTGACGGCAACCTTCCCTGACCGGCGCATCCGGCTGGAGCAGGGGCCGCGCCCGATCTCGGCGCGCATGATTGATCTGTTCGCTCCGCTCGGCTTCGGCTCGCGCGCGCTGATTGTCGCGCCACCGAAGACCGGCAAGACGACGCTGATCCGCGAGGCGGCTGAGGCGGTACTGCTGGGCTATCCCGACGCGGTCGTCATGGCTGTGTTAGTAGGCGAGCGACCTGAAGAGGTCACCGATCTGCGCTCACGGTTGGAGCCGCGCGGCGGGCATGTCTACGCCGCGAGCTTTGACGAGAGCACTGAGCGTCACGCCTGGCTGGTGCAGGTCGCCGTGGAGCGCGCCAAGCGCGTGGCGGAGTCCGGGCGCGACGCCTTTATGGTGCTCGACTCGCTGACTCGCCTGGCGCGCGCCGAGAACCTGGCTGCGCGCGGCGGTGGGCGCACGCTCTCTGGTGGCATAGACGCGCAGGCGCTCGATACGGGGCGCCGGGCTTTCGGGGCCGCGCGCAATCTGGAAGAGGGCGGCAGCATCACCATCCTGGCAACGTGTCTGGTGGAGACCGGCAGCCGGCAGGATGATGTGGTGTACGAGGAGTTCAAGGGCACCGGCAACATGGAGTTGCACCTCTCGCGCGAGCTGGCGCAGCGCCGCCTCTTCCCCGCGGTGGATGCCATCAAGTCCGGCACGCGCCGCGAGGAGATGCTGCTCTCGTCCGAAGAGCTGCGCGGCGCGACGACCTTGCGGCGCCTGCTGGCCGACAAGCCGGTTCAGGCAGCGACGCAGTGGCTGCTCGACGCCATGGAGCGCACCCCCTCGAACGCTTCCCTGCTCAGCGCCATCGAGCAGCAAACCAGCGCGCGAATGCGCTAGGCCGCGACGACGCCCCCTGCCCCCTCTCCCAGTGGGAGTAGGGGGCGTTGATTATGGAGACCGGGGCGCTCATCCAACTATTCCTACGGATTCCGGTTAAGTCATGGGAGATGAATCTGCCGTAGCCTCATTCGCGCCCTGCGCTGGCGCGCCCGCCTGGTTGAGCGCATGCGGGCGCTAGACCAGGCTCGCTGCTCTCAGCGTTCTATAGACCTCGGGCGTCGCAGCAATGACATCGAGATTGCCTGGATCATACGTATCGTGGTTCAAATTCCGCACGATCCCACCAGCCTCCTCAATGAGCAGCGACCCTGGAGCGATGTCCCAAATCTGTTCATAGGGTTCTTTGCAGATGACGCCCTCGACCTTGCCATGAGCGACGAGCGCCAAATCATAGCCAAACAGCACGCGCTGGGCTACTCGGCTTGCTGACACGACGGTGGCGAGCCTCTTGGCATACGCAAAGTCGTTGCGGGAGTCGGTACGCGACTCAAAAACAACGATTGATTGTTCAGTAGATCGCTGGGAAACGCGGATGGGGTTCCCGTTCACATACGCGCCATGC
>DASTKI010000191.1:0-9249 GCA_035716045.1 Ktedonobacterales bacterium
GCGGGTTCGCCTCATCCTCGACCGGTGTGGCGCCGCTATCCTCGCCCGATGGATACAGCCGCCGCCGCTCCAGCAACAATTCGCCGATCAGGTCGGCCTCGCGCATCCGCCGCCGCGCCAGCCACGCCCGCACGGCGCGCACACGCGGCGCGGGGGGCGCCCCTAATGGCAGGTCGAAGTCCTCCGCCGCCCAGGGCGAGCGCGCCTCCTCGCGCAGCGGCGCGTCGGCCTGCGCATCCTCCTCATCGCTCGCATTCCAGCGCAACACGCCGCCGCGCGCCACCCAGCCGCCCGGCGCCTGGCGTCCCGACGACTCCTCATCCTCATCCGCCAGCGGACGCCGCAGCATGCCATTGGATGCGCCGTTCGCGCCATGTTCGCCATCACCGTCCGGAGCGCTGGCGCCGCCGCCCGGCGTCACACCCCGGGTCGCCCAGTCGAAGCTGTCCCAGCCGTCGCGGGAGTCATCATCGCCCATCGCGTGTCACTCCCATTCAATCGTCGCGGGCGGCTTGCTGGTGATGTCGTAGACCACCCGGTTGACACGCGGCTCCTCGTTGACGACGCGGTTGGCCACGCGCCCCAGCAGGTCGTAGGGGATGCGCGCCCAGTCCGCCGTCATGAAGTCGCCCGTCGTCACCGCCCGCAGCGCCACCATGTTGGCGTAGGTGCGCCCATCGCCCATCACGCCAACGCTCTGCACCGGCGTCAGCACCGCGAACGCCTGCCCGATCTCGCGATACAATCCCGCCCGCCGCAGCTCCTCGATGAAGATCGCGTCGGCGTGGCGCAGCGTATCCAGCCGCTCGCGTGTGACCTCGCCGATCACGCGGATCGCCAGCCCCGGCCCGGGGAACGGATGCCGCCAGACCCAGTCTTCCGGCAGCCCCAGCTCGCTCCCCACCGCCCGCGCCTCATCCTTAAACAGGGAGCGCAGCGGCTCGATCAGCTCGAACGCCATCCCCTCCGGCAGCCCGCCCACGTTGTGATGCGTCTTGATCTTCTGCGCCGCGCTGGCGTCGCTGGCGCTGGCGCTCTCGATCACATCGGGATACAGCGTCCCCTGCGCCAGGAACTTGACCTCACCCTGCTCGCGCAGCCGCGCCGCCTCGGCCTCGAAGACCCGCACGAACTCTTCGCCGATGATCTTGCGCTTGCGCTCCGGGTCCGTCACCCCCGCCAGCCTGCTCAGGAAGCGCTCGCTCGCGTCCACCGCCACCAGCGGGATATGCAGGTTGGCGCGGAACGTCTCCACTACCTGCTCCGGCTCACCGGCGCGCATGCAGCCCGTATCCACGAAGATGCACGTCAGCCGGTCGCCAATCGCCTTGTGGACCAGCAGCGCCGCCACCGCCGAATCCACCCCACCGGAGAGGCCGCAGATCACCCGGCCCTCCTCGCCCACCTGCGCGCGAATCCGCGCTACCGACTCCTCGATGAAGGCCCCCATCGTCCAGTTCGGCTCCAGCCCGCAGATGCGGAACAGGAAGTTCTCGATCATCTGCGTGCCTTGCGGCGTGTGCGTTACCTCCGGATGGAACTGGATGCCGATGTGACCCCGCTGGTCGCCGATCGCCGCCAGCGCGCCAGAGCTCGACCGCGCGATCACCTCGAAGTCCGGCGGCAGGTCGCCCACGCTATCCCCGTGGCTCATCCACACCGGCGTCCCCAAGCCGCCCATCTCGACGCCCGCGAAGAGCGCCGCCGGGTCGCGGTCGCCACCCGCCCCCCTCGTCTCAGCGCCAGCGGGCGCCTCCAGGCTGAAGTGGATCTCCGCGGGCCCGTACTCGCGCCGCCCCGTATGCGGCTCGACGCGCCCGCCCATCTGATGCGCGAACAGGTGCATCCCATAGCAGATGCCCAATACCGGCAGATCGCTCTCCAGGATCGCCTGGTCCACATGCCGCGCGCCGGGATCATAGACGCTATCCGGCCCGCCGGAGAGGATCACCGCCCGCGCCCCCATCCGCCGCAGCTCCTCCAGCGTCACGCTGGCGGGGACAAGCTCACAATACACGTGACACTCGCGCACGCGCCGCGCGATCAGGCGAGAATACTGGGAGCCGTAGTCGAGGATGGCGACCATCGCGCGCGTGGGCGCGTCTGGCTGGCTCTGCTCCGTCATCTGGGCCGTGTGGGCGCTGGCGGACATGGCGTCGTCACTCTCCGTTCTGGGCGAAGCGTCCCTCACGCGCTCCCTCTGTCTCCCCCTATCCCATGGGGAGAGGGGGCCGGGGGGTGAGGTTGGGCGGGTGGCATTCACCCTCTATTATGCCGCATTTTCGGCTGAGCCGTCGCGGCCCCCGCCCGTCATGCCCGTCATAAGGAGGTATGGTCACTGGAGCGTCCGGTGACGAGGCGCGCGATCAGCAGCAAGAGGAGCGCGCCCACCAGCGCCGCCAGCAGGCCCAGGGGGGTGAAGAGCGCGCCGCTGAACAACGCGGGCGCGGCCAATGAGAGCGCCAGCCCGCCCAGCAGCGAGCCGAGCACACCGATCAGCACCATCAGCGCCAGCCCCAACCCGGCATGCGTCACATTGGTCGCCAGCCAGCCCACCAGCGCCCCCAGCGCGATCCATATCAGCGCGTCCAGCAATAGACTCATACACTCGCCCCCTCCTTCGCTCTCCACATCGGGGCGACAGCATAACCAGACGCACACCCCGCGCCAGATGCCACAACCTTCCGGCGTCAATCCCCGCGTCCATGGGGTATGCTTGCTACGTCACGCCTGAGCGATAAGCGTCTGAGGAGATATGACCACATGCCGCAAGGATACGAGTACTTTCTGTCAGGCGTTCTCGCGTCGCTGTTTGCCTAGGCGGCTATGTGGGGAGTTGTCGTGGATGTTTATGTGATCATTCACGGCCGGGGACGCTCGCGCGCTGCGTGTGATCATCTTCGTGCTAGGATGGGTCCTTTTCGTCGTTCCATTGATCGCGCTACTGGCAACTGTTCTTCTGAGCGACAAGGTCTCAAGCGCGGGCCCTGTCTTTGCGCTGGGTTTGCTGTGCCTGGTCGTGGGCGCTGGCATCATGGTGACGTATGTCATTGCCCTGTATGTCAGGTGGAAACGCCAGCCAGGCAGGGAGGGCGCCAGGCTGATCGCTTTGAGTCCAGTGGACTACCTCTTTCTCGTTTGCTCTGCTGTCGTCTGTGGCTCCTCGACGTTCGCCAGCAAAGCGACCGGGAACGCGCAGTGGGTAGCCTGGGCAGTGTCGCTCCTTGCCGCGCTCATTATGAGCGGCATGCTCATAGCGCAGAGGCGACGGGCCGTGCGGTAGGCGTTTCATGGCGCCGTGAAAGGACATCTACTTATGGACAACTTCGACATTCGTAACTACCAGAGCGCGGACCCCGACGACCTGCCCGCCCTCGCGCGCCTGCTCGCCGAGACGCCAGAGATCGCGACCTCCGGCGAGGACATCAGCGAGGCGATGCTGCGCGCCCAGTACGAGTGGCCGGGACATGAGCCCACCCGCGACCGCTGGGTGGCGCTCTCCCCTGATGAGCCAGGCGCGCTGGTCGGCTACGCCTGCGTCTTCAAGTCAACCCCTACGCCGCGCGCTGATTTGCTGCTGGTTGTCCACCCCGCCTGGCGCCGTCGCGGCCTGGGAAGCGAATTGCTGCGCCGGGCGCTCGATCATGCCCGCGCGCTCGGCGCGACCGACGCCTCCTGCTACGCGGAGGAGACGGACCCAGCGGCCGCCGCCTTCGCCGCCGCCCACGGCTTCACCCCTGCCCCCGGCTACACCCGCCTCATCGCGCCCAGCGACACATCCTTCCCCGCGCCCACCCTCCCCGATGGCTACACCATCCGCGCCTGCCGCGGCGAACCCGATCAGGCGCTATTCATCGAGAGCGCGAACACCTGCTTCGCCGGCCTCTGGGGCCACAACGTCGTCACCCCTGACATAGCCCATGACTGGCTGGTCGGCCTCGATCCCTCGGGCGTCTGCTTCCTCTTCGGCCCCGATGGCGCTCTGGTCGGTCGCGGCATGGCCCAGCGCATCCAGCGCGACGGCCAGCCCACCGGCTATCTCGACGCCCCTGGCGTCGTCCCCGCCCTGCGCGGCGCCGGGCTATACGTCCCGCTGCTGCTCTGGGGCGCCGCCTGGCTCGCCCGCCATCCCGACGGCCCGGTCGCCCGCTACCTGCTGGAGTCCTGGGGCGACGACCCCGCCACCATCGCCGCCTACCAGTCCCTCGGCTTCACCCTGGACCGCCGCGAGACCGCCTGCCGCTTGCCGCTTCAGGGCGCGCGTTGAGAATATCTGAGAAGCGCCCACAGAAGGGGAAGCGCATCCAAAATCAAAGCGAGATCGGGCGCCGTGAGGGGGAGGCTGGCATGCGATCACTGACCTGGGACGAGGTGTGGGAGCGACGGCTCGCGCGGCACGCCCTGCTGACGCCCAGGCCAAAAGAGGCCCTCGTTGACGTCGTCGGCGCGGTGTGCGGCATCCATGCGCAAATGGCGCCAGCGGCCGATCTCTCGCTTGGGATACGGGTGGCTGGTGTGACGCGCCAGGACGTGCGCGCCGAGCTGTGGGAACGGCGCGGCCTGGTCAAGACCTATGGCATCCGGGGCACTGTGCATCTCTTCCCCGCCAGCGAGGCGCCGCTCTGGTCAGCCGCCCTCCAGGCGAACACTGATCCAGCTGACGCGCAGCGGCTCACGCAGATGGGCCTGGACCCAGCGCAGGCTGAGGCGGTCCTCGCGGCGATCGGAGACGCGCTCGATGGGCGCTGTCTGACACGCGAAGAGCTGGGCCAGGAAGTAGCCCGGCGCACCGGCTCCTGGGCGCTCGACGCGATCAGCCCCGCCTTCGGCGGTCACTGGCCGCGCTGGCAGATGATGATCGGGGCGGCTGCCAATGCTGGCCTGCTCTGCTTCGGGCCAAATCAGGGAGCCAGGGTCACATTCGTGCGCCCGGATCAGTGGCTTGGCGGCTGGAGACAGGTCGAAGGATCGGTGGCGCTCCGCGAAGTCCTGCGGCGCTACCTCGCCGCGTACGGGCCAGCCACGCACAACGAATTCACCCAATGGTTCGGGATGCGGCCCGGCGCGGCCCTCGCATTGATGCGGCAGTTGGGCGACGCGGCGGAAGAGGTTGATATCGAGGGCCATCGCGCTTGGCGCCTTGCGAGCGAGCCAGACGTTCCTCCACTGCGGGGCGAGACACAGGACCTCGTGCGACTCCTGCCGCACTTCGACTGCTACGCGATTGGCTGTCATCCGCGCGACCGTCTCGTTCCCGCCGGCCTGAAAGAGCGAGCGCTGACGCGCGGCAGCATCGGCAATGTCCCTCTGATCATCATCGCGGGGGTCGTCGCCGGTGTCTGGCAATACCAGCGGCATGGTCGCCGCCTGGAGATACGCGCCGAGACGCTCCACCCCCTGAGCGCGGGCCAGCGCCGTGAGCTCACAGCGGCTGCGGCGCGCGTTGGCGAAATCATGGAGGCGGAAGCCACCCTCTCGCTGGGCGCGGTTGATGTCCGCCCCCACCTGTGAGGCGAAATCCGGCGACGCCCGCTTGCCACTCGCCGCCCCGGCGCGCCCAACGCTATAAGAAACACGCCAGTCTCTACCCGTCCGATGGGTCGCTATATCTATTGCTCTGGCATAACCCTTCGTTGCGCCGTTCCCCGCCTTCGTGAAACTCTGGCTCATGCGACGCCCAGCGACCGTCGGCGCCGCATCCCTCCCATCCTGCCCAGCCTACGCCCTCCACCACTCGGCGCTCACCCAGGCGCTACAGGACTACATTCCATCCAATATGGCTATCTGGCTGTAACGTTATGACGTATCATCTTATACTGTGGTGGTCAGGTATTTCGAACCAGTTAGACGTGTGCATTGTATCAGCGGCCGCCATGGCCGCGCGGCCGCGCCTTGCCAGGATTGCAGCATTCCGGCCGCTCCGCGTGTTCGGCGTCACGTTTGTTCGGCGTCGCATTGACGAATCCCTCGTAGCGCTTCCCGTCGCCATCTGTGTGCGCCCCATGGTGGCGCGCGCTCGGGACGGCATCGACGCGCCATCAAGAGCGGTGGCGCGCGCTCCCATCCAAGCGAATCCCTCTTCCCCCACAGCCACGGCTGGCTTGGGGCGCAATGGAGCAGGAGGACTCTCGCATGGCAGCTTCCGCATCTCCCATCCGGCGTCTACGGGCAGGTCTCGCGCTCGCGCTCGGCTCAACTCTCGCACTCGCGATGATCGCCATCCCGCCCGCTTCCGCGAAGGCGGCGCCCAGGCTCTTGCAACTCAGCAGTGATCCCTACACCAACACGACCAGCCAGCACCAGACGGAGGTAGAGCCTGACACCTACGCGTTCGGCTCGACCATCGTCGCCGCCGTGCAGGTTGGGCGGTTCTTCGACGGCGGCGCCTCGAACATCGGGTTCGCCACCTCCACCGATGGCGGCAAAACGTGGACCGATGGCTTCCTGCCTGCCACCACCCCGTTCTCCACGCCATCCGGCGTCTATCAGCGCCTCAGCGATCCTTCGGTGGCCTTCGACGCCCGCGACAACGTCTGGCTGATCTCCTACCTCGGCCTCTTCCCGAATGGCAGTAGCGCGGTAGATGTGATTGTCAGCCGCTCGACCGATGGCGGGCTAACCTGGAGCGCACCGGTCATCGTGAACGCGTCTGGCGACTTCAACGACAAGAACTGGACCGTCTGCGACAATACGGCGTCCAGCCCCTTCTACGGCAACTGCTACACCGAGTTTGACGACAACACGTTCGCTGACCTCATCCACATGAGTACCTCCACCAATGGAGGCGAAACATGGGGCCCCGCGCTCTCCACGCACAACAGCGCGCATGGCATCGGTGGACAGCCGGTCGTGCAGCCCTCCGGCAAGGTGGTCGTGCCGATTGACGGGTTCGCGGGCCGCGCTGGCTCTCTCATGGCCTTCACCAGCGGCGACGGCGGAGCGAGCTGGAGCAATGCGATCATCGTCACGCTGCATCAGTTCGCGCCAATCTCCGGCAACCTTCGCTCAGGCACGCTGCCTTCCGCCGAAGTGGACGCGTCGGGAACGGTCTACGTCGCCTTCCCCGATTGCCGGTTCGAGGTCAAGTGCGCCGCCAACGACATCGTCATCACCACGTCGAGCGACGGCGTGACCTGGACTGACCCCGCGCGCGTGCCCGCCGACGCCATCGGCAGTGGGGTGGATCACTTCATCCCCGGCCTCGCGGTGGACCCGTCCACATCTGGCTCCGGCGCCCATCTGGGGCTGGTGTACTACTTCTACCCCTCGGTCGACTGCACGGCGAGCACCTGCCAGCTCGACGTCGGCTTCATCTCCTCCGCCAATGGCGGCGCGACGTGGTCGGCCAGCCAGCAGCTCGCCGGGCCGATGCCGCTCTCATGGTTGGCGAACACGAACCAAGGGCGTATGGTCGGCGACTATATGTCCACATCCTTTGTGGGCGGCCCCGCCTTCCCAGCCCTGATCTCCGCGAACGCGCCCAGCGACAGCGTCTTTGACGAGGCGCTCTTCACCGTCAAAGGCGGCATCTCTGTGACGGGCGGACCCAACAGCTCGCATGGCGATGTCGTCGTCGGCTCGCCCAACACCACACCGATCTACACGCCGCCCGCGACAGTCCAGTAGCGGCACGATCCCTTCGCAAGCCGTAAACACCTCGCCGCCCTCCCCTGAGCGTCAGGGAAGGGCGGCGCGCTTTCCATGATCGTTCTCTTGTCCCGTCAAACCGCCTACCGTTATTCGCCCCCGTGATGCCCGCCGTGATGCGGCTGGATAGGCGCGGCGGCGGGCGCCGCGTCGAAGGTCCGCTTGCAGCCCGCGCAGCAGAAGTAGTAGGTCTTCCCGTCGCGCGTCGTCGTGTAGCGCGCCGTCGCGATATCTACTGTCATCCCGCAGATCGGGTCAATGGCCTCCGCGCGCTGAGGCGTCGGCGCCACGTCGCCCATCTGCCCCACTCGCTGCCGCCGCGCCTCGATCAGCTCCGCCATCACGCTGAAGGCGATCTCCTCCGGCGTCAGCGCCAGCCCCGGCAGCCCGCTGGGCCGCTTCAGCAGCGCCACCCGCTCCTCCGGTATCCCCTGCTCCAGCAGCGCGTCCTGCACCGTCTTGAGCCGTGTCTTGCTGGCGATGATGCCGACGTAACTCGCCGGGCTGGCCAGCGCCATCTCCGCCGCCTGCTCGTCATACTCCCCAATCGTGGCGATGATCACGTAACTGCGCTCGGTCAACTGCGGCGCCAGCGCCTCCAGGCTCGTTACCAGCCGGTCCGTCCCAGGGAACATCTCCATATCCGCCAGCGGATCGCAGGCCCACACCTCGAAGTCCAGCAGCGCCGCGAAGCGCGCCAGCGCCCGCGCCACCGCCGACTCACCGATGATCGCCACCGTCGCCCGTGGCAGAAACGGCTCGACGAATACCTGGAGCTCACCCTGGCTGGCGCAGAGCATCGGCGCCCGTATTACCCCTGGCTTCTCCTCTCGTCCCTCCTCCGCCATCCCGGCCTCCCCTGGGCTCAGCACCACCAGCCGTGGCGTCCGCTCGGCCAGCGCCTCCAGCCCCTGCCGCATCACTGTGGGCCGCGCGCAGTGCCCGCCAACCCAGCCCTCCATCTGGCCATCGGGCAAGATGATCGCCCGCGCGCCCGCCGCGCCCGATGTCGGCTGCCGCGCCATCACCACCGTCGCCAGCGCGAACGGGCGGCCCTCAGCGCGCAGCCGCTGCGCCTTCGCCAGAATATCGTCTCGCATCGGTTGTATCCTTGATAGCGCGTAAATGGCGCGACCATGAGTGACCGGCGCACGTTGGGAGCGCGGGTCTAAAAGGCCGGCGCACGGGACGGAGGGCGTAAACGCCCTCGCCCCGCGTCCTAGCCCGCGAAGGCGGGCTTCGTGGCCGCCAGGCCCTTAGCCGCGGATTTATCCGCCGGGATACGCCGCCGGGATACGCTACCCCGCCGCCTCGATCTTCGACTTGAAGCAATCGAAGAACTGAGCGGTCAGCTTGTGAGCCACGCCCTCCATCATGCGCGCGCCGACGCTGGCCAGCGTCCCGGAGACATTGACGTCGGCGGTCCAGTCCATCTTCGTCTCCGTCTCCGAGATCGGCGTCAGGTCCATCGCCGCCTTCATGTCCACGGCGCTGCCCCCCGCCGAGCCGCGGCCGCGCATCGCCGCGTGCTCGTTCTCGCGCACGTCCTCCAGCTGCACATCGAGCGTGAAGGTCGCCTTGACCGCGCCGATGCCCACCGCC
>DASTKI010000192.1:0-7823 GCA_035716045.1 Ktedonobacterales bacterium
GCTGGCGCGCGCCAGGAGGGCTAGCGCGCGTCCAGACTCAGCGCATTCTCAGCCAGCGCGGCCTGCTCCTCAGCCAGCTTTCAGCCGCCGCGCGTATCTTCAATGGTGAACGGCCAAAGAGCCCACAGCCCAAATCCAGCCCAGCCCGCGAAGGCGGCCTTCGTGGCCGCCAGGCGAGCGGAGCGAAGCGCCCCTGCGGGTTCGGGGTTCCCGCTGGGGCCCCTAGCCGCGGGTTCACCCGCCCCGGCTCACCTACCCCGGCTCACAGGCCCAAATCTTGTCCACCAGAGGAGGCGTCACACTATGCTCGCGCTGCTCGTCAAATACAAGCTCGCCATCACCGCCGCCGCGCTGCTCGGCGCGGTCGGGCTGGGAGGCGTTGGGGTGGCCGCCGCCAGCGGCGCGCTGCCGCTGACCGCCCTCTCCGCGCTCAACATCCAGCACGCCAAGCCGCGCCCCGGCGCCGCGCGCCATCCGGGGCTCGCCGCACACATCATTCACGGCGCGGTCATCCTCAACGATAACGGCTCCTGGACATCCTATACCCTCGATGTCGGGACCGTCACCGCCGCCTCATCCTCCTCGATCACCCTCCTGCGCATTGATGGCGGCAGCGTCACGCTTAGCGTTGACTCCAGCACCCGCTGGGGCGCGCAGGACAAGGCGCCCAAAGACTACTCCAGGCTCGTTGGGCGACGCGTCGCCGTCCTCTCACAGAACGGCGCGGCGGTCCACATCGGCGGGCGCGGCATCTTCAAGGGCTTCGCCTACGCCGATCTCACCGTCATCCGCAACGGCGCCACACGCGAGATTCAGCTCGATCGCGGCGCCGTCCAGTCCATCTCATCCAGCCAGATCAGCCTGACCCGCGCCGATGGCGTCGCCGTCACCGCGCCGCTCGCCTCCACCGCGCGCTACCATCAGGCGGGCGTCAAAGGCCCCGCCTCCGCCAGCGCCGTCACTCCTGGCGAGACCGTCACGCTGCTGGTCTACAACGGCCAGGTCGTCGCCATTCGCATCGCCCCCGCCCAGAACGCCACGCCGCCAGCGTCGTGATGGCCAATGCCGCCCAGCTGGTCATAGGCTCCGCATCGTTCGCACCGTAAGCTCGTTTCTCGTTCTAGGAATTAGCGAAGACGAGCGACGCGGGAACCTGCGCGCGTGTCGTGTGGCGATCCACCCGCGACCCCAGCGGGAAGACGCGCGACACCGCGAGCGATGGCGCCGGCAGGCCGCGGCGCGACCACTGGGAGGATGCTGGGTTGGCCGTTGTCACGGATCTATCCGACGTGCCCGCCGTTCCCGCGGTCTACGCCCTCTACGGCGGGCGTGGCGCCGCGCGCTCGGTGGCCTATGTCGGCGTCGCCGAGCGCCTCAAGCAGCGCATCCGGCAGCATCTTGTCTCGCGCGATAGCAGCGTGGTCACGGGCGCCTCGGTTGTGCGCCTCAATCCCGGCCTCATCACCGAGGTGGCCTGGTGGACGAGCTCAGCGTTCGCCGACCGCGCCCATCTGGAGGCCGCCGAGATGGTCGCCTTCGACGCGCTGCAGCCCACCCTGCGCAGCCGTGGCGCCGGCCAGGTGGAAGCGCGCCAGCTCTACCAGGACGAGCGGTTCGCCGCCGAGATGCGCGCGCTGTTCGCGGCAGAGCCAGCCGGAAGGCTCACCATCTTGGCGCTGGCCGACGCGCTTGAGCGCATCGCCGATCTAGAGCGCCGGGTCGCGGCGCTGGAGGCGCGACTGGAGACGCGGCTCAGGGAACGATGAGAGGCGGGCGCTAATAGCCTTGCCCGGTATAGCGTGGTCCCCAGTAACCAACAGGACGGCATTACTACGCATATTCCCCTCTCGCGCCATGTGCGCGCAGTTGGTATCATGAGCGATACGTCGTCGCCACCGAGACCGTTCCCAGGGCCTCAGTGGCGCGTTGTTTTTCCAGACGTCTTCCAGGCGGCTTCCAGATACGCGCGAGCGGTTGCATAGTCAGGGCGCATCGGCTAGACTGCGCGCATGAGCGCGGCGGCGCTCGTATGCCCGCGTCGCGCCCGTGTCATGCGGTCTTTGCGCCACGTGCGCCAGGGGAGGCGCGCCTATGCCCGCGAGCGTCGCGCCCAGCGCCGACCATGCCCTGCGGCTGTACTTGCTCGGGGGCTTTCGCGTGGTCGTGAGCGAGCGAGAGACGCCCTTCGTCTTCATCCGCGCCGACTGCTTCGGTGGCAGGTGTCTGTATGAGGGCTACGTCTGCGAAAATGGGGCGATCCTCCACCAGGCGCAGGACCTACGTGGTTGCGAGGGCGGCGCATTGCCACGGCTCGTTCAGGCGCTGGGAGTCGAGTTGGCGACGCCGCCCTTCTTCGAGCCACTCACCCGAGGCTTCTTCGACCGCTCGCGCTAATTCAGGCCATGCGGTCAAGCGCGTTGAAGATTCCCCGGGGGGTTTTGCCCTTGCAGGGTTGCCGTTACGCATCCGGCGCAGCCGCGCCAAGCTGGCGCAACCGCGCCAATCGCTCTGGTTCCTGCTCGGCCAGCCAGATGTCGCGTGAGAGCAGGTCCGCCGCGCGACGGAAGTGCGGGCGGGCCTCACCGGTGCGACCCAACGTGAGCAGGAGCTCGCCCAATTCCTCGGAGACGTAGCCATCCTCAAGCGTAGTCGCCAGCAGCGACTGTTGCAGGGCCAACGCCTCGTCAAGACGTCCCAGCGCACGCAGCGTCCGGCCAATGCACCATTGCGCGATGACGATCTCCTTCTCTTTGCCATCCATTCGCCGCCGCTCCAGCGCGCGCTCGAACAACACCAGCGCGTCCGCATAGCGGCCCGCGTCGAAGTAGCTCCAGCCGATGTTGTTGTAGAGCGATCCCTGCCAGCGCTGGGCGCGCGGCTCAGGCGAGGACTGCGCGAGGTCGAGCGCGCGCTGGTTCCATGTCAGTGTCTCCTCGCCCGAGGCGACGATGGCCAGCATGTGCGCCGCGTCCACCGCCAGCGCGTCTTCGCCAGCCGCCCGCGCCTGCTCCCATGCGGCGAGGAAGAGCGGCCGCGCCTGATCGGGCGCGCGGGAGGAGTTGAAGACGCGCCCGCGCTCCAGGAGATAGCGAACCTGGACACGCTCACTGATCTCAGCTAACCGGGACTCCACCGAGTCGAGGGTCGCGTGCGCCTCCGCGAAGTGGCGCTGCAAGCCCTGGGAGCGCGCGAGCTGTGTCTGCGCCTCGGCGCGTGCGGAGTCGCCGACGGACGGTGGAAGATCAGCGATCCACAGGCGGAAGCGCGCCTCAGATTTCGCCGGATCGTCGTAATCCCAAAGGTCATCAAGCACGCCCATCGAACGCATCGGGCCCATCTCGTTGTCACTCATCTCTTGTATCCTCCCTGGCGCTGGGCCTCTTATGGCCTCCAGCGCCGCTCATCGCTCATTCGTTAACTCCATCGCCGCGCCCTCCAATTGGAAGCAGCCTACCACCGTATCTACGCAGTGGGTTGGCGGCGCGGGAGAGACGCGAACGCATAAGCCAGCCATAAGGCGGCCATAAGAGGGGAGCGCTATGCTAGGGGCGAGACAGGCGCGCGGGCGCGGGTAGCTTGCCAAACTGGCGCGGGGCCACGGGCTCATATCACACAGGAGCGGCCGCGACCGCGGAGGAGGAGATTGGTGATATGGCGGAGCATGTGATGGCGGCGGCGCTGGGCGAGACGACGCTGGCCGAATTTGGGGCCTCGCTGCATGGCGAGCTGATTCTCCCCGACGATGAGCGCTACGACAGGGGTGAGAGTTGTGAGCGCGGCCATAAAGGGGCGGGGCGCGATGGGAGCAATCGGGGACACAGCCAGCATGAAGGGGCGCGGGTGGTAGGATGACGCTGGCTCGGTTCCCGCTGAAGCGGGCGGGCGAATGAGAGCGATGGAGAGCGATGGAGAGCGATAAGATGTCTTCTCAGGGCGGGGTACGGGTTGGTCGCGTCAAGGCGATCTATCGCTATCCGGTCAAGTCCATGCGTGGCGAGTCGCTGGATGCGGGTCTCCTTAGCTGGCGTGGATTCATGGGCGACCGGCGCTTCGCGTTCATTCAGACGGAAGATAGGTCGGGTTTTCCATGGCTGACGGGCCGGGAGTATCCGGCGCTGGTCCGCTATACGCCGTCCTTCGTGGAGCCGGGTGATCCGCGGAAATCCGCAGTGCGCGTGCGAACACCGGATGGGCTGGACCTGCCGCTCGATAGCCCTGATCTGGTGGCGCATATCGCGCGCGCGTTCCCAGGCCCCATCCATCTATTACAGCTTGCCATCAACCGCACATTCGACGTCGCCGAAGTCTCAGTCATCACGACGGGGACACTGGCGAGCCTGAGCGCGGTGGTAGGGCGACCACTGGCCCCCCTACGCTTCCGACCCAATATCGTCATAGAGACGCCGGACGGCGCCGAGGCGTATCCCGAGGACGCCTGGGAGGGCGGGACCCTGCTATTTGGCGAAGGCGCCGACACGCCGAAGGTGCGGGTGAATCTCAAGGACGCGCGCTGCAAGATGGTGGATATTGACCCGGAGACGGGCATCTCCCAGCCCGGCGTTCTCGCCGCCATCGTCCGCACGCACGATACGGTGGCCGGCGTCTACGGCGCGGTCGAGCGGCCCGGCATGATCGCGGTTGGGGCGCCCGTCTCGCTGGTCAGGCCATGAACGTTTCCGCGTGGGCGACAGCGTAGGGTGAATGAAGCAAGGCTGGGAGGGCGGCCTCATCTCGGGCGTTGTTCCTCTAGAACGTCAAGGCCTGGATATACCATCTCCCTTTCTTGTTCTTGGTCTTGGAGCTAGCGGAACCGCGCCCAGACGCTGCGCCGACGTCAATGGGGTTCAGCGCAGTGGCAGGCCAACGAGCCGGCTGAGCGGTGTGTCGGCTGGCAATCTGCCACTGCGCGCCAACTCCACGAGCGCGCGCCAATAGAGCGTCGTACGCAGCAGGTAGCTGCCCAGCCACAGGCCACTCAGGAGCACGGCGATCCAGGGCAAGATAGCCTCTACGGCAGAGTGAGGCGGGTCGGCCGCCCGGGCGACGCCAGCGGCGACGCTCGCCATGCCCAGAATGAAGAAGAGGCCGATACCCACGACGCCTTGGAGCAGGTCGGACCAGCTCCGACGCCGGAAGATGCGGAGCGCCTCGGCGTCCTCTGCCTCCAGCCGCGCCTGACGCCCTACGTGGAAGAACTCCAGCACGGCCAGCGTGGCCCCCGCAACCATACCGAAGAGCCAGGGACCGAGGCCGGCGACGAGCGCATGCGCCTGATAGAGCTCGAACGCTCCGAGCAGGAAGGGGATCACCGAATCGCGCCAGTCGGGAATCCAGACCCAGACCATGGCGTCAGTGGTCACATGGTTCCAGATGATGATCAGGATGAGGAATGTTAGCAGGGCGAGCGCCCACTGCGCGGGCGTGAACTGGGGGTAGCCGTCGGCGACCACCCGCGCCAATTCCCCCAAGGCGACGGCCTGGACAATGCTGAGAATCGTCAGATAGATCGCCGTGAAGGAGCCCTTGAGTTGATTCAGCAGCGGCCCATGGTCGTCGGGCCGTTTCGCCGGCGTGTTCATGCTCGTCCTCCGTTCCCTCCATCACCCTGCGGGAATCGCCAGACGTACCCACCGGATATATCCTCGAACCCAAGCGCGCATCATCGCCCCGCGCGTCGGCGCAGCTGTCACCATCACATGGGCCGACAGGAGCCAGAGGGCGCGCTCGACCGGATTGCGCGCCTAACGATGGCGCGAGCGCGCTTCCAGGTAGTTGTCGGTCAGATGAGGCTCGAAGCGGAGAGAAAGTGGCATACCGTGGTTTTACCATGATATGATGCGACGCCGTGTGAGGGCTGAAGGAACACTGCGGGCGGGCGGGACCATGGCGCCAGAACGCTGCGCTCGGGAGGATAGCTCCTTCCACGCGCACACCCCGGCGCACACCCCGTGCGCCATCAACTCCGCCGGCAGTTCGAACAACCGGGAGATATCATCGCCGTCCAGCTTATCCACCGTGACAGCGATGAACTCTATAGCGCTGCTGGCAGGGTCGAAGTCTCCGAGGGGCAGGGAGTCGAAGAGATAGATGCGCGCCAGCCGGTGGTCCAGCGCTGACATGAGGCAGCCATGCAGCGAGCGCAAAAAGACGGTGATGTCGGGACAGGCAGTCAAGCAAGCTGGCGGCGTTTCGTTCCCATGGCTTCAATATACGCGCGCATACGCGCTCAGCATAGGAACGGCGTCTCGATACGAGTTGGGGTGATGCACAAGCCTGCGCAGATTCGGAAACCCAGCGCCGGGCCACATGACGCCCATCCACAGACGCGCCAGTAAGGCGCCGGGATGGGCGGACGACGGGATAGGTGATCGGGGAAATGACGCGGCGTCGGGTTAGGAGTTCGTCCCGCTGCTGCGCCCGCCCATGTACGTCAGGGCGAGACCAACGACGGCGATGACCGCGCCCACGCCGAGCACGAGCGTGCTCGTGTGCTTGAGGGGGTTGGCTTGGATGACGTAGTGATTCACCAGGCCAGCGATCACCAGGATGACGCCAAGAACCGCGAGTCCATAGCCTGCTCCACGCATAGTCGTTCTCCACTGAACCCGAATCGCCGACCGTGGCGGCGCGCCGCGGTCGCGTGAGTCCTATCAGCCGCCTCATCCCAGTCCGAATGCGCGCAAGGGAGCCGCGCGCGGGAGGGTCCAGGCTGGCGCAAGTATAGAGAGCGCGGGCGCGTCTGTCAACCCGCGCGGCGCGCGGCTCAGGCGACTCAGGCGGCTCAGGCGAGCGCGCGCACCAGCCGCACGTCCTCCGCCGTCACCTTGGCGCAGGGGGCGGTGGCGGCCTCGAAGGAGACGCGCACGATGTCGCCGCGCGAAGGGCCGAGCACGAAGCCATGCTCGCCGACCAGCGCCGCCTCTACCGCCTCCACTGCCATGCGCGCCGCGAGCAGGCGGTCGCCGGCGGTCGGCTCGCCACCGCGCTGGAGATGCCCCAGCACCGCGAGCCGGGCGTCAATGCCGTTACGCTTCAGCCGCAGCAGGACCTCCGGCGAGCGTGTGGGGTAGCCCTCGGCGACGACGATGATCGCGTGGCGCTCACCAGCCAGGAAGGCGCGGCGGACCGTGGCCAGCACGTCCCATGCCTCGACGGGCGCCTCGGGGACCAGCGCCAGGTCGGCGCCCGAGGCCAGCGCCGCGCGCGCCGCCAGATAGCCTGAGCCGCGACCCATCACCTCGACCACGAACACGCGGCGGTGACTGGTGGCGGTCGTCTTGAGGTCGTCAATCGCGCGGGTGGCGGCATTGATCGCGGTATCCACGCCGAGGGTGGTATCGAACTCCGCCAGATCGTTGTCAATCGTCGAGGCGATGCCGATTACCCGCGCGCCGAGCCGCTCCAGCGCCAGGCTGCCGCGCTGGGTGCCGTTGCCGCCGATGACGATCAGGACATCCACGCCCAGCTCGCGCAGGCGCTCCGCCGCCCGCTCCTGAAAGATCAAGTTGAGCATGCGTGGCTCGCGCGCGCTGCCCAGCCACGCGCCGCCCAGCTCCTCCAGCCCGCGCATGTCCACATGGCTCAGCGGGACCGTGAGGCCGGCGAGCAGGCCGTAGAAGCCCTCGCGTATGCCGATCACCTCGGCGCCGCGTCCCAGCGCGTAGCGGGTGATGGCCCGCAGGGCGGCGTTCATCGCCGGGGCGTCGCCGCCGCTCATCAGCGCCGCGATACGCATGGCCCTCGTCTCCTCTCGAAGCGCCCTCCGTAGATGGGCGTGAATCGGCGCGCTCCGCTCGGCTCCACGCCAGCCCGCGCGCCAATTT
>DASTKI010000193.1:0-9338 GCA_035716045.1 Ktedonobacterales bacterium
TGCCCGCCGCGCCGCTCTTCCTGGCGCTCAGCCCGCAGGTGCGGCGGCGCCCCGCGCTGATGGGCGCGCTGATCGCTATTGGCTTCATCCTGCAAGGCTATGTCGCGCTGCGCTTCCTGACCGGCGTGCTGGTGGAGTAGCCAGGAGTAGCCAGGAATAGGCGGGCCGCGCGCCATGGACCGTCATCCCAGCGCGCTCTACCCACCATTGTGAGGCCAGACCACTCCATCTCATCCTGTCTCCTGGCAGCTCGCTTCCTCGAGGCTGGAGATTCCACTCCCTCCGGCCTTGCCGTCTGGCATCTTATGTGCGGTACGCTTCGGCGGAGTGCGTCTGCGGCCTTTGGCTGGCGTTTCACTACAGCCGTTGGTCCTCGCGCTCCAAGCCCTACAAGCGACAGCGTGCGGCCATCTCATCGCCCACGAAAGGATTCGTGGCGCCGCTGCGGCGAGTACGCATCCCTGCGCCGCTCCAGAGGAGCGCTGATCATGAACGGCTCGGCAGGCCTTGACTGGGTTGGCTTCTTCCACAGTCTGTCGGATGACGAGGTTCTCGATCTCGCGGCGTGGCTTACCGCCGAGGGTCTCGAGGTCGGCGAGTTTATGGAGGTCGTAGACCGGGCGTATGCCCGGACCCTGGAGGAATGGCGCGGCCAGTCGCCCGTGTTCATGGCTTGGTTTGGGCGTCCTGCCGCTATGAGGTATGCCCGCCGCAAACGACGCTTCTCCGAGCTTATGACCGCCCAGGAAGAGGCGCGTATGTCTGGCGCGTTACCGGGCGACGTGGCGCTCGACGAGCTCAAGCCCCTCCAACCACCCTGGACAACGTCTCCGTCCGCGGAGAAAGTGCTCGGCGCGCTCATGTGCGCCCAGCGCGACGCGGAATGAGCGGCGCGCGTGGCATGGCTGGGCTTGCTTCTTGGGGCGCGGGAGAAACTTCACCGCGGCGTCAGTGATGGAGCATGGAGCGCGCGTTCATGCGCGTTCATGCGCGTTCATCGTAGGCATGAGCCAATGCGTCCTCCCCCGAAGCGCACGCTGATGACACCATCAGCGCCTGGCGAAGCGAGCGATACCGGACGGCATTGGCCCGCAGATGAGGAGGAAATTGATGGACAAGCAGCAGGAAGTCGCCGAGGCGCAGATCGCCGTTCACTGGAAAGAGGAGGAGTATTACCGCCCTCCGGCGACGTTCATCGCCCAGGCCAATGCGGCCGATCCGGCGATTTTCGAGCGATTCCGTGAGGAGAATTTCCCCGAATGCTTCAGGGAGTACGCGGATCTGCTCAGCTGGGACCAGTACTGGCATACCACGCTTGACACCAGCGACGCCCCGTTCTGGAAGTGGTTCGTTGGCGGCAGGCTCAACGTCTGCTACAACTGTGTTGACCGGCACCTGGCGAAGCATCGCAACAAGGCCGCCTTCATCTGGGAGCCAGAGCCCGAGGGCGAAGACAGCAAGACCATTACCTATCAGGACCTCTACGTTCGGGTGAATGAGTTCGCCGCGCTCCTGCGTGATTTCGCCCATGTGCAGACAGGCGACCGCGTCACCTTCCACCTTCCCATGCTCCCCGAGCTTCCCGTCTCGATGCTCGCTTGCGCCCGCCTGGGTGTCATCCACTCCGAGGTGTTCGGCGGCTTCAGTGGCGCCGCTTGCGGCGAGCGAGTCGTGGACTCTGGAAGCCACATCCTGGTCACGATGGACGCCTACTATCGCAACGGCGAGCTGATTGATCACAAGGCGAAAGCCGATCAAGCGGTCCAGGTAGCTGAAGCGAGCGGCGTAAAGATAGACAAAGTCCTGGTCTGGCGTCGCTATCCGGGGCGGTATTCTTCCCCGACGCCGATGGTGGAGGGCCGGGACTACTTTGTGGATGATCTGTTGCGCTCGTATCGCGGACGCAGGGTTGATCCTGTCTCCATGCCCGCGGAAGCGCCGCTGTTCTTGATGTACACGAGCGGAACCACGGCCAGGCCAAAAGGCTGCCAGCACAGCACCGGCGGATACCTCTCCTATGTGGCCGGGACGTCCAAGTACTATCAGGACATCCATCCGGACGACACCTACTGGTGCTTCGCCGACATCGGGTGGATCACCGGCCATTCGTACATTGTGTACGGGCCGCTGGCTCTGGGCGCCACGAGCGTCATGTACGAAGGCGCGCCTACCTATCCAGACGCCGGGCGGCCCTGGCGCATCGCCGAGCGCCTGAACGTCAACATCTTCCATACGGCTCCCACGACGATCCGTATGCTGCGGAAAGCCGGGCCGAATGAGCCCGCGAAGTACAACTACCACTTCAAGCACATGACCACCGTCGGAGAGCCGATCGAGCCGGAAGTGTGGCGCTGGTACCACGAGGTCGTAGGGAAGCGTGAAGCGGTCATCGTTGACACCTGGTGGCAGACGGAAAACGGCGGCTTCCTTGGCAGCACATTGCCCGCGCTTCAGGCGATGAAGCCTGGGAGTTGCGGCCCCGGCGTCCTGGGTGTCTTCCCGATCATCCTGGACGAGGAAGGGAACCCCGTCGAAGCTGGGAGTGGCCGCGCAGGGAACATCTGCATCCGGAACCCATGGCCTGGCATCTTCCAGACCGTGTGGGGGCAGCCAGAGCGGTACGTCTCGACCTACTACGAGAAGTACAGCAAGAACAAGCGGAGCAAAGACTGGCGCGACTGGCCCTACTTCGCTGGAGACGGCGCCATGCAAGCCAGCGACGGCTATTTCCGGATCCTGGGGCGCGTTGACGACGTCATCAACGTGGCCGGGCACCGCCTGGGGACGAAAGAGCTGGAGTCCGCGGCGCTCACTGTTGAGGAGGTGGCGGAAGCCGCGGCAGTGCCGGTTGTGGACGAGGTGAGAGGCCGCGCGGTCGAGATGTATATCTCCCTCAAGCCGGGGTATACTGGGAGCAGCGACATCGTCGAGAAGGTCGAGGGCGCCATCGAGAGGCTCATCGGCAAGATGGCGCGCCCGAAGAGTGTCTGGATTGTGTCCGATATGCCGAAGACCCGCTCGGGCAAGATCATGCGCCGGGTCATCGCCAGCGTCTCGAACTTCATGCCTGTTGGGGACATTACGACGCTGGCGAATCCCGAGGTGGTCGAGCATATACGCGGCGATGTCCAAAACGCGAAAGTCGTGAGTGGAGATGTGCCCAGAGAGCTGACAGCCCAGGAACTGGACGAGATCAAGAGCTTTGGACACGCCGAGTAGCAACACCCGAACGCGGTGGCTGGCGCGAGCAGGCTGATCGCCTATCCTGCCTTGACCAATGCGGCTGTGTGGGACATCAACATGGCGCCCCGCACAGCCGCGCCGCCTCCGCCTCGCGCACGCGCCGCGAGAGGAGCGCGAGCAGCCGGATTGCGGCATCCGGGTTGCGCGCCAGCGCCGCGCGGAAATCGAAGATTGGGATGATCAGCGCGATGGTGGGTTCCAGCGCCATCACCGTGGCCGACCGCGGCCCCTCATCCAGCAGCGCCATCTCGCCGAACATCTCCCCTGGCCCCAGCTCGGTCAGCATGCGCGCCGCGCCATCCTCCTCCACCTGCGTTACCTGCGCACGGCCTGCCAGCACGACGAACAGTCCGACTCCCGGCCGCTGGCCCTGCCAGACGATGCCCGCGCCAGCTGGGTATGCGCGCTCGACGCTCGCCGCGACCAGATTGCGCCGCTCGCCCGGCGGTAGCGTCGCGAAGAGAAGAACCCGCGCCAGCGTCGCCTCGCATTCCTCAGGCGAGAAGCCCCGCTTCTCCGCCTGGCGCTCCTGCCCATTGGAACGCGCATCGTTTCGCTTGTTACGCCTGCCAAACATCGTCTCGCTCCTCCCGCCTCGCCATCTATGGATCTCACAACTATCTCACAATTATTCTGTTTGTGGTGGGGTGACATGGAACATCAGAGCGACCCGCGCGGAATGAGGTGATATTCCGGCGCGCGGGTCGGCCGGCTGCTACGGTCAGCCCATGTCAGAGGATAGGGCGCGTGACGCAGGGGCGCCGCTAGCTTGTAGCCCGCGCGACCACGCATCGTGTACACTTTCGGTATATCGCGGCGCGACATGGGCGCATCGGAGGTATCGCGTATGACAGGCGACTGGCTCGGCGGGCTGGCATCCCAGGCCCCCACTGACCCCGCGCAATTTACCGACTGGCTGGATGAGGCGCTGGGGCGCCCGATGTTGATCGTCGCGCTGCGTCGCGGGGGGCCTTCCATGAATGGCGGCGATGATCCGCTGGCGGGCTGGCGCGCGCAGCTTGGGGCGTACCCCGGCGTGCGGCTACTCGTGCAGGAGGTTGGCGACGCGCCAGATGCCGAGGCGCTGGCGCGCATCGCCCAACTCGGTCCCGATGTGCTGCTGGTTTGCGAGGATGCCAACAGCGCCGATGGCGCCGCCACGTCGGGCGCCTGGCGCGCCGCGATTCTGGACGTCGCGGAGGGCCTCAACCTCTTCGAGCGCATGCTGCTGGCGTGGTATGGCGCCGGGGTCACGCGAGCCATGGCGCGCAAATCGGGCTACGAAGACGGCTTCGCGCCCGATCAGCCGCTCGTCGACGCGCTGGCCATCCTCGCGCGGGAGGCCATCGGGCGCGAGACCTACCGCCGCCACGGCAGCAGCCCACCCTGCTACCTGTAGGCGCTCCACGCGCGGCTGCGACGCGGACAGCTGTCTATTCGCGCACGGCGAAGTAGATCGCCGCCGGGTTGGGAACGACGATGGCAGCGGTGGACTGCTCTGGGACGAGCTGCCACGATTCAGTGAGCGTGACGCCGATGGCGTCGGGGACGCCGAGCAGGCGGAAGACGCGCTCGTGGTCGGAGAGCTCGGGGATCGCGGCGTAGCCCCAGCTGTAGCGCCGGGCGGCGTCCTCCGGCAGGTTCAGCTCGCGGCGGGCGCGGGCATTGACGTAGTCGGCCATCGCCTCAGCCATCTGGACGCTCAGGCCATGCAGGAAGTAGGCCTCGGTGTAGTCGCCCGCCGCCTGCATGCGCGCCGTCTCCTCCGACGCCCGGTCACCCATCGTCACCACCTGGAAGGCGACCACCGCCGGAGCGTCGCCCGTTGGGCGGAAGTAGTCCGCCAGGCACAGCCGCTCGGCGTCAGGCTGGCGCGGGAAGGTGAAGCGCTCGATCTCGCGGGTGCGGTCGTCGGGAGCGAAGATCACCAGGTCATCGCCCTCGGCGCGACAGGGGTAGTAGCCGTAGATCGCGCGCGGGAGCAGCCAGCGCTTCTGCCGCGCCTCGCGCAGCATGCGCTCCAGCCGTGGCGCGAACTCCTCGCGCGTCAGTCGCTCGTACTCCGCGCCGTGCGCCACACCGCCCCAGCGCCCGCGATAAAGCGCGTTGAGGTCCAGATATTTCGCCACATCTTCTACCGCCACCCGATCCAGCAGGCGCGGCCCCCAGAAGGGCGGCGTTACATCCGGCGCGGGGGGGATATCCGCCGCGACCGCCGCGCGCGGGCCGCGCTCTTTGGCCGCCGCGTCGCGCTGTGCCTGCTTCGCCCGCGCCGTGAGCGCATCCGCCTTGACCTTGTCCACGAGCGCCGGGCGTCGGTCGGCGTCGGTCAGCTGGTCCATCAGTCCCAGGCCCTCGAAGGCGTCGCGCGCATAGAAGACGCCCGGGTCGTAGGGCTCGGTACGCGTGTCGTCGGCGCCGTAGAGCACGCGGTAGCCATAGGCGCGGTTGATCGCTGCGCCACCGATGATCACCGGAATCTTCAGCCCGCGCCGCTCCAGCTCCTGCACGCAGAGCGCCATCTGCTTGGAGGTGCTGACCAGCAGCGCCGAAAGGCCGATGGCGTCGGCGTGGACCTCGACCGCCTTCTCGATGATCGTGTTCAGCGGCGTCTGCTTGCCCAGGTCATAGACGGTATAGCCGTTGTTCGAGAGGATCGTGTTGACCAGGTTCTTGCCGATGTCGTGCACATCGCCAAAGACCGTCGCCAGGACCACGCGCCCCCTGGTGTAGCCCTCGGCGCGCTCCAGATAGCGCTCCAGATGGGACACCGCGCGCTTCATCACCTCAGCGGACTGCAAGACGAACGGCAGGATCAACTCGCCTGCGCCAAAGCGGTCGCCAACATCCTTCATGGCTGGGAGCAGCGTGTTGTTGAGCGTATCCACGGCGGCGGCGGAGAGCGCGCTGTTGGTCGTCCAGCCCTCCAGCGACTCACCGGCGGCGGGCGCGCCCACGGGCCGCGCGGCGGGATCCGCCTCCTCCGGCGTCTGCCCCGCCACGCGATAGGCGATGGCGGCGTCAATCAGCGCCTCGATCCCCTCCTTTTTGCGGTGGAGGATCTGATAGTGGATGCGCTGGTCTACGGTCATCCCGGCGGTCGGGTCGGCCTGCTCCTCCTGCTTCGGCGCCGCGCCGTGCTGCTCGTAGTAGGCGATGAAGGCGGGCAGCGCGTCATCCGAACGGTTGTAGATCAGATCGTCGCAGAGCTGGCGCTGCTCATCGGGGATCTCGGTATAGGGCGTGATGTGCGCCGGGTTGACGATCGCGGCGTCCAGTCCGGCCTGCGTCGCGTGATAGAGGAAGACGCTGTTCAGCGCGGCGCGGGCGTGCTGTGCGACGCCGAAGGAGACGTTGCTCACGCCCAGGATGGTCAGCGCGCCGGGCAGCTCGGCCTTGATGCGGCGGATCGCTTCCAGCGTCTGCACGGCGCTGTCGCGCAGCTCCTCCTGGCCGGTAGTGACGGGGAAGGTCAGCGCGTCGAAGAGCAGCGCCTCAGGCGGCAGGCCGTACTCCTGCGTTGCGATGTCGTAGATGCGGCGGGCGACAGCCACCTTGCGGTCGGCGGTCTTCGCCATGCCTTCCTCGTCAATCGTCAGCGCGACGACGGCGGAGCCATGCTCGCGCGCCAGCGGCAACACCGCCTCGACTCGCTGCCGCCCGTTCTCCAGGTTGATCGAGTTGATGATCGCCCGACCGGGATACGATTCCAGCCCGGCCTGGATGACGCTCGCCTCGGTTGAGTCCAGCGTCAGTGGCGCCTCGACGCCCATCTCCAGCTTGCGCACCGCCTCGCGCATCTGCGCCGCCTCGTCGCCGCGCTCGGTCAGCGCCACGCAGACATCCAGCACATGCGCGCCGGTGTCCACCTGCTCGCGCCCGACACGGAGCAGCGTATCGTAGTCGTCAGCCAGCAGCGCCTGCTTGATCTTGCGGCTGCCCTGCGAGTTGACCCGCTCGCCCACCAGCAGCGGCGCGATATCCTGGCGCAATGGCACGGCGCGCACGGCGGAGGCCACCAGCGACGCCGTCCGCGACCGCGCCTCGTCGGAGAAAGCCGCCAGCCGCGCGGCGGGTCGCTTCAGGCGCTCCTCGGGCAGCGCGCGCACCCGCTCGACGAGCTGGCGGATATGCTCGGGCGTTGTGCCGCAACAGCCGCCGACGATGTTGACGCCCAGCTCGCCAACGAAATCCGCCAGCTCCGCCGCCATCGGCTCCGGCTGCATCGGATAGACCGCCTTGCCACCGATGTTCAGCGGCAGTCCGGCGTTGGGGATGGTCGAGATGGGCAGGTCAATGTTCTCCGCCAGCCAGCGCGCGGGCTCGCGCATGTGCTCCGGGCCAGTCGAGCAGTTCAGCCCGATGACATCCACATCCAGGTGGCGGATGATCGCGCCCGCCGCCGCGACATCCGTGCCCAGCAGCATGCGCCCGCTGGTGTCCAGCGTCACCTGCGCCTGGATGGGCAGCCAGCGACCCGCCTGCGCCATCGCCAGCCGCGCGCCGCGAATCGCCGCGCGCACTTCGAGGATGTCGTTGCTGGTCTCGATGATGAGCAGGTCAACGCCGCCTTCGATCAGCGCCGCCGCCTGCTCGCGAAACTGCTCGGCGAGCTGCTGGTAGGTGATGGCGCTCAGCGACGGGTCATCCGAGGAAGGCAGCATGCCGGTGGGGCCCATCGAGCCGGCGACGAAGCGCGGTCTGTCGGGGGTGGAGAACTCGTCGGCGGCCTGGCGCGCCAACTGGGCGGCGGCGGCGTTGATCTCATGCGTGCGGTCGCCCAGGCCGTAGTCATCCAGCTTGAGCCGCGTGCCAGTGAAAGTGTCGGTCTCCACCACATCGGCCCCGGCGGCCAGGTAGGCGCGGTGGATGGCGCGGATGGTGTCAGGCCGGGTGATGGCCAGAATCTCCGGGCAGCCTTCGTATCGCTCGCCGCCGAAGTCCGCCGCCGTCAGCCCCAGATCGAGGATCTGGGTGCCCATCGCGCCGTCGAAGACCAGCACGCGCCGCCGCGCCTCAGCCAGATACCGGCTCTCCGCCACCGTCGCCCGCGTTGTCGTATCCGCTACTGAGGTCACTGTCCATCCCCTTCCAGCGCCTGCCGCTCCAGTCTCCCATGTATGCCCGCCTGTGTATTGTATATCGCGCGGATGCGGCGGCGCCGGATCGCGGGGGATTACGCCATCCGCGCCTGCTCCACGAAGGCCGGGATGAGCTCGCGGAGGAAGTCGGGGATGTCCTCGACGACGCGGCCCCAGACAACCTGGCCGGAGCGGAAGGCTGGCTCGTCAACCCAGATGGCGCCCGCATGGAGCATGTCGTCGCGGATGCCGCGTGAGCCGGTGACGCGCATCCCGCGCACGATCTCCGCCGAGGCGGCGACCCAGCCGCCGTGGCAGATCACGCCGATCACCTTGCCCTGAGCATAGACTTCGCGCGTGATGCGCAGGACATCCTCGCTGCGGCGCAGCTTGTCGGGCGCCCAGCCGCCGGGAATCACCAGTCCGTCCAGCTCGGCGCCGCTCACCGCGTCGGCGGTGACATCGGGCGTGGCCGTCAGGCAGTGCTTGGCGGTCACTTTCTCGCGTGTCAGCCCAATCACCAGCGTGCGTGCGCCTTCCTCTTGCAGGCGCATTACCGGGACCCAGAACTCCAGGTCTTCGAAGCCCTCAGCCACAAAGACGCCGATCGTCTTGCCACTTAGCCGGCCCATGCCGCCACTCCCTTCTTTACGCAGAGTCTCCGCAGATGGGATTCTTCAGTATCGCGGCGTCATGTCCGCAACGTGGGCGCCATCACTCCGCGCTGGAGGGAGCGCCAGGCGTGGGAGCGTCTGGTTTGCCAGCGGGCTTGAGCTCGCGCCAGCCCGAGGCCGCCTCATCCATGAGCGTGAGCAGGCGCTGCAAGCGCTCGATGACCATCGTGATGTTGCCGCGCTGGCGGGCGTAGCCGTCAGCCGTCATCTCGCGCACCCAGGCGCGCAGGTCGTCGTCGTTGAGATCGTACCATTTCAGGTCGGCGAGCAAGCGCACATGCACCTTGTAGGCGGGGTCGAAGAGCTTGCCCTTAGCGGGGACCGCGCCTGTCTCAGCCTC
>DASTKI010000194.1:0-15863 GCA_035716045.1 Ktedonobacterales bacterium
GGTGATCCCGGGGGACAACATCACGATGGCGGTCGAGCTGGGCACGCCGGTGGCGTTGGAGGAGGGCAGCCGCTTCGCCATCCGCGAGGGCGGCCGCACGGTCGGCGCCGGCGCCGTCACCAAGGTCGAAGTCTAACGCGCCTCATTCCACGCGAGCGACACGAACACAACAGCGCGCCGCGAGTGGATACCTGCCACTCGCGGCGCGCTGTATCGTTACGTTAGCGTTACGGGCGAGGCGAGACGCGCCCGCGGCCCGCGCCGCGCCGTCGCTGCTGTTTGACGCGCGGCTTGGGCCGTGCCGTTACTCGCGGTTCACCGGCTCGCGTTTCACTCGCGTCCCGCGGCGCGCGGCTCTCAGAACTCTTTGCGAAACCGCTCCAGCGACGCTCGGTATTCCAGCGGACGTATCGCGCGGACATCCCAGCTCATCAGATCCATATACGGCTGGCAGAAGGCGTTGACCTCCTCGATGTCATCGGTTTCAAGCAGCACGAAGCCCGCGCCACCGCCAGCGAGGTCATACCAGCCCTTGATCTTGCCTGGAATGTTGCTCCCAACTTCATCCTGTTGCAGGATGCGCCCACGCACATCCCGGACATTGGTCGTGGGATGCCACGTGTACGAGCAATACCACAACATACTGCCACACCTCCTCATAGAATCGGGCGCATACCCCGCCCGTTGCCCATCCCATTCCGCACACGGGGCGCCAACGCCAGGCGGCGCCGGGAAAAGCGGGCGACCGCTGAGACGCCGGTAACCGCCCTGGCGCTGGCGTGATAGGGAGGCGGAGGCGTCAACGTTGGCAGGCTGCCATCCGTGATTTCGCTTTGGTAGCCTTTTTGGCCGGGAGACCGCTGGACGGGCCACCCAGCATGGTATACAATAGCCTGAGACGAAGCGCGCTCACACCGCGCGCGTGTCCGCATGTCATCAACGCGATGCTCCCATTGAGAGCGAGCGACGGCGGTCCCGGCGGGAGATCGTTCCCGCGCCTGGTGGAGCGCTGTGGGTGGATGGCGCCACATCTGGCTGGAGGATTCCCGCGATGGCGGCCAAAGGGAAAGAAAATCGCATCCTGGTCACGCTCGCCTGCACCGAGTGCAAAGAGCGCAACTATATCACGCAGAAGAACAAGAGGAACGACCCCGACCGCTTGGAGTTTCGCAAGTATTGCCGGCGCTGCAGGCAGCACCGGCAACACCGCGAGACGAAGTAGCGGCCAGGTGGCCTGATTCCAGGCCCGCGCGCGGCTCACGCTGGATAGCCCGGCGGTGTGTTTTCCAATATGCATGGGACATGCGCCGCCGCAACGCCCGCCTGAGACGCGGGAGGAGCGCTCACCTTGGCGAAGACGATTGATAAGGCGAAGAACGCCGCCGCGCGCGCCGGTTCCAGGCGCGCGGCCAGCGACGCCACGCCAAAAGAACTTCACGAAGAGACCCCGCTGGACGCTGAGGACGCCGCGCTGAACAGCGCGGATGAGGCGGACGGCGAAGAAGAAGAGGATCTCTCGCTGGAGGTGGACCCCACCGCCGCCAAGGAGGATGAATCGTCACGCGCGCTGGCGCCTTCCGGCGAGCGTCGGGTAGCTGGCGTGAGCGGCACGGGCGGCATCTACGTGCCTGCGCCGCTGATGCGCAACCCGATTACCCGCTGGCTGGCTGAGGCGTATATCGAGCTGCGCAAGGTGACCTGGCCCGAGACGCGCGACGCCTGGAATATGACGCTGGTGGTCATCGTCGTCTCGGTCGTCATGGCCGGCTTGCTCGCCGCGGCCGATTTCGGGCTGGGCCACCTGCTGACCTATTTCGTGTCGCTCGGTCTGGGCAAGTAAGGGCCACAGCGGCCCGCTATCACCGTCCAGCGTGCGCCGGCGCCCGTGAGGCGCGCCGCCGGCCACGCTGGTCATTTTGTGGCGCCCCATGCTGAATGCCTGAATCGGGCGCCGGCCCGCGGGCTGGCGTCCGCGTCGGGAGATGTGGAGGACCACTGGAGGATCACATCGTGGAGCCACAGGATCACGAGCGCGAGCTCGACGGGCGGGAGACGCCGCCCGCCAGCGACGGGGTGGAGCAGGCCGAGAGCGCGGAGGTGGTCGAGACGCCCGCGCCCGAACCGCCGCGCAATCCCAACCGCCACTGGTACGCCATTCACACCTACTCAGGCTACGAGAATAAGGTCAGGACCCATCTTGAGGCGCGCATCGCCTCGATGGAGCTCAAGGACCTGATCTTTCAGGTCGTCGTGCCCATGGAGAACGAGATCGAGGTCAAGAACGGCCAGCGCCGCACGGTCGCGCGCAAGGTCTATCCCGGCTATGTGCTGGTGGATATGGTGCTGACGGCCGAGACCTGGCACGCGGTGCGCAACACGCCCGGCGTCACAGGCTTCGTCGGCGCGCAGAACGAGCCCGCCCCGCTCTCCGACGCCGACCTGCCCTATATCCTGCGCGCGCCCGCCAAGGGCGAGGAGGCGCCAGCCAAGCAGCGCATCACCTACCAGATCGGCCAGAGCGTCAAGGTCATCGGCGGCCCCTTCGCGGACTTCATCGGCGTCGTCAACGAGGTGGACCAGGACAAGCAGAAGGTGACTGTGCTGGTCTCGTTCTTCGGCCGCGAGACGCCGGTGCAGCTCGACTACCTGCAGGTCGAGAAGATGTAAGCGTGACGCCTCCCGGCCATCCATGGTCGGGAGGCGCAGCGAGGCCTTGAAAGGCCGCATGGCGACGGCATTCATGCCCATACGCCGTGCGCCGCCCCTTCAGGGCCGCGCGGCGGGCCGCTCCATCGGGGCGGCCCATTCCGGGCGGCATGTGGCGCTGGCCGCGCCCGCCCGTCTAGCATTGGGCGCCCATGCGCGGCTGTCGTGGCCGCATATGGCGATGGGAACCATGCGAGCGCGCGGCGTCCAGCCGCCCCGCTCGCGCCGAGGGAGGGCGCGACAGTCGCGCCCCGTGACCTCAGAGGAGCGTACAGAAGACTATGGCAAAGCGCGTCAAGGCGGTCATCAAGCTACAGATTCCCGCCGGCAAAGCGACCCCCGCCCAGCCGGTTGGCCCGGCGCTGGGCCAGCACGGCATCAACATCATGGGCTTCGTGAAGGAGTACAACGAGCGCACCGCCTCGATGGCGGGCAGCATCGTCCCGGTCGAGATCACCGTCTACGAGGACCGCTCCTTCACCTTCGTCACCAAGACACCTCCCACCTCGGACCTGCTCAAGAAAGCGGCCAAAGTGGACAAGGGCGCCGCCAACCCGCTCAAGGGCAAGGTCGGCTCCATCTCGCGCGCCCAGCTGCGTGAGATCGCCGAGACCAAGATGCGCGACCTCAACGCGACGAGCATCGAGGGCGCCGAGCGGATTGTCGAGGGCGCCGCGCGGTCCATGGGCATCACCGTCCAGTAGACCCGCGCCGTTATTCCCTGTCGCGTATCTGTCCATGGCGCGCGGCTGGCGTCACGTCGCTGGCCCGCCATGGGCGACGCCCATCAGTCACTGCGGATTTCACGCCACCAGGAGGGCGATTCATCCCATGCCAAAGCACGGCAAGAAGTATCTGGAAGCGGCCAAGCTGGTTGAGGCCGACAAGCTCTATCAACCCGCTGAGGCCATCGAGCTGCTGAAGAAGATCAGCTACGTCAACTTCGATCCCACCATCGAGCTGCACATGCAGCTCGGCGTGGACCCGCGCCACGCCGATCAGATGGTGCGCGGCACGGCCACGCTCCCGGCGGGCACTGGCAGAGAGGTCAAGGTGCTGGTCTTCGCCCAGGGCGAGAAGGCGATCGAGGCCGAGGCCGCTGGCGCCGATTTCGTTGGCGTTGACGAGTATGTGAAGCAGATCAACGAGGGCTGGCTGGGCTTCGATGTCGCTGTCGCCACGCCCGACATGATGAGCAAGGTGGCCAGTCTGGGCCGCCGCCTGGGCCCGCGCGGCCTGATGCCCAACCCCAAGGCCGGCACGGTGACGATGGATATCGCCCGCGCCGTCAAGGAGGTCAAAGCTGGCCGCGTCGAGTTCCGTGTGGACCGCACCAGCCTGATTCACATGCCCATCGGCAAGCTCTCCTTCAGTGAGGAGCAGTTGCTGAGCAATTTGGCCTCGGCGATTGACGCCATCGTGCGCGCCAAGCCGAGCGGCGCCAAGGGCACGTACATCAAGAGCATCACCGTCTGCTCGACGATGTCCCCCGGCGTCCGCCTCGACCTGCCCATCGCCCTGGCGATGAAAGTCGCCTAGCGGCTAGCGACGCAACAACACCCAGCGGCGGCCAGCGATGAGTTTCGTTGGTCGCCGTTGTGTCGTCTCACCCTGGCGTATCAAGAGGCTTGCGCAACCCTGGCGTGACGCCTCCCCCGACAGCCCAGGACGAGGATGCGCACGGTGAGGAACGTTCCGATGAGGAACGCCGCCGCGGCTATCGCGAGGGCGATGTTCGCCTGCGCGATGGCAGGAGCGGCAATACTCCGCAGTCGTGCGATTTCTTCGGGCGTAGCATGGATGAGTGGGCTGACGCAGAGCTGCGCGTTGCGCTGGGCTGTCCAGTTATCCGCCGCACTGGCGACCAGCGCGCCAGCGATGACAGCGAGCGCGGATAGGATGCCCCAGCGTGGGAGCGAACGCCGTATCCAGAATACGAACAGTCCCAAGGCAAGGAGTGCCGCTTCGATCCACAGCCCGTACGCTAGGCTTCCAATCACTGCTACCCAGGAGGTGAGCGGCACAGAGACCCCAAATGGGCAAAGGTACGTGTAGCCTGGATAGCCAGGCGGCATGGCAAGCGCCTCACTTTTCTGTTGTGCGGGGCTCATGCGCCCAGTGGGAATCGCGGCGCATTCAGCCAATGAGACTGCGTGTGACAGGCGCTATTTACGCGGTATGGACGAAGCCGAGCATGGGGATGGTCATCGCGTGGGTGGTGAGGGTGACGGGCGCGCCGACGTGGCCCTTGGCGTCCACCAGCGCGGCGCCGAGCGTGTAGGGACCGCTGCCCACCGCGCCGATGTCGTTGAAGCCGGCCGAGGCCTCGGTGATCGGCTGCTGGCCGGTGGTGGCGACGATCAGCGCGGCGCCGTCGGGCGTCCACGCCTCGGGCGAGCCGGGTGGGTTGATCGGCGTCGCGGTGTCTTTGGCGACGTCGATCAGCGAGTAGGTCATGCCGGCGCGTTGCGGGTAGAGCGCGCCGACGAGCGCCTGGGTGGAGTTGGGGCGCCAGAGCAGCGTGATGTAGCCGTAGGGCGAGAGCGCGTCAGTCAGATGCGGCAGCGGGATGAGGTCGCCGTTGGCGTTGTTGATTACCGCGACGCGCGGATTGAACGGATTGGCGCGGAACTGCGACGTCCAGAAAAGCGTGGAGGCGCCGCCTGGTTCGACGGCGAAGGCCGCGCCGCCATCCGAGCGGATGCCGGTGATCAGGCTCAGCTTGCCGGTCGTCATGTCGAGACTTTGCAGCGAGGTGACGGTGGGGGTGTTGGCGCTCAGCGAGACGACGGCGACGTGGGTGGCGTCTATCCAGCCATACGGCCCGCCGACGCCCGAGCGCGGCGGCGCGGCCGTCCCCGGCGGCAGGGAGACGCTGGCGCCGTCCGCGACGGCGACGCGCACGACGGCGGCGGTCCCGCTGAGCGCGAGGTAGCGCTGGTCGGGCGACCACCACAGGCGGGAGTCGCCGGTATGGGGCAAGGTGGAGCGCTGCGCGCCGGTCGCGGCGTCGAGGATCGACAGCCGGCCGCCGCTGAGATACGCGAGGCTCCGGCCGTCGGACGATGAGCCGGCGGCCCAGACGCCGAGGCCGCTGAAGCCCGCGAAGGCGAGCGCGGCGCCCGCGCTGTCCGTCCTGCCATCCAGCGAGACGGCGTGCAGGCGGCCATCGGGGCCAGCGTACGCCAGCCGCCAGTCCGTGAATGTGGGCAGCGGGGACGCCTTGCCGGTGGGTGGAGTGTTAGTGGGGAGGCCGCCGGGGCCGATGGCGCGAATCGGCGTCCAGGTCGGCGTGGGCTGATCACCGAAGAGGCCCGCGCAGCCGCTGAGCAGCGACGCGAGCGCCAGCGTGAGACACAGCCCCAGCCACAGGCCCGTTCGCCGCGCCCGTCCCTGGGCCGAGCGGCTCACCACACCCAGCCCCCGTCTCCGCTCGTCTCATTGGTCGCGATGTTCGCCACCCCCTGCGCCAGCTGGAGCTGATCAATCGTGCGCAGGCCGGGCGCGTCCACGCCGCCGCCGTTGCAGCCGGTATACACCTTGCAGGTATCAAGGTAGGTGTACGTCCCGGTCGTATCGTCGTAGCCGGTGATGGCGACGAAGTGGTTGACGGGGTTCGTATCGCGCCAGTTCGGCAGGTAGGCGGCGGTGATCTCCACGATGACGGGGACGTGGTGGAAGGCGAGGTCGGTCACGATGTCGGCGTGCAGCGCCTGGTAGAGATTGTTGGGATACTGGCGCTGGTTGTAGTAGGCGCTATTCCATTGCGTCGTATAGAAATAGCCTTCCCAGGCGCGTAGGTTCTCGCCGGAAGCTTCCCAGTTCAGCGCGTCGCGCGTCACTTGGAGTGTCGCGCCGCCCTTCTGGCCGCTCTGCGCGTAGGATTGCGGCAGCATGCCGCCCTGGCTCCATCCGGGCGGGCGCACCTGGAACGCCAGCCGCATCATGGACCCGCGCCCGCGATAGACGCCATCAACGTCCTGGTCGCTCCAACTCGTAGCTGGCGCCCATGCCAGCAGCGGGTCAGCGACGCTCACGCTGGCGCCATGTCTCAGCGCCGCCGGCCAGTAGTAGAGCGCCACGCTCACCGCGCCAGGGCCGCAGAGCGTCGCGTAATAGGGGTCCCAATACGCGCTCCCCGCGTCGTCGCTGGCGCCGGCGAGCGGGTAATTCGCTTTCCCGCCCGCCCCCGGCTCCGCCGCCTGGAGGTTCCCCGCCGTGGTGAGTTGGTACGAGGCGGGCGCGCCCGGCACAGATGGGAACTCCACACTGGGCGCCTCCCTCGCGCTCTTTGACGGCCCGGCGGGCGCGGAGAACGGGGAGGAGCCGAACGGCGCGCGGGCGATGCTCTTCAACTGCTCGGGGATGGGTGGGATGTGCGACGAGAGCCAGGATGCCGGCGCCCACGCGCAGGCGGAGAGCGCCATCGCCAGCAGCGCCGTCACGGCCAGCTCGACCAGCCTGCGCGGCGCCACAGCCCGGCGGCGCAGCGCGCGGCGCGCCGCCGCGCCCACATGTCCCAGACGAGGGCGGATAGAGGGGCGGATGATGCGTTGGTGTGGCTGTGGCGCCGCCATCGGCTTCCTCTCACGCGCCGGCGTCGCTCTCCCATCCCTCCACCTGTACCAGAACAGGAAGCGTACCGCCTGTCCAGTGTACCGCATCTCACGCTGGCCGCAACCTCTGGCGCCCCATCCGGCCATCCCCGCCGTGTGGGTAGACACCCACTGCCAGCCCCGTTTGTTGAGCGGACCAGGACAGAGCGCATGCGGCCACGAACGACGCCTCTACCTGGATAGCGGCCAAGCCCTCCCTATGGTATGTTCTCGAACACACGTCCTACGCCCGGCGCCCAGGGCTCGACCTTCGAGAGCCCGCCCGGCGCTCGGTCATCCAGATCGTTGAGCGTTATTGGCGCGCCACACCGCCGCATGATACGGCAGAGATCAACGACCTCTCCTGGTCTGCGCGAAAGGATACCGTCACATGTCCAGCGAATCACTCACGATCGAGCAGGCGCTGACCGTGCTTGCCGAAACGCCCGCGCGCATCGCCGCGCTCACCGCCGGCCTGTCCCCGGCCCAATTGCGCGTCGCCCCCAGCCAGGGTGAATGGTCCGCCAACGATACGCTTGCTCACCTCCGCGCGTGCTCTGATGTCTGGGGTGGCTGCATCGCCACGATCCTCGCCGAGGACACGCCAACGCTGCGCGCCATCAATCCCACCGCCTGGATCAAGCGCACGAACTATCGCGACCTCGACTTCCAGCCCTCGTTCCGCGCCTTCGCCACCCAGCGCGCCGGTCTCCTGGCGGTCCTGCGCTCACTGCCACCCGAGGCCTGGTCACGCGCGGCGACCCTGACGGGGGCGGGAAGGACGCTCCAGCCGACCGTGCTGTCCTACGCGCGGCGGCTGGCCCGTCATGAGCGCCCGCACGTCAAGCAGATCGCCCGTGCCGTCGGCGCCATGCGCGCGTAGCGCTGGCCATCCCCTGGGCGGCCAGCCCAGCAGGGCCTACCGCGCCCAGCCCCGCGACGCCTCGCTCGCCCGCTCGATCGTCATCCGGTGCAGCGCCACTAGCTCGTCCTGGCTCAGCGCCTGGCTGACATACCCGCCCGCCAGCACAAACGCCGCCGCCCGCGCATGTGCGCCGAGCCAGTCAAAGACCAGCCGCTCGCGCGCTTCCAGCATCGCCCGCGTAATGCCCGCCAACCCGCCGATCGCGCACCCCTCATACGGGTCCATGCCCGCGTTGTACAGGCACAGATCGTACTTCTCCGCGGAGTCCATCTCCCCCAGCAGGCGCTCAACTGTAGGCATAAAGCGCGCCGCGTCCCGCACCAGCTCCAGCCGGTTGCGCCCCGCTGGCTCGTAGTAATCGAACGGCGAGACAGCCACATCGGCGATACGCACGCGCGGATTATCGCCCACCAGTGAATGCGTGCCGCCCCCGCAATGCGCGTCGAAGTCCAGAATGAGCACAGACCCCGCCCCGCGCTCCAGCGCATCCAATGCGGCCAGCGCCAGACCGTTGAACGTACAGAAGCCATTGCCTCGCGCCCGCCGCGCGTGATGCAAGCCACTCGATAGCGAGCCAGCCACCCCATCGCTCAACGCCGCCCGCGCCGCCGCGATGGCGCCGCCCGTTGACGCGCAGACCATCGGCCACAGCTGTGGGTCCCACGCGAACCCCTGCGACTCCGCCAGCTCCCGCGGCTCGCCCGACTTCACCGCCTGAATGTAGGCCTCATCATGCGCCGCGCGCAGCTCCTCCTCCGTCACTTGCTCCGGCTCCACAAACGCCACGCCGGCGACCGGCCGCGCGCGCAGCGACTCCGCCACCCACCGCGCCTTCCGCGTCGTATCGAACGTATGGCCAGCAAGCGTATAGCTGTCGCCATAGTACAGTCTCATCCCACCCTCCCCGAGAACCAGAGCACGGCGCCATCACCCACAAATCGAATACCGAACGCCTCAAAGTGTAGCACCAATAGCAGCGGAACTGCTCTGTTTCCTCTCGGCCGTCAGCCGTCGCTAACGGTACACCTGCCGCTCCCTCTAACGCTTCTCTTACACTTCTCCTACGCGCCTCTAACGCGCCTCCTACACACGTCTAACGCCGCTCGCGGCATACTCATCTGTGGTCGGGCCGCCGCTGGGCGCCCCGCCGGACGCCTCACCCACCGGGGTGCGGCGCTATATCGAGAGAAGCATGAAAAAGACTGGTCAAGTTCGAGGCGCTGCCAAGGCCGCGCCTCAGGAGGAGACTGCTGTGGCCGCGAAGATCCATCCCGTTGGCGACCGTGTCGTCGTCAAGCCCATGGCGAAGGAAGAGACCACCAAGTCGGGCCTCATCATCCCCGACACCGCCAAGGAGAAGCCCCAGGAGGGCGAGGTCATCGCCGTAGGCGCCGGCAAGCTGCTCGACAACGGCAAGCGCTCCGAGATGGAGGTCAAGGTCGGCGATCGCGTCCTCTTCGCCAAGTACGGTGGCACCGAGTTCAAGCTCGATGGCGACGACCTCCTCGTCCTGCGCGAGAGCGACATCCTCGCCATCCTCGAATCCTAGCCTCGCCGCCACGCGGCGCCACCCGCGTACACCCCCGCGCGAGATTCAGCTCGCGCGCCGACAGCCAACACCATCTCATAGTGAGGAGAACCACCCCACATGGCTAAGCAGCTCGTCTTCGACGAAGCGGCCCGGCGCTCACTCAAGAAGGGCATTGACATCCTCGCCTCCGCCGTCAAGACCACCCTTGGCCCCAAGGGCCGCAACGTCGCCCTCGACAAGAAGTTCGGCGCCCCCACCGTTACCCATGACGGCGTCACCGTCGCCAAAGAGATCAACCTCGAAGACCCCTTCGAGAACATGGGCGCGCAGCTCCTGAAGGAAGCGGCGACCAAGACCAACGACGTCGCTGGTGATGGCACCACCACCGCTACCGTCCTCGCCCAGGCCATCGTCACCGAAGGCCTGAAGAACCTCGCCGCCGGCGCCAACCCCATGCAACTGCGCCAGGGCATCGAGCGCGGCGTCGCCGCCGTTGTTGACTACATCAAGAGCGAAGCCACCCCGGTTGACGGCCGCAAGGAGATCGCCCAGATCGCCACGGTCTCCGCCGCTGACCCCCAGATCGGCGAGCTGATCGCCGACGTCATGGAGCGCGTCGGCCGCGAGGGCGTGATCACGGTCGAGGAGAGCAAGGGCACCAACTTCGAGACCGAGTACGTCGAGGGCATGCAGCTCGACAAGGGCTACAGCTCCGCCTACTTCGTCACCAACTCCGACCGCATGGAGGCCGTCATTGACGACGCCTATCTGCTGATCACCGACAAGAAGATCAGCGCCGTCGCCGACATCCTCCCCGTGCTCGAGAAGCTGACCCAGATCGGCAACCGCAACATCGTCATCATCGCCGAGGACGTGGACGGCGAGGCCCTGGCGACCCTGGTTGTCAACAAGCTCCGCGGCATCCTCAACGTCTTGGCCGTCAAGGCCCCCGGCTTCGGTGACCGCCGCAAGGCCATGCTCCAGGACATCGCCATCCTGACCGGTGGCCAGGTCATCAGCGAAGAGACGGGCCGCCGCCTGGAGAACACGACCCTCGCCGACCTCGGCCAGGCCCGCCGCGTCATCGCCACCAAGGACGAGACTACTATCGTCGAAGGTAAGGGCGAAGAGGCGAGCATCCAGGCTCGTATCAAGCAGATCAAGGCTGAGATCGAGAACACCACCAGCGACTACGACCGCGAGAAGCTCCAGGAGCGCCTCGCCAAGCTGGCTGGTGGCGTGGGCCTGATCAAGGTCGGCGCCGGCACCGAAGTCGAGCTGAAGTTCCGCAAGACCCGCGTCGAGGACGCGCTCTCCGCCACCCGCGCGGCGGTCGAGGAGGGCTACGTTCCGGGCGGCGGCGTCGCGCTGCTCAACGCCGTCGAAGCACTTGACGACATCCATCTGGAGGGTGACGCGGCCACCGGCGTCACGATCCTGCGCCGTGCGCTCGAAGAGCCGCTGCGCCAGATCGCCGTCAACGCCGGCGAGGACGGCGCGGTCGTCGTGCAGATGGTGCGCCGCGCGCAGGTCGAGCAGAAGAGCAAGCACATCGGCTACAACGTCCTCACCAGCAAGACCGAGGACATGATCAGCGCGGGCGTCATTGACCCGGCCAAGGTCACGCGCTCCGCCCTGGAGAACGCGGCTTCCATCGCCGCGATGATCCTCTCGACCGAGGCGCTGATCACCGACATCCCCGAGAAGGAGAAGCCCGCCGCGCCGCAGATGCCAGAGTACTAGACCGTACCAGGCAGGCTGGCCCGGGATACCCTCCCGGCGCGAGCGCATCCGACTCCACGCGAACCATTCGAGGCGCGTCCTACCAGAGATGGTGGGGCGCGCTCTCGTTTTGTCCTCTCACTTTGTCCACAGGTTTGCATACCCTGTTGACAACCCCATCACTTGTATGTTATACACTTGACTAATCCAAATGACTAATGCAGCCGCGCGCCAAGAGGAGCCCTCATGACTCGTCCTCTCGCCAACAACGATACCGTCACCGCTTTCCTGGACGCCGCCGAGCGGCTGCTCATCGAGGTCGGCTACGCCAACATCACGACCCGGCGCCTGGCGGAGGAGGCAGGCGTCAACCATGGCTTGGTGCACTACTACTTCGGCTCGATGGAGCAGCTCTTCATCGCCGTGCTCGAGCGCTATACCGATCGGCTGATCGAGCGCCAGCGCGCGATGTACGCTGCGGAGGTTCCGTTCATAGAGAAATGGCGGACGGCGATGAGCTTCTTGGATGAAGACCGCGAGAGCGGCTACCAGAAGATCTGGTTCGAGCTGCAAGCGCTGGCCTGGAACCAACCCGACCTGCGCGAGCGACTGGCGCGGGTGCACGACAGGTGGCGCGCTACGCTGACGGAGGCGTTCGCGCCCGCCCTCGCGGCGTACGAGCTGGACGTGAAGCGTTTTCCGGTCGAGGCCATCGTCACGCTGGTGGTCACGTTCAACGAGGGGATCATTCTCGAGCGACTGGGCGGCGTCCATACCGGCCACGCGGAGTTGCTCACGATGATAGACAACTGGCTGGTGTCGCTGGATGCCGTCAGGCGCGACTAAGAGGAGGGTGATGATGCGCGCGCGCTATCCTGACGCCGAGGGCTTCGTCGAGCGTGACGGCGTCCGCATCTTCTATGAGGTGTTTGGCTCTGGCGAGCCGACTGTGCTTCTCCTGCCGACATGGTCCATGGTGTACTCGCGCTACTGGAAGGCGCAGGTACCGTATCTTGCCCGCCACGGTCGCGTGATCACCTTCGATGGCCGTGGTAACGGTCGCTCCAGCCGGCCGGAGGGCGCGGACGCCTACGCCGATGTCGAGTTCGCCGCCGACGCGCTGGCGGTGCTCGATGCGGTCGGCTGCGAGCAGGCGTACATAGTCTCGGTGTCACGTGGAGCGAAGTGGTGTCTGCTGCTGGCCGCCGAGCATCCAGAGCGTGTGCGCGGCGCCGTCTTCATCGCCCCCGCTCTGCCGTGGCGGCCGCGGGCGAATTCTCAGGATACGGCGTTGCGGTCGTTTGACGAGCCCTACACCAGCACGGAAGGATGGGCGAAGTGGAATCGACAGTACTGGCTGGACCACTATGCCGATTTCGTCGCATGGTTCTTCAGCCAGGTCTTCACGGAGCCGCACTCTACCAAGCAGATCGAGGACGCCGTTGGCTGGGGGCTTGAGACGACACCTGAGACGCTAATCGCCACGACCACGCCGCCCAACGACAAGACCCGCAACGCCACTGCCGTCCGCGCCCTGGCGGAGCGGGTGCGCTGTCCCGTCCTGGTGATTCACGGCGACGAGGACGCCATCATTCCCTACATGCAGGGGCGGACGCTGGCCGAGAACACAGGCGGCGCGCTGGTAACCATCGAGGGTGGCGGCCATGCGCCCCAGGCGCGCGATCCCGTGAAGGTGAACCTGCTGCTACGCCAGTTCACCGCGCCCGAGCCGCCGCGCTCGCTGACCTGGACGCGCGGCCGCCGCCGCGCCAAACGCGCGCTCTACATCTCGTCGCCTATCGGGCTTGGGCATGCCCAGCGCGACGCCGCCATCGCCGCGGAGCTGCGCGCGCTGCGGCCGGATCTCCAGATTGACTGGCTGGCGCAGCATCCTGTCACGCTCGTACTGGAGCAGCGCGGCGAGCGCATCCATCCGGCAAGCGCGCTGCTGGCCAGCGAGTCGCGTCACATCGAGAGCGAGTCCGCCGAGCATGACCTGCAGTGCTTCCAGGCGCTGCGCCGCATGGACGAGATCATGGTCGCCAATTACATGGTCTTCCACGACGTTGTCACCGCCGAAGACTACGACCTGTGGATCGGTGACGAGGCCTGGGAGTTGGACTACTTCCTGCACGAGAATCCCGAGGAGAAGCGCGCGGCCTACGTCTGGATGACCGACTTCGTCGGCTACCTCCCGATGGCGGACGGCGGCGAGCACGAGTCATTCCTGACCAGCGACTACAACGCCGAGATGATCGAGCACATCGAGCGCTATCCGCGTCTGCGCGACCGCGCGATTTTCGTCGGCGCCCCCGACGACATCGTGCCTGACACCTTCGGCAAGGATTTGCCCCTCATCCGTGACTGGACAGAGCGCCACTTCGACTTCAGCGGCTACATCACCGGCTTCGATCCGCGCGCGTTCGCCGACCGCGAAGCGCTGCGCCACGAGCTTGGCTATCGCCCGGACGAGCACGTCTGCATCGTAACGGTCGGCGGCTCTGGTGTCGGCGGAAGCCTGCTGCGCCGCGTGATCGCCGCGTTCCCGGAGGCCAAGCGGCGCGTCTCCGCGCTGCGGATGATCGTGGTCACGGGGCCGCGCATTGATCCCACGGCGTTCCCGCAGGCCGATGGGCTGGAGGTGCGCGCCTACGTCCACGACCTGTACCGCCATCTGGCTGCCTGTGACCTGGCCGTGGTCCAGGGTGGCCTGACCACCTGCATGGAGCTGACGGCCAACCAGCGCCCGTTCCTGTACTTCCCCTTGCGCCACCACTTCGAGCAGAACTTCCACGTCCGGCGCCGACTCGAGCGCTACGGCGCCGGACGCTGCATGGAGTACGAGACCGCGGCGCCCGACGTCATCGCGGCGGCTATCGCGGAGGAGATCAGCCGCCCCGTCCACTATCGTCCCGTCGAGAGCGATGGCGCCGCGCGCGCGGCGGCGCGCATCGCCGAGTTGATCTAAGGCTAAGGCGCCCTGATGGAGTCACAGGGGCGAGAAAGGAGTGGAGCGCGATGGCGCATCAAACGACCGGAGAGCGGCGCGCCGCCGACCTCGCGGCGATTCGCGATGCCGCCCTGGATTACATGCAAAGCTGGTATGAAGGCGATGTGGGCCGGATGGGCCGCTGCCTGCACCCTGAGCTGGCGAAGCGCGCGATTCTGCGCGATTCGCAGACGGGCGCGGAGCGTGTCCAGCATCTCACCCAGCGCGACATGCTAGACATGACGCAGCGAGGCGGCGGCAATGATGCGCCAGTCGAGAAACGGTTCTATGAGGTCACGATCCTGGATGTCTATGGCGACATCGCCAGCGCCAGGGCAGACTCCTACGAGTACGTGGACTACCTGCAGCTGGCGCGCTGCGAGGGGCAGTGGCTGATCGTGAACGCGCTGTATGGCGACCGGCTGCCAGCCGATTCCTCATAGACAAGCCATCCTCACCGGGGCGCGGCGCCCTCGCCGAGCTAGCCTGCGTCGTCCTTTCGCCGCAGATCATCGCTAGCCGCCTGCTGGGCGCCCGGGCTTAGGCGCCAGCCTGCGCCCCAAACGGCATCCACACCCACAACTACCAGACAGACGCGACGACATTCGCCGCGCCACGGACCCCTGTTGCCGTTTTTCCTGGCGTGATCCATGGGGATCGCGCCGCCAAACCACGAGGGAGCATTACCATGAGCTCGCCCAACACCACGACTCAAGCTGCCACGGCAACCGTCCTCCCCACACAGATTGATCCCGAGAAGGCCCAGCAGTTCATGGGCAAAGTGGTCACCGATTGCGCGGCCACGGTGAGTGTGGCGCTGGCCGTCATCGGCGACCAGCTCGGCCTATACCGGGCTATGGCTGGCGTAGCCCCGCTGACCTCACCTGAGCTCGCCGAGCGCACACAGACCAGCGAGCGCTACGTCCGCGAGTGGCTGATCAATCAGGCCGCCGCCGGGTACATCGCGTATGACGCCGCGACCGGGCGCTACTCCTTGCCAGATGAGCAGGCGGTGGCCCTGCTGAACGAGGACAGCCCCTTCTATCTCGGCGGCGCGCTGATGATTGCGCTGGCGATGACCAAGGCCGAGCCGCGCATCCGCGAGAACTTCCGCACCGGCGCCGGCATGCGTTGGGGCGAGCACGACGCCTACATGTTCCAGGGCTGCGAGCGGCTCTTCCGGCCCGGCTACCTCGCCAACCTCGTCCAGAGCTGGATTCCCGCGCTCGACGGCGTGCGGGCGAAGCTGGAGCGCGGCGCGAAGGTGGCGGATATCGGCTGCGGCCACGGCGCCTCAACTATCATCCTCGCCAGCGCGTTCCCGAACTCCCACTTCACCGGCTTCGACGCGCATCCTGGCTCCATCGAGCGCGCCCGCGCGCATGCCGTAGACGC
>DASTKI010000195.1:0-10089 GCA_035716045.1 Ktedonobacterales bacterium
GATAGCTGCACGCTCGACATGGATGATCTGCGCGCCAAGATCACCGATCGCGTGAAGGTCGTCGCGGTGGGCTACGCGTCGAACGCGGTAGGTACGATCAACGACATCCAAACGATCATTGGCTGGACGCATGAGGTGGGAGCGCTGGCCTATGTCGACGCGGTCCAGTATGCTCCACATGGGCCGATTGATGTCCAGGCGCTGGATTGCGACTTCCTCGCGTGCTCAGCATATAAGTTCTTCTCGACTCATCAGGGCATCGTCTACGGCAAGCTTGCGCTGCTCGAATCGCTCGCGGCGTACAAGGTGCGCCCGGCCGATGACCAACCTCCAACGAAATGGGAGACTGGCACGCAGAACCACGAGTGCCTTGCCGGAGTGATCGGGACGCTTGACTACCTGGCGTCGCTTGGCCGCTCACACATGGATCCGTATGCGAATAGGTTCCCGACGATGATTGGCCGTCGTCTCGAGCTCCATGTCGCGATGGCGGCGATCCAGGACTATGAGCGCACGCTCGTGGGGAGGCTGATTGAGGGCTTGGCGGCTCTTCCCGGCGTGCGCGTTTATGGCCTTGCGACTCAAGATGACTTGAGCCTGCGGGTGCCGACTGTCGCGATCACGATCGAAGGCCACACGCCGCGCGAGCTGGCGACGGCCCTCGGCGAGCGTGGCATCTTTACCTGGGATGGGAATTACTACGCTATTACCCTCATGGAGCGCCTTGGTCTTGAAGAGTCTGGTGGCGCGCTGCGCATAGGCCTAGCGCATTACAACACTATTGACGAGGTAGAGCGCTTGCTCACTGCGCTTCAGGAGATCATCCGCGCAGAGCCAGGAGCATAAGATTGTTGCGATGGGACGCGGGGGAGGCCGGACCATTGGGCCAGCCTCTCCCGCGTCCATATGCTCAGCTCGCGCTCACTTCGCCAATGCAGCGGCCTCCACATCAGTCCACGCGATCGTAGGCAGTGACAAGCGCACAATGCCCATCGGCGCTTGCCTATGAGGCGCAGATTGCGTCATAGCGTACAAGTTCTTCGGCCCGCACCAGGGGATTGTCTGGGGCAAGCGCGAACACTTGGAGCGGCTGACGCCCTACAAGGTGCGCCCAGCCAGCGACGCCATCCCCGACCGCTGGGAGACGGGGACGCAGGCGCACGAGCTGCAGGCCGGGACGCTGGCGGCGCTGGAGTATCTGGCGAGCCTCGCCCCGCGCTCGACCAAAGTGGCGCAAGCGCGGTTCCCCGGCATGCGGGGGCGGCGGCTGGCGCTGCACGCGGCGATGGCGGCGATCCAGGCGTATGAGCGCGAGCTGATCGAGCGCCTGCTGGCGGGCCTCAAGACGCTGCCAGGCGTCACGCTCTACGGCCTGACGGATGAGACCGACGCCGAGCAGATGGCGCGGCGCGTGCCCACTGTGGCGCTGACCATCGCCGGGCATACGCCACGTGCGCTGGCGGAGGGCCTAGCCGCGCGCGGGATCTACGCCTGGGATGGCAACTACTACGCCCTGACCCTCATGGAGCGGCTGGGGCTGGAGGAGAACGGCGGCGCGCTGCGCCTCGGCCTCGCCCACTACAACACCGCCGAGGAGGTGGACCGCATCGTCGCGGCGCTGCATGAGATCGTGGGCGGCTGAGCGGCCGCCGTCGCCGCGCAACCAGGCCGATCAGGCCAAATCAGGCGGAGATCAGCGGGATGGCGATGAGCGCCAGCACGATGCCGACCGCCTGAATGCGCCGCACGCGCTCGCGCAGGACGAGCGCCGCCAGCAGCACCGTCGCCGCCGGGTAGAGCGACGCCACCACGGCGGCGACGTCCAGCCGGCCGCTGTGGGCGGCGAGCAGGAAGAAGACGTTCCCCAGCGCATCCAGGCCGCCCGCGACCGCCACCAGCGGCAAAACGGCCCTCCCTACACTGACCGGCTGCCGCCGGAGCCCCGCCAGCGCCAGCAGCACGGCCACCGAAGAGAAGCGCGCAATAGACAGCGAGCCAAAGGTGGTCGCCGGGCTTACCCGGCTGATGAGGATGAAGAAGAGGCCAAAGCCGCAGCCTGCCAGCAGCGCCAGCCCAATACCTTCCGCCGACCCATTGACCTTCCCGGCTTCATCGGGGCGCGAGATCAGCGCGATGGCGACGACCGCCAGCGCGAAGCCGCCTAGTTGCAGCGGGCGGGGAAGCCCCACGGTGAACACGCTGAACAGGACGGGGAGCGTCGCCGTCAGTGACGCTGAGACCGGAGCGGCGATCCCCATCTTGCCACTGGAGAGCGCCGAATAGAACGCGAGCAGGCCGAGGCCTCCGGCCACGCCGGCTAGACCGCCCCAGAGGAAGTCGCTTGGCTGGGGAAAGGGCTCGCGAAAGACCAGCGCCAGCGCGATCAGGAAGACGAACCCGAGCGCATAGGCGATGATGATCACGCTGGTGGCTTTGGCGCGGCGCGAGGCCAATCCGCCGCTAAAATCGCCGCTGCCCCAGAAGAGGGCGGCGGCCAGACCAAAGAGAACCGTAACGAGGACCTGATTCATCGCCTGACCTTAATGCGCTGGCGAACATCGCAATGCCAATTGAGATTGTACAGGTCGCCTAACACTGCGACGCTAGGTTGGTCGCGGCTGGCTTGGTCGCGTGGGGAATCTTCGCCTGGGACGGCGCCTACTACGCCCTGACACTACCTAACTCTAATGGAGCGGCTGGGTTCGGAAGAGGGGGGCGGCGCGCTGCGCCTCGGCCTGGCCCACTGCAACACCGCCGGGGAAGGAGATCGCCTCGTCGCGCCGCTCCCGGTTTTTTCGCGCTTCTGGACATGCGCGCCGGAGCATGCCTGCGCCTTGTGTGTGCTATACTCCTTAAAGCTACAACGATTTGCAGCTTCCTTGAGAAATCTCCTGGATAACTTCCCCTAATGAGCCAGACGCCAATCACAATCTGACGCCTGCGCGCGATGGCGCCGTACCCGCCTGGTAAAGCGCCGTCGCCTTGCTGGGGTGTTCGGATAGCCCTCAAACAGGCTACCTGGCTTCTTCATCTCTTCCCCGGTACTCTGGATCGCGTCGGGTTGGGACGCTTCCGACGTCTCCACTGGATGTATCGCCGCTGTGCGGCGCGTGGCGACTGGCTGCGGGAAGGAACGCTCCGCGCCGCGTATTCGATGCGAGCGGAAAGGCTGACTATCATGGAATCCCGAACAGTGACGATCGTGGCGACCGATATCGCCGAGATGACCGTCGAAGAGCTGCGTCTGCGTGTGGGGCAGTTAGAGACCGAGAACGCGGCGCTGCGCCCGATCGTGCTGCGGATGGCCGAGGCGCGCATGTGTCGCGACGCTGTCACGATGATTGAATCGTGCTTGCAGTGCTCGCTCAAGCGCGGCGGGGCATATGGCTACAGTGGCGCGCATGATGCGGATTGCCCCGTGGCTCAGGCGCGCGCGCTAGGTTTCTGACGGCCGCCCGTAAGCCATAAGGGTGAACGAGGCGGTGTAGCCGGAAACACTCGAACACCAGCGATATGGTGTATGGCGTAAGGCGCTGGGAGAGCAGACCCTGAAGAACGGTGGTCTGCATTGACCGCCAGTCATTGGCGCCTGGAGGGCAGTGTCCCACGACAGGACGGGACACTCCCGCGCGCTATCTCTGCCCCAATCATGGGGCATGCTCACCGTGAGGCTGCTCCGGCTGAGCCGTCCGTCACACACGGCCGCGCGACGATGCGGGCCAGGCGTGTTGTTCATCACGCATGATCTTTGACGCCCTTGCGATGCTGCCAGGAAAACGCTAGGATACTCCTCCTCATCGGCAGGCAGCGAGACGCCTGACGTCACGAGAGCGGGACGACGCCCAGGCCTCTCCTGGGGGCGTGACGCTTCCCCACATAGCCCCACGCTTCCACAGACAGCGCGCCGCGCGCGGTGTTCGCTGTGGGCGAGGGCGGACAGGAACAAAATGGATCACACGCCGACATCCCCGATTCAACAGATCGCGGTCATTGGCACCTACCTCCCGCGCCACTGCGGAATCGCCACTTTCAGCGCTGATTTCAGCGAGGCGCTTGCCAGACAGTTTTCAGATGCGAATATCTTTGCCATCGCCATCAACGATGGCGCCGAAACCTACGCCTACCCCGCGCGCGTGCGGTTCGAGATCGCGGAAGGGGACATTGAGTCGTATCGCCGGGCCGCTGACTTCCTGAACACGAATGGCGTGGACCTGGTCGTACTCCAGCATGAGTACGGCATCTTTGGCGGGCTGTCTGGCGGCTATATCCTCGAGTTGCTGCGCAACGTGCGCGCGCCTGTCGTTACGATGCTCCATACGGTCCTTCGTGACCCCGATCCGACGCAACGGCAGGTGATGGAGGAGATCGTGCGCCTCTCTGACCGGCTGGTGGTCATGAGCGACCACGCGCGCGATGTCCTCATTGATTTCTACCAAACGCCGCCGCGGAAGGTCACGTTCATTCCGCACGGGATTCCCGATGTCCCATTCGTTGATCCCAACTTCTATAAGGACCAGTTCGACGCCGAAGGCAAATCAGTCCTGCTCTCATTCGGTCTGCTCTCACCCAACAAAGGCATCGAGTACGCGATCGCGGCGATGCCGGCTATCCTGGAGCAGCATCCTAACGCGCTCTACGTCGTGCTCGGCGCGACACATCCGCATGTGCGGCGCGCGCACGGCGAGGCGTATCGCCTGGAGCTCCAGCGTCTCGCGCGCGAGCTAGGCGTCGAGCAGAACGTGGTTTTCTACGACCAGTTCGTGCCGCTGGAGGAGCTGGTCGAGTGGATCGGCGCCGCCGATATCTACGTCACGCCTTACCTCAACCCTGAGCAGGTTGTCTCTGGCACGCTCTCCTATACGGTCGGCGCGGGCAAGGCCGTGATCTCGACACCTTACGCGCATGCCGAAGAGTTGCTCGGCGAGGGCCGGGGCGCGCTCGTCCCGTTCCGCGATTCCGCCGCTATTGCCCAGCGTGTCATCGAGCTGCTCGGAAACGACGCCGCGCGCCATGCCATGCGCAAGCGCGCATACATGCACGGTCGCGAGATGATCTGGCCGCGCGTCGCGGAGCGGTACCAGCGCCTCTTCCTTCAGGTCCTCGACGGGCGCTTGCTTCTGCCGCGTTCCGTAAGTGGATCCTACCCGGAGGCGCAGTCACGAGCGCTTCCGCCGCTGCGTCTCGGCCACCTGCGCCGGATGACCGACGACACTGGCTTGACACAGCACGCCACCTTCTCGGTTCCCAACTATCGCGAAGGGTACTCCATCGACGATAACGCGCGCGGGCTGATTGCCGCCGTCTTCCTCGAGAAACTCGGAAGCGACGAGCCTGAGATGGTGGAAGACCTGACGACACGCTACCTGGCATTCCTCTCCTTCGCGTTCAACGGCGCCACTGGGCGCTTTCGGAATATGCTGGCCTATGACCGGCGGTGGCTGGAAGACCAGGGCTCGGAAGACAGTCATGGGCGCGCGCTCTGGTCGCTAGGCGTCACGATTGGACGCTCAACCAATCAGGGTTGGATCGGCCTGGCGAATTCGCTCTTTGGCCATGCGCTTCCCGCTGCGATGCGCTTCACGTCGCCACGCGCCTGGGCATTCACGCTGCTTGGCCTTCAGGAGTATCTCAAACGCTTCGGCGAAGATCGTGACGCCCAGCGGGCGCGCGATGAGCTCGCGGCCCGGCTCATGCGGCTGTACGAGGCGTCTGCCACAGCGGAATGGCCCTGGTTCGAGGATCGCCTGACATATGACAACGCCACGCTGCCGCGCGCGCTGCTGCTGGCCGGCCATGCGATGGGTCAGGCAGGGTACGTTGAGGCGGCGGTGACGGCGCTGACCTGGCTGGAGCGTGCGCAGTCCGGCGCCTGGGGGCAGTTCACGCCTGTTGGATGTTTGGGCTTCTACCAACGTGGCGAGGCCCGCGCCCGCTTTGATCAGCAGCCCATCGAGGCGTATGCGACTACCGCCGCCTATCTGGACGCCTTCCGCGTCACGGGCGACGAGGAATGGCGCCAGCGGGCTGAGGGCGTGTTCGGCTGGTTTCTCGGCGCCAATGACCTCCACACGCCGATGTTCGATGCTCAGACGGGCGCATGCTTCGACGGCCTCCAACCCAATTGGGTGAACCAGAATCAGGGCGCCGAATCAACGCTCGCGTTTCTGCTGTCCTCCCTGGAGTTGCGGCTGGCTGAGGCGGAAGAGGCCACAGAAGAGGCTGCGCGCGAGGCCGACCTGCTGCTTTCCGCGGGGGTGGCCCCTGCGAGCGCAGCACTGTAACGCCATCCGTGCGATACTTACAAGCCTGCCATCCGCCAGCGCGGCGGGTGGTCGCAGGCTTGCGCCATCAACGAGGAGCGTCAATGACGTCCGCCAATAATCCACACGAGCCGCTTTTTCACCGGAGCCCCAACAACCCGATTCTCAGCCGCTCCGACTGGCCGTATCCTATCAATACGGTGTTCAATCCTGGAGCCGTACGCCTCGCCGATGGCACAACACTGCTGCTCTGCCGTGTCGAAGACCGGCGGGGGCATTCGCACCTGAGCGCCGCGCGCTCCACCAACGGCGTTGATGGCTGGCGGATTGATCCGCAGCCGACGCTGCTGCCCGACGCCGTCCAGCATCCTGAGGAAGTGTCGGGTATCGAGGACCCACGCATCACCTATGTGCCCGAACACCATGCGTATTACATCGCCTATACCGCCTATTCACGCAACGGCCCCGGTGTCTCACTGGCCCGGACGGAGAATTTCGTGGACTTCGAGCGGCTGGGCCCCATCATGCCGCCTGAGGACAAAGACGCCGCGGTGCTGCCGCAGCGCATTAATGGCCAGTGGGCGCTCATCCACCGTCCGATCGAACCCGGTGGGGCCAATATCTGGATCTCGTACTCGCCCGACATGACGTACTGGGGTCGCCATCACCTGATGCTCGAGGCGCGCGAGGGCGCGTGGTGGGACGCCAATAAAATCGGCCTGTCTGGTCCACTGATCGAGACACCGGAGGGCTGGCTGATGATCTACCACGGCGTGCGCTCGACGGTGTCAGGCGCGCTCTACCGGCTGGGTCTCGCGCTCTTCGACCTGCGACAGCCTGAGCGCTGCCTGCTGCGAGGGGACGAGTGGGTCTTCGCGCCTGAGGCGGACTATGAGCGTACCGGCGATGTCAACAATGTCGTGTTTCCCTGCGGGCAGACCCTTGGCGACGATGGCGATACACTCTTTATGTATTACGGGGCGGCGGATAGCAGCGTCGCCCTGGCGACGGCGAGCGTGCGGTCGCTGCTGGGCTGGCTGCATGAGCATGGCCGTTGACGCTTCCTGCGCGGGCGTGGTAGGCTGCGAGCAGAATCACCCATAGCACAGGCGATGAGGGAGAACAGGCCGGGAGCGAATCGGGACGCCCAGAGAGCGGCGCGCACGCTGCGAGCGCCGCCGTCCCACACTTCACTGGCAACACCTCCCCAGCCTGACGGCGAACCGCTGGCGGCCATGCCGCCGGCATAGTAGCCAGTCACGGGTCGCGCCCGTTAGCGCGCGGCGGCTTCTCCCGCGATGGAGGAGCCGGCTGAGGTCCGCCCGGCGCATTTGCGCACGGGTGGGCGAATCGTGGTGGCCCCACGGGCAGGCTGTTTGGCCCCCGTCCACATGCTGGACGGGGGCTTTGTGTTGTCTTGCGCCAGAAGATCGCGGCGCTATTTTCCCAGGAGGACGCGAGATGGATAAACGCGAGCGTTTCGCCGCGCCGCCACGCGCCGGTGACGCCAACCGCTGGGAGCGCGCCTGACTGATTCCCCAACCGGGCCTGCCGGGGCGCGCTCCCATCCCACTACTCACGACGCAGTGCGTCGCGGGTTGGCTCTGGCAGGCTGTGACAGGCGTCCGGCGTTGAGCGCGCGGACGCGGAGAATTGGGAGCGATCACGTTATGGCGACAAAGAGAACCAAGGCGACGAGCGCGGTTGCAGCGGTCGCGCGCGTGCGGACAGTGGAGCTTGCGGGGCATGTGGGCGAGCGAGCGCTGCTGCGGGGCTGGCTGCGCAGCGTGCGGCGGCTGGGAGCGATCACGTTCCTGATCGTGCGCGATGGCTGGGGCGAGGCGCAGGCGGTGGCGGCGTCGGCGGTTGAGCTGGCGCCGCTGGAGGCGGTGGGCGTGGAGAGCGTGGTGGCGGTCAGCGGGATAGTGGCGCAAGCCCCACAGGCGCCGGGCGGCGTGGAGCTGCATGACATCACAGTGGAGGTGATCACGCCGGTACGGGAGGCGCCGCCGGTGACGCTGAGCAAGCGCGAGCTGAAGGCGGGGGTGGGAGCGCTGCTCGACCACGCGGTGGTCACCAACCGCCACCCACGGCGGCGGGCGGCGTTCGCGCTGGCGGCGAGCGCGATGGCGGGATTCCGCGAGACGCTGAGCGGGCTGGGCTTCACCGAGATCCAGACGCCAAAGATCGTCGCGGCGGCCACAGAGAGCGGCGCGAACGTCTTCCGCGTGGACTATTTCGACCGCCAGGCGTTTCTGGCGCAGAGCCCGCAGTTCTACAAGCAGGCGATGGTTGGCGTCTTCGAGCGGGTCTTCGAGGTCGGGCCAGTCTTCCGGGCGGAGCCGCACGACACGGCGCGGCACCTGAACGAGTATGTCAGCCTGGACGCGGAGTTCGGCTTCATCGAGGACCACTTCACGGTGATGGCGCTGCTGCGCGAGGCGATCGCAGGCATGCTGGCGCGGATCGCGGCGGAGCGCGAGGCGGAGCTGACGCTGCTGGGGGTGGATATGCCGGCGGTCCCGGCGGTCATCCCGCACATCCACATCAGCGAGGCGCAGGAGCTGATCCTGCGGCTGCATGGGGTGGATACGCGCGGGGAGCCGGACCTCTCGCCGCAAGACGAGCGCTGGCTGGGCGAGTGGGCGCGCGCCGAGCATGGCAGCGATTTCCTGTACGTGACGGGCTATCCGATGCGCAAGCGGCCGTTCTATACGCATCCCGACGCACGGCGGCCGGAGTATTCCAACTCGTTCGACCTGCTGTTCCGAGGAATGGAGGTGGTGACGGGCGGGCAGCGGCTGCACCGCTATGAGGACTACGTGGCGGCGCTGGCGGCGCACGGACTGCCGGGGGAACCGTTCGGGTGGTACCTAGAGGCGTTCCGCTATGGGATGCCGCCGGAAGGGGGCTTCGCTATCGGGCTGGAGCGGGTGATCGCGCAGTTGACGGGCGCCCCGAGCGTCAAGCTGGTGACGCTGTTCCCACGTGATATCAACCGCCTGACGCCCTAACGCCTGGCAGGCGGCGGCCGAGATGTGCTATGCTCTATCGCTTTGTCTCCGCGATACGGCGAAAGGAGCGATGGAGCATGGCGCATCGTGAGCCGGGGAATCAGATGGAGGTGGAGGAGGCGGGAGAGGCGGAGAGGATGGCGCGAGCGCGAGCGGCGCTGGGCAGCAGGGTGGTAGTGCTGGGCCTCTCTGGGTCGGGCAAGACGACACTGGCGGCGGCGCTGGCGCGGCTGCTGGACGCGCCACACATCGAGCTGGACGCGCTGAACTGGGAGCCGAACTGGGAGCAAGCGCCACTCGAGGTCTTCCGCCAGCGGCTGGCGGAGGTGACGGCGGGCGACGCCTGGGTGGTGGATGGCAATTACACGAAGGGACGCGATCTGGTGTGGCCGCGGGCGACGGCGTTCGTCTGGCTCGACTATCCCTTACCATTCGTGATGGCGCGGCTCTTCCGGCGCACGGTCTGGCGCAGCGTGGCGGGCGTTCAGCTCTGGAGCGGCAACCGCGAGCGGCTCTGGGACCAGTTCCTCACCCGCGAGTCGCTGTTCCTGTGGATCATCCAGCAGCGGCCAAAGCACCGGCGGGAGTATCCGCTGATCCCGACGCTGCCCGAGGCGGCGGGGGCGCGCTTCATCCGGCTGCGCTCACCACGCGAGACGCGGCGGTGGCTGGCGGGGCTGACCCTCGGGGAGGGTAGCGAGCGCTAGCTGGCGTCGCCTTCGCCCTCGGGGAGGGAGAAGCGGGCGCGGAGGGCGGCGCGCCATGGCTCGCTCGGGGCGGCGTCGGTCGTTTCGGCGGGAGCGGCGGCGGACCAG